>DASWWC010000207.1:0-17705 GCA_036401055.1 Roseateles sp.
CAGGGCCTGGCCGCGCTGCGCACCGCCGAGCTGGCCGACGAGCCACCCGCCGCGCCGGTGCCCGCCGCCCCCACGCCGGCCAACAGCCCGCCGCTGCGGCTGCGCCACTACCCGCGGGACCACAGCGTCTTCATCAACGACGAGTACCTCATCAAGGGCGTGGCCGGTGCGATCCTGGCCAAGCTGGTGCGCGACCAGATCGCCAGCGGCCGCGACAGCTTCAGCACCCGCGAGCTGCGCCTGGCCGGCGGCGACCTGGGCCTGCCCGAGGTGCAAGACAACCTCGGCGTGCGCCTGCTGCTGCTGGAGCGCCGCCTGGCCGAGCGCGACTTCGGCATGCGCATCGAGCGCACCGGCCGCGGCCTGTACCGCCTCATCGCCAGCGGGCCGCTGGAAATCATCGCGGGCGAATAGCCCGCACGGTCACCGGACGGCGCTATCGTTGCGCCATGCAAGACGCCGGCACCCTGCCCGCTCAGACCCAGACCTGGCCCGAGGACGGCCCGGTCGACGTCGAGCCTCAGCTGCAGGCCGGCTCCGGCGCCGAATGGCGCGTCAGCGGCGACTGGACGCTGCTGGCGCTGCGCGGCCGCTACGAGGAGTTCCGCCTGCGCATCGCCGACGCCGTCGCAGCGCGCAGCGACGCGCTGTGGGACCTGCGCGAGCTGGGTCGGCTGGACACCGCCGGCGCGCTGACGCTGTGGCAGGGCTGGGGCCAGAAGCCGCCCGCGCGGCTGCTGTGGCTGCCCGAGCACGTGACGCTGTTCGCGCAGTTCCTGCAGCCCGCCGCGCTGCCCCGGCGCCGCCCTCGACTGGGGCCGGGTCTTGCGCTGCTGCGCGCGCGGGTGCTGGCCTTCGCGAGCCATGCCGTGGACCTCACCGCGCTGGTCGGCCGGCTGCTACTGGACCTGGTGCACATGCTGCGCCACCCGTCGCTGATCGCCTGGCGCGAGATCTCGGCCAACGTCTACCGCACCGGTGCGCAGGCACTGCCCATCACGGCGCTGGTGGGTTTCCTCGTCGGGCTGACGCTGTCCTACCTGATCTCGCGCCAGCTCAAGACCTATGGCGCGGACATCTTCGTCATCAACATCCTCGGGCTGGCCGTGCTGCGCGAGCTGGGGCCGCTGCTGGCGGCCATCATCGTCGCGGGGCGCTCGGGCTCGGCGATGACGGCGCAGATTGGCGTCATGCGCGTCACGCAGGAGCTGGATGCGCTGTCCGTCATGGGCATCTCGCACACGGTGCGGCTGGTCGCGCCCAAGGTCATCGCGCTGGCCGTGTCGCTGCCGCTGGTGGCGCTGTGGACCAGCGCGCTGATGCTGCTGGGCGGCATGGCCGCCGCGAATGTGCAGCTCAAGCTGGACCCGGTGCAGTTCCTGCACACGCTGCCCGGCGTCGTGGAGCCGGTCAACCTGTGGCTGGGCTGGGTCAAGTCCATGCTGTTCGGCGGCCTCATCGCGCTGCTGGCCTCGCACTTCGGCCTGCGCGTCAAGCCCAACACCGAGAGCCTGGGCCAGGCCGTCACGCAATCGGTCGTCACCGCCATCACGCTGGTCATCGTCGTCGACGCGATCTTTGCCGTGCTCTTTTCCGACGTGGGCCTATGAGCGAAGCCATCATCGAAGTCGACAACGTCACCACGGTGCTGGGCGGCCACGTCATCCATCGCCGGCTGAACCTGACCGTGCACCGCGGCGAGGTCATCGCACTGATCGGCGGCTCGGGCTCGGGCAAGACGACGCTGCTGCGGCTGCTGCTGGGGCTGGACGTGCCGCGCGAAGGCACGGTGAAGATCTTCGGCCACCCACTGGGCCGCTGCGCCGCGCGCGACCTGGAATGCGTGCGCTACCGCTGGGGCGCGCTGTTCCAGCACGGCGCGCTGTTCTCGGCGCTCAGCGTGTTCGACAACATCGCGCTGCCGCTGCGCGAGCTGAAGAGCGTGCCGCCGGACCTGCTGAAGCCGCTGGTCATGCTGAAGCTGGCCCAGGTGGGCCTGAAGCCCGAGGACGCGACCAAGCAGCCCGCCGAGTTGTCGGGCGGCATGGTCAAGCGTGTGTCGCTGGCGCGCGCGCTGATCCTGGACCCACAGCTGCTGTTCCTCGACGAGCCCACCGCCGGCCTGGACCCCGACAGCGCCAAGCAGTTCGTCAAGCTGCTGCGCAAGCTGCGCCAGGAGCTGGGGCTGACGGTGGTCATGGTCACGCACGACGTGGACACCTTGTTTGCCGTCGTGGACCGCGTCGCGGTGCTGGCAGACCAGCACATCATCGCCAGCGGCCCGCTGGCCGAGGTCGCGCGCCTGCCCCACCCCTTCGTGCGCAACTTCTTCCTCGGCCACGTGGAGCGCTGCGCGGAGGAGGACGTGCGGCGCTTCCGCCTCAGCCTCGACGACACCAGCGACGAAGGCGGCGTCCCTGCCGTCCTCCGTGACGAAGCCAACGTCTGAACATCATGGAAAACAAAGCCCACGCCATCGCTGCCGGTCTGTTCCTCTTGCTGCTGGGCCTGGCCCTGGCCGCCAGCGTCGCCTGGTTCCAGGGCGACCGCACCGAGCGCGTGCACTACACCGTCGTCGCGCGCAGCGGCGTGCCGGGCTTGAACCTGAAGGCGCCCGTGAAGCTGCGCGGCGTGGAGGTGGGTTTCGTCGAGCGCATTGCCTTCGACCCGCAGGACCCGCGCCAGATCCTCGTGGACATCGCCGTGGACGCCGCCGCGCCGGTGTCGGCTGGCACGCATGCGCAGCTGGGCCTGCAAGGCGTCACCGGGCTGTCGTTCGTCAGCCTGGAGGAGGCCGACGCCGCGGCCCCGCTGAAACGCGCCGCGCCCGGTGCGCGCATTGCGATGCGGCCCACGTTGCTGGACCGCCTGGCCGAGAGCGGCCCGCTGCTGCTGGCCGGCTTTGCCGAGACGGCGCAGCGGCTCAACGCGCTGCTCAGCGACGGCAACCGCGCGCAGCTCACGCAGTCGCTCGTGAAGCTGGAGCAGGCCGCCGCCGACACCAGCCGCCTGATGACCGCGCTACAGCCCGGCGCGCGTGAACTGCCCGCGCTGCTGAAGGACGCCGACGCCACCGCCCAGCGTGCCGGCACCGCGCTGCGCGAGATCGAGGCGCTGGCCGCCGACGGCCGTGCGCTGACGCAGGAGCTGAAGACCCGCGTGGCCGTGCTCGACCAACTGGGCGGCGCCGCCGCGCAGCTGCAGGCCACCACGCGCAGCCTGGAGCTGGCGCTAGTGGGTGACACCGCGCCGCGCACGCGTCCGCTGGTGGCCGACCTGTCAGCCGCCAGCCGCAGCGTGGAGCGCGCGGCGCGCGAGGTCGGCGACCAGCCGCAGAGCCTGCTGTTCGGCCGCGGCGCGCAGCCCCCGGGGCCGGGCGAGCCGGGCTTCGCCGAGCGCCTTAAGGGAGGCGCCAAGTGAAGCGCGCCGCCACCCTGCTGGCCGCGCTGGCGCTGACGGCCTGTTCGCTGGCACCCACCGTGCCGCCCAAGGCCGTCTACGACCTCGGTCCCGGCGCCGTGAGCGCCGCCAGCGGCGGCCCGCTGGCCTGGCGCATCGCCGACGTGACATCGCCGCCGTGGCTGGCCAGCGAGGGCATCGCCTATCGGCTCAGTTTCCAGCAGGCCCAGCGGCTGGAGCACTACCGCGACAGCGCATGGGCTGCGCCACCGGCCGCGCTGCTGACCCAGCGCCTGCGCCAGCAACTGGCCGCCACGCCGGGCTGCGCAGGCCGCGGGCCGGCGCTGCTGAGCGTCAACCTGGACCAGTTCGAGCAGCAGTTCACCAGCGCCACGGACAGCCGGGCGCAGCTGCGCCTGCACGCCACGCTGTGGCCGGCCGGCGGCGGCACCGCCCGGCAGCAGGCGTGGACGCTGGAACGGGCCAGCGCGCCCGACGCGGCCGGCGCCGTGCGCGGGCTGGCCCAGGCGGTGGACGACTGGCTGCCGCAACTGGCCGCCTGGCTGACCGCCGACTGCCGCGGCTGACCCCCGCGACTTTGGCGCTCGTCAACGCAGCGCCCCTCCCCGCGCGAAGGCCCGCAGGGGGCTTGCATGACCAAAGGCAGAACCGGCCGCCACACCCAAGATGGCGACCATGGATGCCCCCCGCGCGCTGCTCGTCGCCCGCTCCGACAGCCCGGCCTGTGCACTGGCACAGCGCCTCGTCGACGCCGCCGCGCTGCGTGTGCTGGACCGGGCCGAGACTGCCACCGAGGCGCTGACGATGACGCTGGCGCTGCAGCCCGAGCTGCTGCTGATGGACCCGGGCCTGCGCCCCATCAACGCTGCCGAGCTGGCGACCTCGCTGCACGACCCGGCGCCGCAGCTGGTCTGGCTGACGCACGACGTGGTGCGCCGCTGCGTGGCCGCGGGCGATCCGCAGCGCGTCAACGCAGCGCTGCGGGCGCTGCCGCGGCGCCGCATGGGCGTGGAGGTGAATCAGCTGCTGGTGCTGGAGCAGGGCCATTTCACGCGCGTGGACCTTGCCGAGGTGCGCTGGATGGAGCTGCCCGACCCGCGCCGCGCCAGCGTGCTGATGCACGGCTTTCGCGAGCAGCACCTGCTGCAGCGGCGCTTTGCCGAGCTGCTGGACGACCTGCCCCCGGGCAGGCTGCTGCGCTGCCAGACGCGCGTGGCCGTGGCGCCGGCCCATGTGCTGGAGGCGCTGCCGCACGACAACAAGCGCGCCACGCTGCTGCTGGACAACGGCATGCGGCTGGCCTGCGGGCCACAGTACTGGCCCGCACTGGAGGAGGCGCTGCGCCAGCGCGATACGCCAGTCGCGCCGACCGACCGGCCGTCCACGCCCAGCCGCTGGCGCGCGCCGTGGCGGCTGGACAGTGAGACGGCCGACAAGGCGGTGACGCCCTCGGAGGCGCTCAACCGCCCAGGCTGAAGGCGGCCCCCTGAGGCAGGCTCAGGCCGCCCGACGGATACAGCGAGCGAAACCCCGGGCAAGGCGGCGGATGGCCGGCTAGCCAACCCGGTGGGCGCGGCGGCGGCAGCGTGCGGGCCGGGACGGTCAGCGTCGAGCGGGACGGAGCGGGGGTTTGCATGAGGTTCAGTTCAGCAATGCGGCCAGGCTTGCCAGATCCAGCGCGGCAACGGCTTCGCGCATCGGCAGCGAGTACGCCGGGTTGTTCGGATGGGTGCTGGCGCAGACGGTCAGCAGCTGGATGCGCGTGCGGTTGCGGGCGTCCCAGGGGAAGGCGGGGTCCAGCTTGACCAGGCGCTTCAGCGGCCGGCCGGCGTCGGCCGCGCCGGGCAGGCGGTGGCGGCCGGTGCCCAGCCGGTAGGGTTCGGCCAGTTGGGCCGGGTCCATGCCGGCGCGGGTGGTGCGCAGCTCGGCCAGCTCGTCCACCAGCGCCTGGCGGCCACGGGCGATCTGGGCCTGGTTGTCGGCCTCGGCGGCCTTGCGCTGGCGCGCGACCATCAGCAAGGCCTCGGCGGCCTTGGCGTTCTGCGCGCGGATCTGCTGCGCCTGGCGCTCGGCGGCGGCCAGGTCGAAGGGCTGCAGCGCGCGCTCGTGGCGGCGGTCCCAGTCGGCGATCTTGCGCTGCTGCTCGCGCTCGAAATAGGCCAGCATCTCGCCCACCGGCACCGGCATCCACGGCAGGCGCTGCTGGGGCGCGATGACGGCGCAGTCGCGGAAGACCGGCCAGCCCTGCAGGGCCTCGCCGCGCTCGCCCTCCAGGTAGGCGCTGAGCTGCTCGTCGTGGGCCCAGCGGTTCATCGTCACCAGCGGAGCGTTGATGAAGAAGCTGAAGCCGGCGCGCGGGCCGATGCGGTGGGCGGCCTGTTCGCTGATCTCGCAGCCGCTGCCGGTCCAGGTCTTGGGGCCGAAGCCCTGGGCATGCAGAACCGCCTCGCGTGGGCGGCGGGCGGCGTCGTCGGAGTCCATGACGTGACGGCTGGTTCTGAGCCGCACATCGGGCACGGCCAGCAGGCCGGCGTTCGAACGGACCTGAGACTCAAAGCGGTCCATGGCCGCGTGCAGCGGCTTGAACGACACGTGGCCGACCGGCAGACCGTCGTTGCTGATGGGCTCGGCAACGCCGGCAGCCCAACAATGGGCGCGCGCGGTGCCGGTGGCGAGCAACATCGACACGACCAGCAGGGCCGGCTTCAGCGCGCCGCGGCGGGGAGAGGAAGTGGCAGTCATCATGGACGCCACTGTCGGCGACCGACGTTGCGCGCGCTGCTAGTTCTCGGCTAAGCGTTCATTAAGACTTCGGTAAGTGCCGTGCGCGATTGATTCCTGGCCGCGCTGCGCCAGCCAGGGCAGGAAGGCGTCCACCGCCATCGGCCTGGCGCGCAGCCAGCCCTGTGCGGCATCGCAGCCAAGCCGGCGGAGCAGGTCCCAGTCCTCCTGGGTCTCGGCGCCTTCCGCGACGGTGCTCAGGCCCAGGTTGGTGCCCAGGTCGATGGCCGCCTTCAGCAGCGTGATCGTGGCCTTGGAGGCCGCAGCGTTGCGCACGAAGCTACGGTCGATCTTCAGCTCGTGCAGCGGCAGCCGGTGCAGGTAGGACAGCGAGGACTGGCCGGTGCCGAAGTCGTCGATGGACCACTGGAAGCCCAGCGCGCTGATGTCGCGCATGCGCTCGGCCACTTGCAGCGGATCGTTCATCGCGACGCTCTCGGTCAGCTCCAGGCGGATGTCGGCGGCGCGGGCGCCGGTCGCGGCCAGCAGGCGCTGCAGCGTCTCGCCGAAGCCCGCGGCGCCGATGTCGTGCGCGGACACGTTGACCGCGATCTGGCAGGCCAGGCCCGCCTGCTCCAGCTGGCGCGTGATCTGCATGGCGCGGCGCAGCACCCATTCGGTGATGCCGCGGATGGCACCGATGTCTTCGGCAAACGGAATGAACTCCACCGGTGGCACGGTGCCGCGCGCCGGATGGTTCCAGCGGATCAAGGCCTCGGCGCCGGTCACGCGGTCGTCGGCCAGCGAGAACTTGGGCTGCAGCAGCAGCTCGAACTCGTCGTCCCGCGCCGCGCGGCGCAGCTCGGACACCAGCGACAGCTGGCGCGGGCTGGCCTTGCGCAGCTGCGGCGAGAACGGCGTCCAGCCGGCGCAGCTCTGGCGATCCTCGTGCAGCGCGATCTCGGCGTTGGACATCAGCTGCTGCATGGTCTGGCCGTGGTCGGGGGCCATGGCCACACCCCAGGCGGCACTGATGTCCACCAGATGGCCGCGCACGCTCAGGGGCTTCGCGAAGAGCGTCGCGGCGAGTTGCCGTATGGGTGCGTCGCCATCGTCGCGCGGCACGGCCAGCGCGAACTGGTCGGCATACACGCGCGCCACCAGCGCCAGGCCGAACACGGCCGTGGCCGCACGCAGGCGGTCCGCCACGGCCACCAGCACCTCGTCGCCCACCTCATGGCCCAGCGCCTCGTTGATCGCGTTGAAGCGGCGCAGGTTCAGCATCAGCACCACTGGCGCGGCCAGCCGGCGGGACAGCCATTCGTCGCCCAGCACGCGCATCTGCTCGCGGTTGGCCAGGCCGGTCAGCGGGTCGCGACGGAACTCGTCCAGCATCGCGAGGTCGGGCTCGTCACAGGACTGCTGGACCACGCGGCGCGCCTCGAAGGCGAGGTACTTCTTGCGCTGCTCCAGCTCCCGGTAGCGGTCCAGGTGGCGGTAGGCGGCGGCGCTGTCGCCCAGATCCTGCGCCAGCTGCGCAAACGAGCGCCAGAGGTGCGCACCCAGCACGCGATGGCTGTCGGTGAAGAACTCGGCCAGTTGCACCGCCTCGTCCAGCGCCTGCCGCGCCTGCGCCGGCTGGCCCAGCGCCTGCAGGTACAGCGCCTGCGACAAGGCCAGCTGGCAGCGCACCTCGTAGCTGCGCTGCGCCTGCGGCACCTGCTCCAGCAGCGCGAGGCAGCGGCGTGCGGCGTCCAGCCGCCCCAGCCGGGCGTACACCTCCGCGCCCAGCGCGTGGAACTGGTTGACCGCCTCCGGGTCCAGCCCGACGCGACTGCTCGGGAAGGCCCAGGCCTCCAACAGCGGCAGCACCTGGTCGAAGTTGCCCAGGGCATGATGGATGCCGGCCAGGCAGCCCACCGCGCTGAACCGTATCCAGCCACCGACGCCACCGCTGCTGTCCAGCACGCTCTTGAGCACGCGCAGCGCGGCCAGCTCGTCACCGGACAGGTACAGCGCGATGCCCAGGTTGGCCGAGGCGGCCTCGCACATGCCCTTGTGGCCGGTCGCCTTGGCCAGCGCCAGCAACTGGTTGACATGGCGCAGGTAGGCGGCGGGGTTGCCCAGCGTCTGGTACAGGTACAGCGCCGGCCACAGCGCGGCGCTGCGGTCCAGCGGGTGGGCCAGCTTGTCGATGTCGGGCTGCAGCTGCTCGAAATCCGCCACTGCCTTCAGCACGTCGCCACCATAGGCGGCCGTGCCCAGGGCGAGGCTGGAGGCAATGACGGCGCCGTCGCGGTCGCCGCCGGCCTGCAGCCGCGCGGCCAGGTCCCGGTAGCGCAGGCCGGCCTCCTGGCCCTGCGGCTCCAGCCGCACGCCCATCAGGTCAAGGCGCAGGGCCAGCAGGCCGCTGGGGTCGTCCGCCTGCACCGCCCGCCAGCGTGCCAGCAGCCGATGGGCCTGTTCCATGCCCAGCAGCCGGGCCAGGGTGATCTCGCGGTAGGCGACAACGTGCAGCGCGCTGTCGGTCGCCGGCGGGCTGGCACCTTGCCCGGTCCCGGGCTCCGCGCCTTGGCGGGTTGGCATGGCGCCCCCTCCATGGAGTTGAGGGCTTGCGCCCGCGCTGCCCAATCCTGCGAGAGACCGATGGCGTCCCGACGGTGCTGTTGGCATGGCGAACGGGCCCGGCCGAAAAAAGGCGGCATCCTAAGGGTTCTCACCAGGGGTGTCGATGTCGCATCGGTACCGGATTCGCCATGCGGCGCCGCTACCGTGGGTTTCTTCACGCCGGGCGCAGCCGCACCTCGGGCAGCACTCGCTAGACGGACAACTCGTAAACCGTCGCCGCCGCGCGCTCCGCTGCCGTATGGCCGGCCAGCGCGCGGTCCCACTCCGGCCCGCCGGCGCCGATGCTGGAGGCAGCGGTCTTGATCAGCTCGGCAACCTCCTCGGTGCCGGCATCGAACTCAGCCACCTGGGTGCGATCGGCCAGCAACAGCCGCGCCAGCGCGCCGTCCGTCGAGGCGATGACCACGCAGTAGCGCGAGACCTGGCGACGTGCCTGCTGTGCGTGCCGGGCCGGCACTTCATGTCCGAAACCGTTGTTCATGGCATCTCCTCCTCGAAACTACAGGGACTGCGGCTGGGTCGCCGACCCGTCGGCCAGCGTCGGCGCGAACCCGGGCCGATGGTCGATGTCCACCTTGCGCGCCACCAGCCGCGCGCACTGGCGCAGACAGGCCAGCGCGCTCTGCTGCATCTCCGGCTTGGGCGACGCGCTGAAGCAGCACACGGTGCCGTAGACCCGGCCATCTGGCAGCACCACCGGCGTGCTGAGGTGGGCGCCCACGGTGATGCCCGCCTCGGGCAGCGTGCCGTCCATGACGAAGGGGGCGACATCGGTGACCAGCTCCGGCAGCCGCCCCTGCACGACGGCCTGGCAATAGCTCTGCTCCAGCGGCGCCGAATCGCCCGCCTGCAGGCCCAGCGCCTCGCCGCCGTCCACAAAACGGAACACGCGCCGGCCATCGACGAACTCGGACACGAAGACCACGTCCATGCGCAGCTGCTTGCGCAGCATCAGCAGCACGTCGGTGATGCGCCTGTCCAGCTCGGGGTCGTAGGTGTCGGCGGTGGCGACGAGCAGTTCCGAGATGCTGACTTCCAGGGCTTCGGGATCCAGCGGGTCCAGCAGGGACATACAAGGCTCTCCAGGCGATGAAGCCCATCATCCGCGCGGACGGCGGGCCGGTCGAGTAACCCTTGATTTCAGTCGGACGAGCCGCGCCGAGGGCGTCGCCCGACGCGCGGTGGCCCGGCTCGCAATCGCCGGCCGGGGTAAACCCAAGTTCGCAAAGTGGACCAGGTACGATATCTTTATTGAACCGACGTTTCATTTTCAATCGTGAACTCCTCTTCCTCGGCCACCAGCCGGCCGGTGTCCATCGCCGCCCTGGGCGAATGCATGCTGGAACTGCAAGGCCAGGCCTTCGGCCAGTTGCGCCAGACCTTCGGCGGCGACACGCTGAACACCGCCGTCTACCTGTCCCGCTGCGGCGGCCCGCAACTGCGCGTGCACTACGCGACGGCACTCGGTGACGACAGCCTCAGCACCGGCATGCTGGAGCGCTGGGCCGCGGAAGGCGTGCAGACCGGCCTGGTGCAGCGCCTGCCCGGCCGCGTGCCGGGCCTGTACCTGATCGAGCTGGACGGCAACGGCGAGCGCCGTTTCCACTACTGGCGCGGCCAGGCGGCGGCGCGCGCGTACTTCGATACCGCGACGACGGCGCTGGAGGAGCAGGCCGACGCGTTGGATGCGCTCTACCTGTCGGGCATCAGTCTGGCCATCCTGCCCCAGGCCGGCCGCGAGCGCGTGCTGGCGCTGATGGCGCGCATGCGCGCCGCCGGCAAGGTCGTCGCCTTCGACAACAACTACCGCCCGCGGCTGTGGGATTCGGTGGCCGATGCCCGCTACTGGTATGGCCGCGCCTTCGCCGCCGCCAGCGTCACGCTCATCACGGCGGACGACCACCAGGCGCTACACGGCCTGCCCAGCCTGGACGCGGCGGTCAGCGCAGCGCAGGCGCTGCCGGTGGCCGAGATCGCCATCAAGCGCGGCGCGCTGTCCACCGTTGTGGGCGGCGATGGCCAGTGGCAGGAGGTGCCGACCGAAACCGTGCCGCGCGTGGTCGACACCACCGCCGCCGGCGACAGCTTCGCGGCCGGCTACATGAGCCAGCGCCTGCGCGGCGTGGCGCCCGCCGAGGCCGCGGCCTTCGGCAACCGGCTAGCGGCGCGCGTCATCCAGCATCCCGGCGCGCTGATCCCGCGTGAAGCGATGCAAGACCTGATGAGCAACTGATCTCATGCACAAGCTCTGGACACTGGCCCCCGTACTGCTCCTCTCCGTCGGTCTCAGCCATGCCCAGGGCAGTACGGCGCCACTGCATCCGGCGACCTATGTGCATGCCGGCTGGGCGCAGACCACGGGTGGCAAGGGCGGCAAGATCATCCGCGTCACCACGCTCGCCGCCGACGGCCCTGGCAGCCTGAAGGCCGCGCTGGACACGCCGGGCCCGCGCATCGTCGTGTTCGAGGTGGGCGGCGTCATCGACATGGGCGGCGCCGGCTACACCCTGCGCGAAGGTCGTGTGACCATCGCCGGCCAGACCGCACCGAACCCCGGCATCACTCTGGTGCGCGGGGAAATGAACATTGCCGCAGCCGACGTCATCCTGCAGCACATCAGCATCCGCCCCGGCGCCTACGGGCGGGCCAAGCGCAGTGGCCGCGACCAGGACGGCATCTCCACGACGGAAGGCGCACGCCGTCTCATCGTGGACCACTGCAGCTTTTCGTGGGCCACCGACGAGAACCTGTCGGTGGGCGGCCCGCGCTTCAAGGGCGCCACGCCCGATGACTGGCGCGAGACCACCTCGCACGAGATCACCTACAGCCACAACCTCATCTACGAGGGCCTGGGCGAGTCGGTGCACCTGAAGGGCGAGCACAGCAAGGGCAGCCTCATCCACGACAACGCCAACCGCATCCTGCTGCTGGGCAATGTCTATGCGTCCAACCGGGAGCGCAACGCGCTGTTCAAGGGCGGCGCGTGGGGAGCGATGGTCAACAACCTGATCTACAACCCCGGCGGCAAGGCGGTTCACTACAACCTCATCGCGCACGAGTGGGTGGGCCGGCCCTACCAGGTCGGCAAGATCACGCTGGCCGGCAACGTCTACCGCGCCGGCCCCGGCACGGCCGAGCGGCTGCCGCTGTTCATGCTGGGCGGCGTGGGCGACGTAGAGCTGTTCGAGCAAGACAACCTCGCCGTGGACCGCCATGGCCAGCCGCTGCCGCTGACCGGCCGCTACACCACCAGCACCGCGCAGATCGTGCCGGTGCGCCAGCCCTATCTGCCCGCGGGCCTGTCATGGCTTGCGCCGCGCGAACTGGAAAAGCTGCTGCCGTTGTACGTGGGCGCGCGGCCCTGGGCGCGCGACCCGCTGGACTTCAAGCAGCTGTCCGACATCGCCGAGGATCGCGGCACGCTGATCGACGACGAGACCCAGAGCCACCCCGACGGCCTGCCCAAGTACAAGCCGACGCAGCGCGGCTTCGTCGAGGCCGACTGGAACCTGGACGACATGAGCCCCAAGGCGGGCTGGAACTCGCTGTTCACGCAGGTCGCCAAATGAAGCTGTTGCGCCGTGAACTGCTGGCGCTGCTGGCAGCCCCTTCTGCGTCCCTGGCCGCCATCGACTGCAGCGATGCGCCGGGCCAGCCCTACCTGCCGCCCTGCAAGCCCTGGCCGAAAGGCGCGGAGGGTCAGCGCAAGGCAGACATGGGCGATGGCCGCTTCATGAACCCGGTGCTGGCCGGCGACCGGCCCGACCCGTCGGTGCTGAAGGACGGTGACGACTACTACCTGACGCACTCCAGCTTCGAGGCGCTCCCCGGACTGCTGATCTGGCACTCGCGCGACCTCGTCAACTGGCAGCCCGTGGCCAACGCGCTGCTGGAACCGGTGGGCAGCGTGTGGGCGCCCGACCTGTGCAAGCACCAGGGCCGCTACTACCTCTACCTGCCGGTCAAGGCCCAGCCCAACGACATCCTCGTGACCTGGGCCGACCGCATCGAAGGCCCCTGGTCCAAGCCGCAGCCGCTGGGCCTGCACCGACACATCGACCCCACGCATGTCGTCGGCGAGGACGGCCAGCGCTGGCTGTTCCTGTCGGGCGGCGACCGCATCCGGCTCAGTGCCGACGGGCTCAAGACCGTCGGCGCCGTCGAGCATGTCTACGACCCCTGGCGCTACCCGGACGACTGGGACGTCGAGAGCTTCTCGCCCGAGGGCCCGAAGATGCTGTTCCACGGCGGCTGGTGGCACATGCTGCTGGCCGTGGGCGGCACGGCCGGTCCGCCGACCGGCCACATGGTGATCGCCGCGCGCTCGCGCAGCCTGGACGGCCCGTGGGAGCAGGCGCCCCACAACCCGCTGATGCGCACGAAGTCAACGCGCGAGCGCTGGTGGTCGCGCGGCCACGGCAGCCTGGTGCAGGGCCCGCGCGGCGACTGGTGGATGCTGTATCACGGCTACGAGAACAGCTTCCACACGCTCGGTCGGCAGATGCTGCTGGCGCCCGCACGCTTCAGCGCGGACGGCTGGTTCCATGTGGACGTGGACGACGGCGTGCCACTGCCGAAGCCGCAGGGCGGCCGTGCCATGCCGCACGGCCGGCCGCTGTCCGACGATTTCGCCGGCAGCACGCTCAAAGCCCACTGGCAGTTCCTCAGCGGCGGCGCCGGCCAGTTGGCGCGCGCCCGCGTTGCGGATGGAAAGCTGCACCTGCGCGCCGTTGGAAAAGATCCGGGCGACAGCCCGCCGCTGGGCTTCATCCAGGGCGACCCGGCCTTCGAGGTCGAGCTCGACGTGGACTTCGATGAAGGCGTGCAGATCGGGCTGATGATGTTCTACAGCCCCAAGCTCTACGCCGGCATGGGCGCCAACGCCAAGGGCTTTCGGCTGCTGCGCTACGGGCAGGACCTGCGCGGCGCGCCCCGGCCCGCGGGCATAAGCCGCCGTATGCAGCTCAAGCTCAAGTGCGTGCGCCATGTGCTGACCCTCTACAGCCGTTTGGACGCCACCCAGCCCTGGACCAAGTTCACCGTGCAGATGGACGTCAGCGGCTACCACCACAACGTGGGCGGCGGCTTCGCCAGCCTGCGCCCGGCCATCTACGCCGCCGGCAGCGGCGAAGCGCGGTTCTCGAACCTGCGCTATCGCGCGCTCGACTGATTTGAAGTAGTTGAAGGAGACAAACATGAAGACCCGACTGACGCTGATCGCCGCCCTGCTCGCCAGCACGTCGCTGCAGGCACTGGAACTGAAGTCCGCCGACGTGCACAACAGCGACGACTACCCCACCGTCGCGGCCGTCAAGCACCTGGGCCAGGTGCTGGCCAAGAGCAGCGGCGGTGCGCTGACGGTCAAGGTCTTCAACAAGGGCGCACTGGGCAGCGAGAAGGAGACCATCGACCAGGTCAAGATCGGCGCGCTGGCGATGACGCGCGTCAACCTGGGCCCGTTGTCGGCCATGTGCCCCAAGACGCTGGTGCCCGCCCTGCCCTTCCTGTTCCGCGATACGGCCCACATGCGCCGCGCCTATGACGGCGCACCCGGCGAGGAGATCCTGAAAGCCTGCGAGCACCAGGGCATGGTGGGCCTGGCGCTGTACGACTCCGGCGCCCGCTCGGTCTACGCGCGCAAGCCCATCAAGACGCTGGCCGACATGAAGGGCCTGAAGATCCGCGTGCAGCAGACCGACCTGTGGGTGGCCGCCATGCAGGCCATGGGCGCCAACCCGTCGCCCATGCCCATCGGCGAGGTCTACACGGGCCTGAAGACCAACCTCATCGACGCGGCCGAGAACAACATCCCCAGCTACGAGGGCTTCCGCCACTTCGAGGCGGCCAAGTTCTACAGCCGCACCGAGCACTCCATGACGCCGGACGCGCTGTTCATCAGCAAGAAGGTCTGGGACAAGCTCAAGCCCGAGCAGCAGGCGCAGCTGCGCGCCGCCGCCAAGGCCTCGGTGCAGGTGCAGCGCGAGAAGTGGGATGCGCAGGAGGCCAAGGCGCTGGCCGTCGTGAAGGCCGGCGGCGCGCAGATCGTCGACACGGACCGCGAGCCGCTGCGCCAGGCCGTGCAGCCGGTCATCGCCAAGTTCGTCAATACGCCGGACCTGCAGAAGCTGGTGAAGGCCATCCAGGACATCAAGTGACCGCGTACACGAAGCTCTGCGCGGCGCTGTCGCGCTGGTCGCTGCGCGCGGCCGTGCTCGGGCTGGTGCTGCTGGTCTGCTGCGTGCAGTGGCAGGTGCTGGGCCGCTATCTGCTGAACGACTCGCCCACCTGGACCGAACCGGTGGCGCTGCTGCTGGTGCTCTACATCACGTCGCTGGCCGTGGCGGTCGGCGTGCGTGACTCGGGCCATCTGGGCATGGAGTCGCTGGTGGCGCTGCTGCCGCGCGGCGCGCAACGCGTGGCCGAGGCGCTGATCCACCTGTGCGTCATCACCTTCGCGGTGCTGATGGGCATGGCCGGCTGGGAATGGCTGACGCTGAAGTGGGCCGAGCCCAAGCCGCTGCTGGGCGTGCCCGAGGGGCTGGACTACCTGCCGCTGGTCATTGCCGGCGTGCTCATCGTGCTGTTCTGCATCGAACACCTGATCGCGCTGTGGCGCGACGAAACCGTCGAAGAAGCTGGGGTCTGAGGTGGAAAACCTGGAACTTTGGGTCATGTGCGGCAGCTTTGTGCTGCTGCTGCTGCTGGGCGTGCCCGTCGCCTTCTCCATCGGCCTGGCGTCAGTCGCGACCGTGCTGGCCGCCGACCTGCCCATGGCCATCGTCTTCCAGAAGATGGTGGGCGGCATGCAGATCTTCTCCTTCCTCGCCATCCCGTTCTTCATCTTCGCGGGCGAGCTGATGCTGCACGGCGGCATCGCGGAGCGCATCGTCGTGTTCGCCAACCGGCTGGTGGGCCATGTGCGCGGCGGCTTAGGGATGAGCAACGTGCTGGGCTGCACGCTGTTCGGCGGCGTGGCCGGCTCGCCGCTGGCCGACGTGTCGGCCATGGGCTCGGTGATGATCCCGCTGATGAAGCGCGAGGGCTACGGCGCCGACTACGCGGTCAACGTGACCACGCACTCGGCCCTGGTGGGCGCGCTGATGCCCACGTCGCACAACCTCATCATCTACGTGCTGGCCACGGCCGGCATCGCGGCGGTGAGCGTGTTCAACCTCATCCTCGCTGCGCTGCTGCCGGCGCTGCTGCTCACCGTGGCCAACCTGGTCGCCGCCTACGGCGTGGCGGTCAAGCGCGGCTATCCCACGCACGGCGCCTTCCCCGGCTGGAGTCTGGTGTTCTCGGCCTTCGTCGCGGCGCTGCCGGGGCTGCTGGTCATCGTCATCATCCTGGGCGGCATCCTCAGTGGCGTGTTCACGGCCACGGAGTCGGCGGCCACGGCGGTGTGCTGGGCGCTGATCGTCACCGGGCTGGTCTACCGCACGCTGAGCTGGAAGGGCTTTTTGGCCGCCTGCGCCAAGGCCTGCAAGACCACCGGCGTCGTGCTGCTGCTGATCGGCATCTCGGCCGCCTTCGGCTACTTCCTGGCGCTGTACGAGGTGCCGCAGAAGACCGGTGAGTGGCTGGAGCAGATGAGCGGCAACCAGGCCTGGCTGATCTTCCTGTGGGTCAACGTGCTGCTGTTCCTGCTGGGCACCTTCCTGGACATGGCGGCCACCATCCTGATCTGCACGCCCATCTTCCTGCCCATCTGCATGAAGGCCGGCATGGACCCGACGCAGTTCGGCGTCGTCATGCTGCTGAACTGCGCGCTGGGCCTGAACACGCCGCCGGTGGGCAGCACGCAGTTCGTCGGCTGCGCGATCGGCGGGGTGTCGGTGGGCCAGGTGATGCGCTCCATCGCGCCCTTCTACGGCGCGCTGCTGGTCACGCTGCTGGCAGCCACCTACATCCCGGCGCTGTCGCTCGCGCTGCCCGCATGGGTGGGCGGTCAGTAACCGGGATAGCGGGCGAGCACCTGCGCCCATTCGGGCGTGCGGCGCGCGCTCTGCAGCCCCTGGTTGAGCCGCTGCAGCAGGTCGGGCCGCTGCGCCAGCGTGGGCCGGCCCACCAGCAGGTGCACGGGGCTCACCGCCAGTTCCAGCGCCACCTGCAGCGCGGCTCCGCGGTCGCGCGTGGCGCGATGGGCCAGCGTGGCGGGATCGTCGATGACGTAGTCCACCCGCCGCGCCCTCAGCGCCGACAGCGTCAGGTCGTTCGCATGCAGCGGCACCAGCAGCCGGGCCAGCTCGGGGTCCTCCAGCTCGCGCCGCACGGCCGTCGGGAAGGCCACGCCGCGGATGACGCCGATGCGCACCGCCCGGCCCTTCAGCTCGCCCAGGCGGCGCAGCGGCGGCGTCTCGCCGGCCAACCCCAGCAGCGCGACGCGCTCCATGCGGTAGGCCTGCGTGAAGTCGCCGAACGCCATGCGCTCGGGCGACGGCGTTGCGGCGGGCACGAGGTCCAGCTCCCCCTGGGCCACGTCGGCCATCTGCCGAGCCCAGGGCCGGCGCAGCCACTGCAGCCGTTCTCGGGCGGCGCGCGCCAGCAGCTCCAGCAAGTCGACGTCCAGCCCCTGCGGCTGGCCGCTGGCGCCGGGCGACTGGAACGGCGGATAGTCGCTCCATCCAATGCGCAGCGGGGCCCGCTCCTCGCCCACGGCTCGCGCCGACGGCACGGCCAGGGGCAGCAGGCAGACGGAGCGGCGACGCAGGCGCACAGGGGTTTCTCGCGGAAAGGCCACCCGACTCTCTCACAGCCGCGCGCGGCTGACAGCCCCGACCAAGCATGAGCCTGCAACGCCGACACTTCCTCGCCCCGCTGGCCCTGTGGCCGTTGACCGGCCGCGCAGAACCTCTGGACGACACGCTGGCCGCGCTGCAGCGCGGCTGGCGCCCGCGCCTGGCCTGGCGCGCAACGCCCGGCTGGCGCGCCAACGC
>DASWWC010000208.1:0-38533 GCA_036401055.1 Roseateles sp.
TGTCGGGATGCGGACCCCAGGTCGGCACGGCCGCGTAGATCTCGGCGACATCGGCCTCGCGGAAGGGCACGCGCCACTTGTTGGCCGTGCGCAGCAGCGCGTTGTAGACGACGTCGTAATAGGGCTTCCAGTCGCCCAGCACTTCATCGAGTCGGTAGGCCGAGAAGTCATTGCAGAAGGCGTCCATGTCCTCGGCCTTGATGCGGTCGGCGAACAGGCGCCGCGCGCACGGCGCCATCTGGAAATAGATCAAGGTGCCGTAGCAGTCGAAGCTGATGTACTTGGGCTTGAAGGGGATGGGCACGGGAAACCTTTCGTCGACGGTGAACAAGCAGGCAGGCCAGGCGCAACACGCGCCCAGGCCCGGTCAATCAATAGCCATTGCCGCGATCAATCCGATCCAGCAGGGCTTCGCCGCGCAGATGCCGGCGCAGGTTCTTCAACAGGATGGGCACGGCCGTCTCGGGCTGGGTCATGCTGGCGACGTGAGGCGTCAGCAGCACACGCGGATGGCGCCACAGTGGGTGGTCGGCGGGCAGCGGCTCGGGGTCGCTGACATCCAGGATGGCACGCGACAGCTGGCCCGATGCCAGCGCGTCGAGCAGCGCCGCCTGGTCCAGATGACCGCCGCGCCCCACGTTGATCAGCGCGCTGCCACGCGGCAAGGCGGCGAACAGCGAGGCGCCCAGCATGCCGCGCGTCGCGTCGGTCAGCGGCAGCAGGCAGATCAGCACATCGCAGTGGCCCAGGAACTCGTCCAGCGACTCGCGGCCCGCAAAGCAGCGCACGCCTGGCAGCACCTTGGGCGAGCGGCTCCAGCCCAGGCGATCGAAACCGAACTGGCCCAGCCGCTCCAGCACGGCCTGGCCCAGCACGCCCAACCCCATCACGCCGACCGAGCAGGTCGAGGCCGGTTGCACCTCGATGGGCTGCCACCGCCCTTGGCGCTGCTGGTCCTGGTAGTCGAACAGGTGCCGGTGCAGCGCCAGCACCGACAGGCTGACGTACTCCACCATGCCGTTGATGATGCCGGGCTCCACCATGCGCACGATGTCGACCCGCTCGGGCACCGCCGAGAAATCGATGTGGTCGACGCCCGCACCCGAGGAGAACAGCACCTTCAGATTCGGCAGCGCCGCGATGAACTCGCGCGGGGCCTGCCAGCTGATCAGGTACTCGATGTCCTCCAGCCGCCCGGCATCGGGCCAGATGCGGAAGTCGACATCCGGCGCCTGCTCGGCGAAGAGCCGCGCCCAGGCCGCGGCGCGCGGGGAGTCGGAACGGTAGAGGACGCTCATGTCGGTTTCTGGACGCGGACCACGCAGTGCCGGGGCGCGCTACGGCGATTCGCTGCCAAAAAGTGTAGGGAGAGAGCCGCCCCAGGATCTGCGGTTATGCCCACCAGCGGCAGGACGAAATGACGAAATGGCGGACGCCACTTCCCGGGTGTGCGCCGGCGCCGCTCAGCCCAGCGCCTGCGTCGCCAGTGCGATGCGCTGCACACCCGCCACGGGCTCAGGCACCGGGCCGCGGATCATCTCGGTGCCGGCACCGACGCGCAGCAGGCCCAGCGACTCCAGCCACTCGGTCAGGCCGCTGTCGAAGTCCACATCGATGCGCACGAACTTGCCGGCATTGAGCCCGACCAGGCAGGCAATCAGCGCCTTGGCGCCCTCGGCGTCGGGCGCGACCACCGGGCCGATGATGAGGCCGCGGCCAAAGCGCCGGAGCATGGCGAAGCCGCGCGGCTGCCCCTCATGATCCAGCACCACGGTGTCCGCGGTCGCCATCAGCTCGGTCAGCAGGGCCTCGCGCGGCATGCCGCGCGACTGCGCATCCAGCTGCAGCAGCTTGAAGGCATCGCTGTGGTCTGCGGGGCGCAGCCGCCAGCCGGGCTCCAGGGCAACCAAGGGTGCCGACAGCGCCGGCCCCTGGTGCTGACGCACCTCTCCAGTGCGCACGAAACCCAGGCGCTCGTACAGGCCGCGACCTTCGGCCGTGGCGTACAGCAGCACGCTACGGTCACCCAGCGATTCGAGCAGGGCCTGCATCATCCGCAGGCCGACGCGCCGCCCCTGGCAACGCGGGTCGACAATGACCAGGCCCAACGTGGCATGCGCGTCTCCCCACAACCAGGTCATGGCCGTGCCGACCAGCTCGCCGTCGCGCTCCGCGACGACGCCGCGCCCCAGCTGGAAGGCGAACTGCCAATCGGCGAGCCGGTGCGGCCATTGCACAGCCAGGGAAAGCCCGTGGGCGGCTTCGAGATCGGAGGCCTGCATGGGGCGCAGAACAATGCCGTCGGTCGACGGCGTCACAGCGTTGTTGAGGGTACTCAAGAGGGTGCTCCGATCGCGCGATTCTGACTGCATGGTTGCTGGCATACGGGCGGCTCGCCAGGACGAAATTGCTGCTGCTCCAGGTCACCGCAGCGTCTTTTTCCATGGCCCGCAACTTGCGATGAGGTCCCTGGGTGAGGCTGCGCAGTCAGCCTCCTCTCGGGCCATTCCCGCTCGCAATTCGGCGGGCAGACCAGCCCGAACATCGGGGCCCGTGTGGCCACTGATTCTGCCGAATACCTCGCCGCAGCCTATGCCGGATGGGGCCACCAAAACCACAGTTTCATGTGTCCACAGCGGCCACAAGCGCGCACTTCTGTTTGATGCACATGCTTCAATGAAATCCTCATGACGCACCCCGTGAACCCAGGACGCAAGCCGTGAAACTCGACTCCTACTGGACCGACACCGCGCAGGCTTTTCAGCCCGCTGCGGCCGAGCTGCCGGCCCAGGCCGACGTGGTGATCGTCGGGGCCGGCTTCACCGGCCTGTCCGCGGCGCGCTCGCTGGCCCAGCGCGGCGCCAAGGTCGTCGTGCTGGAGGCCTGCGACCGGGTCGCCAAGGAGGCCTCGGGGCGCAACGGCGGCCACGTCAACAACGGCCTGGCGGTCGACTATGCCGTGGCTGCCGAGCAGTACGGCGTCGAACAGGCGCGCCGCTGGTATCACGAGTTCGATGCGGCCGTCGACAGCGTCGCCCGTCTGGTGCAGGAAGAGCACATCGACTGCGACTTCCAGCGCAACGGCAAGCTCAAGCTGGCGACCCGACCGGCCCACTACGAGGCGCTGGCTCGAGCCCACGAGCGCATGCTGCGCGAGGTGGACAGCGAGGTCGAGCTGCTCGATGCCCGCCAGGTGCGCGACGAGGTCGCCAGCGAGCGCTTCGTCGGCGGCCTGCTGCAGAGGAAGAGCGCGCAGATGCACATGGGCCGCTTCGCTGCCGGACTGGCGGCAGCGGCCGAGAAGCGCGGCGCGCAGATCCACCTGAACACGCCGGTGCAGAGGCTGCAACGCCAGGGTCAAGGCCATGCCCATCTGGTGCACACGCCGCGCGGTGTCGTGCGTGCCCAGCAGGTGCTGCTGGCCACGGGCGCCAGCCAGCATGGCGGCTATGGCTCCTTCGGCTGGCTGCGCCGGCGCATCGTCGGCATCGGCAGCTTCATCGTCGTCACCGAGCCTCTCGGCATGGAGCGTGCCCAGGCCCTGCTGGCCGGGCGCCGCACCTACGTCACCGTGGCCAACATCCACCACTACTTCCGCATGACGCCGGACCACCGCCTGGTGTTCGGCGGCCGCGCGCGTTTCGCCATCTCCAGCCCGACATCCGACCGCAAGAGCGGCGAGATCCTGCGCCAGGGGCTGACCGAGATCTTTCCGCAGCTGGCCGATGTGCGCCTGGACTACTGCTGGGGAGGGCTGGTCGACATGAGCCAGGACCGCCTGCCGCACGCCGGCGAGCGCGACGGCGTCTACTACTCGCTGGGCTACAGCGGTCACGGCACGCAGATGTCCGTGCACATGGGCGAGCGCATGGCCGAGACGCTGCTCGGCAACGCTGCCGCCAACCCCTGGCGCGACCGCCCCTGGCCCGCCATCCCCGGCCATCTGGGCCCGCCCTGGTTTCTGCCCGCCGTGGGTCTGTACTACCGCCTCAAGGACATGGTGTCCTGAACGCAGCCACCGAATTGACTTCCTGGAGCACCGCATGAACGAGAGCAAGAAGCTGCAAGACCTTGTCGGCCCGCAGGACAGCGTCGCGCTGATGACCGCGCTCCAACGTGGCGCGTCGCGCCGCGACATCCTCTCGATGCTGATGGCCGGCGGCATGCAGGCCGGCCTGGCGGGCGGGCTGGCGGGCACGGCGCTGTCGGCCCATGCACAGACGCCGCGGCGCGGCGGGCGCATCCGGGTCGCCGGCTCGTCATCGTCGATCAGCGACACGCTGGACCCGGCCAAGCTGGCCAACCAGACCGACTACTCGCGCGGCAACATGCTCTACAGCGGCCTGACCACGCTGGACGGCAGCCTCACGCCACAGCCTGCATTGGCCGATGAGTTCAGCACCAAGGACGCCAAGACCTGGGTCTTCAAGCTCCGCAAGGGGGTGCAGTTCCACGACGGCAAGCCGCTGAAGCCGGCCGACGTGGTGTTCTCGCTGATGCGCCACAAGGACCCCGCCACGGCCTCCAGAGCCAAGGCGCTGGCCGACCAGATCGAGTCCGTCAAGGCCAGCGGCCCCCATGAGGTCAGCATCACGCTGACGGCACCCAACGCCGACCTGCCGGTCATCCTGGGCACGTTCCACTTCCTGATCGTCAGGGAAGGCACGACCGATTTCTCCACCGGCATCGGCACCGGCCCCTTCAAGCTCAAGGAGTTCAAGCCCGGCGTGCGCTCGGTCGTCGTGCGCAACGAGGCCTACTGGAAGCCAGGCAAGCCCTACCTGGACGAAATCGAGTTCATCGGCATTGCCGACGAGGGCGCGCGCGTCAACGCGCTGCTGTCGGGCGGCATCGACCTGGTGGCCGCTATCAACCCGCGCTCTGTCGACCGGGTCAAGAGCGCCGCCGGCTATGCCGTGTTCACGACCCAGTCGGGCCAGTATTCCGATCTGATCATGCGCAAGGACGTCGGCCCCGGCGCCAATCCTGATTTCGTGCTGGCCATGAAGCACCTGTTCGACCGCGAGCTGATGCGCAAGTCCGTTGCGCTGGGCCATGCCGTGGTCGCCAACGACCAACCCATCGACCCCAGCAACCGCTTCCACTTTGCAGGCCTGCCGCAGCGCCCGTTCGACCCGGAGAAGGCCAGGTTCCATCTGAAGAAAGCCAATCTGGGCAGCGCGCGCATCCCGGTGGTGACATCGCCAGTGGCCACCTACTCGGTCGAGATCGCGCTGGTGCTGCAACAGACGGCACAGAAGGTCGGCCTGAACCTGGACGTCAAGCGCATGCCCCCGGACGGCTACTGGTCCAACCACTGGTTGAACAGCCCCATGGGCTTCGGCAACGTCAATCCGCGCCCCAGCGCCGACACGCTGCTGACGCAGTTCTTCAAGTCCGATGCCGTCTGGAACGCGTCGCGCTGGAAGAGCGACAAGTTCGACCAGTTGCTGGTCGCCGCCCGTGCCGAGATCGATCTGGTCAAGCGCAAGCAGATGTACGCCGACATGCAGGTCCTCATCCACCACGAGGCTGGGGAAGGCATCCCGTTGTTCCTGTCCAGCCTGGACGGGCACTCCACCAAGCTCAAGGGTCTGTCGCCCATCCCTGTGGGCGGAATGATGGGCTGCGCCTTCGCAGAAAACGTTTGGCTGGAATCTTGAGCCCCTCGCCCGGTCTCGGCCCGAACTCCTGAGATGAGATCACCATGAACCTGCTGATCCTGCGCCTGCTCGTCAACCGCATGGCCCTGGCCCTGGTCTCGCTGCTGGTCGTGTCCATGGTGGTGTTTGCGATCACGGCGCTGTTGCCCGATGACGCCGCCCAGGCCCAGCTCGGCCAGGAAGCGACCGCCGAGGCACTGGCCGCGCTGCGCGACCAGATGGGCTTGAACGTCCCGGCCCCGGTGCGTTACTGGCAGTGGCTCAAGGGCCTGCTGACGGGCGAGCCCGGGCTGTCGGTCGTGACCGGCACGCCCGTGGCCGACATGATCGCCAGCCGCCTGCCCAATTCGCTGCAACTGGCCGGCATCACGGCTGCGATCTCGGTGCCGTTGGCGCTGGCGCTGGGCATCGCCGCGGCGATGTGGCGCGGCTCCTGGTTCGATCGCGCGGCCAGCTCCGGCGCCGTCGCCGTGGTGTCGGTGCCGGAGTTCCTGGTGGCCACGCTGGCGGTGCTGGTGTTCGCGGTCGAGCTGCGCTGGCTGCCGGCGCTGTCCTATGGCGGCAGCCACGACACGCTGGGGCAGATGCTGAGCGCCTTTGCGATGCCCGTGCTGACGCTGTGCTGCGTGACCGTGGCCCAGATGATGCGCATGACCCGCGCGGCCGTCGTCGACCAGCTGCGCGCGCCCTACATCGAGATGGTGATGCTCAAGGGCGCCTCGCCGACGCGGACCGTGCTGATCCACGCGTTGCCCAACGCCATCGGGCCGATTGCCAACGCCGTGGCGCTGTCGATGTCCTACCTGCTGGGCGGCGTCATCATCGTCGAGACCATCTTCAACTACCCCGGCATCGCCAGCCTGATGGTCGACGGCGTCAGCCAGCGCGACATGCCGCTGGTGCAGACCTGCACCATGCTGTTCTGCGCCATCTACCTGCTGATGGTGACCCTGGCCGACCTGTGCGGCATCGTCGCCAACCCGCGCTTGCGCCACCGCTGAACCTGCTCGCCACCATGCCGATCATGTCCGCCACCTCTCCCGCCGCCACTGCGGCGCCCACGCGCCGGCGGCTGCCCGCAATGGGCTGGCCCGGCCTGCTGGGCCTGACCATCCTGTTGCTCTGGCTGCTGGCAGCGCTGGCCGGCCCCAGCCTGCTGAGCCAGGACGGCGCCCACATGAGCGATGCCGCCGTCTTCGCACCCATGAGCGCCGAGCACTGGCTGGGCACCGACTACCTGGGCCGTGACATGCTCGCACGCATCATCCAGGGCGCGCGCTACACGGTCGGCGTGGCGCTGCTGGCCACCTTGCTGGCCAGCAGCACCGGCACGCTGCTGGCGCTGCTGGCCGCGTCCAGCGCACCCTGGCTGGACGGCGCCCTGAGCCGCAGCATCGACACGCTGACCTCCATCCCGTCCAAGATGCTGGCGCTGGTCATCGTCGCCGCGCTGGGCTCGACGCTGCCGGTGCTGATCGTGATGGCGGCCATCATCTATGTGCCCGGCGCCTACCGCATCGCCCGTTCGCTGGCCATCAACATCAATGCGATGGACTACGTCGTCGTGGCGCGCACCCGCGGCGAAGGCCGGCTCTACATCATGCTGCGCGAGATCCTGCCCAACATCATCAACCCGATGCTGGCCGACCTGGGGCTGCGCTTCGTCTTCGTCGTGCTGCTGCTGGCCTCGCTGAGCTTCCTGGGCCTGGGTGTGCAGCCGCCGGACGCCGACTGGGGCTCGCTGGTGCGCGAGAACATCGGCGCGCTGCCGACCGGCAATGCGGCCATCGTCGCGCCGGCCCTGGCCATCGCCAGCCTGACCATCGCGGTCAACCTGCTGATCGACAACCTGCCGGGCCGCGCGGCTCGCGAAGGCGGGGTGCACTGATGGGCGCCCAGGTCACGGTCAAGGGTCTGAAGATCGTCGCCCGGTCGGAGCGCGGCGAGCAGGTCATCGTCAACGACCTGAACTTCGCCATCGCCCCGGGCGAGGTGCTGGCGCTGATCGGCGAGTCGGGCTCCGGCAAGACGACGACGGCGCTGGCGCTGATGGGCTATGCACGCCACGGCTGCCGCATTGCCGGCGGCAGTATCACCATCGGCGACCGCGATGTGCTGGCCCTGCCCGAGGTCGAACAGCGCGCATTGCGTGGCCGCACGGTGGCCTACATCGCCCAGAGTGCCGCCGCCTCGTTCAATCCCTCGCGCACGATCATGGACCAGGTCATCGAGCCGGCCCTGATCCACCGCCTGATGCCGCGTGCCGAGGCAGAGCGCAAGGCCGTCGAGCTGTTCCGCGAGCTGGCCCTGCCCGACCCCGACGGCATCGGCGCTCGCTACCCGCACCAGGTCTCGGGTGGGCAGCTGCAGCGGCTGATGGCGGCGATGGCGCTGATCAGCGACCCGGCACTCGTCATCCTGGACGAGCCGACCACCGCGCTGGACGTGACGACGCAGATCGAGGTGCTGCGCGCCTTCCGCCGCGTCGTGCGCGAGCGGCGCGCCACCGCCGTCTACGTCAGCCACGACCTGGCCGTGGTGGCCCAGATGGCCGACCACATCCTGGTGCTGCGCGACGGCACGATGCGCGAGCTCGGCGCGACGGAGCAGATCCTCAACGCACCGGCCAATGACTACACGCAATGCCTGCTGGCCGCTGCGCAGCCCAAGGTGCGCGAAGGCGGCCAATGCTCCGACCAAGAGGGTGCCGAGCTGCTGCTGGAGATCCAGGGCCTGTCCGCCGGCTACGGCCCGCACGACAAGCACGGCAAGCCGGCCATCCCCATCCTGGAAGACATCAACCTCAAGCTCTTTCGGGGTCAGGCCATCGGCGTCATCGGCGAGTCGGGCTCGGGCAAGACGACGCTGGCACGCGCAGTGGCGGGGCTGATCGCGCCGGCCCAGGGCCGGATCCTGTTCCAGGGCCGAGCGCTGCCGGGCACGCTGGCCGAACGCAGCAAGGATGACCTGCGCCGCATCCAGATCGTCTTCCAGATGGCCGACACGGCGCTGAACCCGTCGCACAGCATCGAGACCATCCTGGCGCGGCCGCTGCAGTTCTACCGCGGCCTCAGCGGCGCGGCGCTGCAAAAGCGCATCGCCGAACTGCTCGACCTGGTCAAGCTGCCTGCAGCGACCGCCAAGCGCCTGCCGGCGGGGCTGTCGGGTGGGCAGAAACAGCGTGTCAACTTGGCCCGCGCGCTGGCGGCCGAGCCCGACCTGATCCTCTGCGACGAGGTCACCTCGGCGCTGGACACCGTCGTCGGTGCGGCCGTGCTGGACCTGATCGCCGAGTTGCGCCGCGAGCTGGGCGTGTCCTATCTGTTCATCAGCCATGACCTGCACACGGTGCGCTCGGTCTGCGACGAGATCGTCGTCATGCAGCACGGCCGCAAGCTGGCCCAGGTCGCGCGCGCCGACTACGAGCGCGGCCCGCATCACCCCTACTACGAGCTGCTGGCCCGTTCCGTCCCCGAGCTGCGCCGCGGCTGGCTGGACGAGCAGACACCGCTGACCGTCTGAACCCCGAGAACCCCATGAGCACAACCCCATTCAAGATCGCCGTCATTCCCGGCGACGGCATCGGCAAGGAAGTGATGCCCGAGGCCCTGCGCGTGCTGCAAGCCGCCGCCGAGCGCTTCAACATTGCGCTGGCGCTGACCCCCATAGCCTGGGCCAGCTGCGACTACTACCAGCAGACCGGCGCGATGATGCCGGACGACTGGAAGGCGCAGCTGCAAGGCCAGGACGCCCTGCTGTTCGGCGCGGTGGGATGGCCGGCAACGGTGCCCGACCACATCTCGCTGTGGGGCTCGCTGCTGAAGTTCCGCCGCGAATTCGACCAGTACATCAACCTGCGCCCGGTGCGCCTGTTCGAGGGCGTGCCCTGCCCGCTGGCCGGCCGCAAACCGGGCGACATCGACTACGTCGTGGTGCGCGAGAACACCGAGGGCGAATACACCAACCTCGGCGGCGTGATGTATGCCGGCACCGAGCGCGAGATCGTCATCCAGGAGTCGGTGTTCTCGCGCTTCGGCGCCGACCGCGTTCTGAAGTTCGCCTTCGAGCTGGCCCAGGCGCGCGAGCGCAAGCACCTGACCGTGGCCACCAAGAGCAATGGCATCGCCATCAGCATGCCCTGGTGGGACGGCCGCGCCGATGCCGTCGGCAAGGGCTACCCGCAAGTCACCGTCGACAAGCAGCACATCGACATCCTCAGCGCCCGCTTCGTGCTGCAGCCGGGGCGCTTTGACGTGGTCGTCGCGTCCAACCTGTTCGGCGACATCCTGTCGGACCTGGGCCCGGCCACCACCGGCACCATCGGCCTGGCGCCGTCGGCCAACCTGAATCCCGAGCGCAACTTCCCGTCGCTGTTCGAGCCGGTGCACGGCTCGGCGCCCGACATCTACGGCCAGGGCATCGCCAACCCGGTGGCCATGATCTGGTCGGCCGCGCTGATGCTGCAGTTCCTCGGCCAGCCCAAGGCGCACGACGCCATCGTCGACGCCATCGAGACGGTGCTGCGCGACGGCCCGCGCAGCCGCGACCTTGGCGGCCAGGCCTCGACGGCCGAGATGGGCGCGGCCATCGCCGCCCTTGTCAGCCGCGCTTGAGCGAGACCACCATGCCCCTGAGCCTCAAACGCCCCGACCTGCTGCGCACGCAGAACTTCGTCAACGCCCGCTGGTGCGACGCCGCGCAGGGCCGGCGCCTGGACGTCAGCGACCCGTCGCTGGACCAGGTCTTCGCCCAGGTGCCCGACAGCGGTGCGGCCGATGCGCGCGCCGCCGTCGACGCCGCGCACGCGGCCGGCCCGGCCTGGCGCGCGACGCCGGCCAAGCAGCGCGCTGCGGTGCTCAAGCGCTGGCACGCGCTGATCCTGGCCCACCAGGACGACCTCGGCCGGCTGATCTCGCGCGAGCAAGGCAAGCCGCTGGCCGAAGGTCGCGGCGAAGTGGCCTACGCGGCCAGCTATGTCGAGTGGTTTGCCGAGGAGGCGCCGCGCATCTGCGGCGACGTCATCGCACCGCCGGTGACCGGCCGTCGCATGCTGGTGCTCAAGGAGCCCGTGGGCGTGGTCGCCGCGATCACACCGTGGAACTTCCCCGCCGCGATGATCGCCCGCAAGATCGCACCGGCCCTGGCCGCAGGCTGCACCGTGGTGGCCAAGCCGGCCGAGGACACGCCGCTGACCTCGCTGGCGCTGGTCAAGCTGGCCGAGGAGGCCGGCCTGCCGGCGGGTGTGCTCAACATCGTCGTGGCCTCGCGCGAGCGGGCGGCCGAGGTGGTCGACGTGTGGCTGGCCGATGGCCGCGTGCGCAAGATCACCTTCACCGGCTCGACGCCGGTGGGCAAGCACCTGGCCCGTGAGTCGGCCGGCACGTTGAAGACGCTGTCGCTGGAACTGGGCGGCAATGCGCCCTTCATCGTCTTCGACGACGCCGACATCGACGCCGCCGTCGAGGGTCTGATGGTGGCCAAGTTCCGCAACGGTGGCCAGACCTGCGTCTGTCCCAACCGCGTGTTCGTCCAGCAGGGCGTGCACGATCTTTTCGTCGAGAAGCTGGCCGCCCGCGTGGCCGCGCTCAAGGTCGGGCCGGCCAGCGATGCCGCCTCGCAGATCGGCCCCATGATCAACGGCCGCGCGGTCGACAAGATAGCGCGCCATGTGCAGGACGCGGTCGCGCGCGGTGCCCGGATCGTGGTGGGCGGCGAGCGCCTGCGCTCGGCCGGCTTGAACAGCGGCAACTACTTCGCGCCGACCGTGCTGATCGACGCCGACGCCACCATGGCCTGCTCCTGCGAGGAGACCTTCGGCCCGGTCGTGCCCATCACCCGTTTCGACAGCGAGGCCGAGGTCGTCGCTGCGGCCAACGACACGCCCTTCGGGCTGGCGGCCTACTTCTACTCGCGCGACATCGCCCGCGTCTGGCGCGTGGCGGACGCGCTCGAGAGTGGTCTTGTCGGCATCAACGAGGGCGCGCTGGCGGCCGAGGCCGCGCCCTTCGGTGGCATTAAGGAGTCGGGCTATGGCCGCGAGGGTTCGCGCCACGGGCTGGACGACTACCTGCACACCAAGTACCTCTGCCAGGGACAACTGACATGACCGCCACGATGATTGGAACGGACACGCGCCTCTACATCGACGGCCAGTGGCTGGACCGGCCCGATGCACCGCGGATTGCCGTCGTCGACCCTGCCACCGAACGCGTGGTGGGCCATGTCGCGGCCGGCTCGGCCGCCGACGTCGACCTCGCCGTGGCCGCTGCCCGGCGCGCCTTCGAGACCTTCTCGCGCAGCACGGTCGAGGACCGGATCGCGCTGCTGAGCCGCATCCTGGCGCTGATGGAGGAGCGCGCCGAGCTGTTCGCCCAGGTGATCTCGGCGGAGATGGGTGCGGCCATCGGTTTTGCGCGCACGTCGCAGGTGCCCTTCGGCATCGCGCATGTGCGCGTGCAGATCGAAGTGCTGCGCAGCTACGCCTTTGTGTCGCGTGAGGGCGCCACGGCCATCGCCAAGGAGCCCATCGGCGTCTGCGCGCTGATCACGCCGTGGAACTGGCCGCTGTACCAGATCACGGCCAAGGTCGCGCCGGCCATCGCGGCCGGCTGCACCGTCGTGCTCAAGCCCAGCGAGCTGTCGCCCTTCAGTGCGCAGCTGTTCGCGCAGTTGATGCACGACGCCGGTGTGCCGGCCGGCGTGTTCAACCTGGTGAGTGGCAGCGGTGAAGTGGTGGGTGCGGCGCTGTCGGCCCACCCGGACGTCGACATGATCTCCATCACCGGCTCGACCCGTGCCGGTGTGCTGGTGGCCCAGGCGGCGGCCGTGACCGTCAAGCGCGTCGTGCAGGAGCTGGGCGGCAAATCGCCCAATGTCTTCCTCGATGACGCCGACTTCGAGCAAGGCGTCGCGAAGGGCGTGCTGGCGGGCATGCGCAATGTGGGCCAGTCCTGCAGCGCGCCCACCCGCATGCTGGTGCCTGCGTCGCGTCTGGCCGAGGTGGAGGCGCTGGCGATCCAGGCGGTGGCCGGCATCCAGGTCGGTGATCCGCAGGACCCGCAGACGACGATGGGGCCGATCGCCAACGCGGCGCAGTTCAGGCGCGTGCAGGACATGATCGCCGTCGGCATCGAAGAAGGCGCCAAGCTGATCTGCGGCGGGCCCGGGCGCCCGGACGGCCTGGAGCAGGGCTTCTTCGCACGGCCCACCATCTTCTCGGCCGTGACGCCCGACATGCGCGTCGCCCGCGAGGAGATCTTCGGGCCGGTGCTGGTCATCATGCCGTACCGCGACGAAGAGGACGCCATCGCCATCGCCAACGACACGGTCTACGGCCTGGGTGCGCATCTGCAGTCGGCCGACCCCGAGCGCGCACGTCGCGTGGCCGGCCGCATCCGCGCCGGCCAGGTGCACATCAACTACCCGGCATGGAATGGCCACGCGCCCTTCGGCGGCTACAAGCGCTCGGGCAACGGCCGCGAATACGGTGTCTTCGGTCTGGAGGAATACCTCGAGACCAAGGCCATCGTCGGCTACTGACCGTGTCGCCACGGTGCCGGGCTGAGCGCCTGCCTCAGCATCGCGACAAAGGCCGTGGTGCGCGCACTGCGGCCATGCCGCGAACCCAGCATCGCCACGACATCGGCCGGCGGCACCTCCCACTCCGGCAACACCTGGCGCAGGCGGCCCTGGGCCAGGTCCTCGGCCACATGCCATTCGGAGCGGATGGCAATGCCCATGCCGGCCAGCGCCCAGTCGCGCACGACGGCACCGTCGTTGCTGGACATCGCCGGCTGGATGCGCAGCGTCGCCGGCTCGCGATGGCGCCGGGTGAAGCGCCACAGCGTCACGTCCTCGTCGTTCTCCCGCACGACCAGGCAGCGGTGCTGGGCCAGGTCGTCGGGCGAGCTGATGGGCGCATTCTGGTCGAGATAGGCCGGGCTGGCGCACAGCAGCCGCCGGTTCGGCGCCAACGTGGTGACGACCTGGCTGAGCGGGCCTGGTGGCCCGATGTGGACGACCACGTCGCAGCTTTCGACCAACTGAGCGCCGGGATGGTCCGACAGCTCCAGCGAGATCGTCACGCCCTCGTGCTCGCGGGCGAAGGCCTCGGCCACCGGTGCCACATGCAGCCGGCCGAAGCCGTGCGGCGCGGCGATGCGCAGATGGCCGCTGACCCGGTGGGTGCGGTCGCCCAACGCCTCGGCCAGCGCCTCCAGCGCGTCGGCCACCGCGCGGCCATGGGTCGCCACCAGCGCCCCCTCGTCGGTCAGCGTGGCACGCCGGCCCGTGCGGTCGAGCAGCCGCACGCCGACACGGGCCTCCAGCGCCTGCAGGCGCTGCGAGACGGCGGGCGGCGTGACGTTGAGCTTGCGGGCCGCTTCGGCCAGCGAGCTGGAGTCCGCCACCACGGCAAAGAAGGCGAGATCGTCAGAGGTAAGCATGAAGTCCAGCTTACCCACGAATGTAGAAATCGTAAATTGCCAACTTATAGGTCGGCACCCAGAATTCCTTCACCCAACGACCGAAGGAATCGCATGAACACCGCCACGACGACGCTGCAGGATCTGGAGACGCCCTGCCTGGTGCTGGACGCCGAGCGCCTGGAGCGCAACGTCGCCCGGCTGCGCGGGCGGCTGGCGGAGCTGGGGGTCGGGCTGCGGCCGCATCTGAAGACCTGCAAGTCGGTCGAGGTGGCGCGCAAGGTGATGGATTCGACCACCGGCCCCGCCACGGTCTCGACGCTCAAGGAGGCCGCGCATTTCGCGGCGGCCGGTGTGCGCGACATGATCTACGCGGTGGGCATCGCCCCGGCCAAGCTGGCCCAGGTGCTGGCGCTGCGCGCCGAGGGCGTCGACCTGGCGGTGCTGCTCGACACGGTGGCGCAGGCCGAAGCCGTGGCGGCCGCCTCGCGGGCAGCGGGCACGCCCATCCCGGCACTGATCGAGATCGACTGCGACGGCCATCGATCCGGCGTGCTGCCCACTGACACAGACCGCCTCGTGGCCATCGGCCGGGTGCTGCAACAGGGGGCGGAGCTGCGCGGCGTGCTGACGCATGCCGGCGGCAGCTATGCCGCGCGCGGCGAGCAGGCGCTGCGCCAGTGCGCGGAGGATGAGCGGCGCGGCGTGGTTGACGCCGCCACCGTCCTGCGCAACGCCGGCCTGCCTTGCCCGGTGGTGAGCCTGGGCTCCACACCGACCGCGCACAGCGCGACAGACCTGACCGGCGTCACCGAGGTGCGAGCCGGCGTGTTCGTATTCTTCGACCTGGTGATGGCCGGCATCGGCGTCTGCCGCATCGAGGACATCGCGCTGTCGGTGATGGCAACGGTGATCGGCCACCAGCGCGACAAGGGCTGGATCCTGATCGACGCCGGCTGGATGGCGATGTCGCAGGACCGCGGCACGTCCAAGCAGGCGGTGAACCAGGGCTATGGCGTCGTCTGCGACATCGCCGGCAACGCCTACCCCGACCTGATCCTGGCCGATGCCAACCAGGAGCACGGCATCGTCACGGTGAGGCCCGGCACGAGCGGCGGCCTGCCCGAGCTGGCCATCGGCGACCGTGTGCGCATCCTGCCCAACCATGCCTGCGCCACCGGCGCGCAGCACCGCAGCTATCACGTCGTGCGCGGCACCGGCAACGCGGTCGAGGCCGAATGGCCACGATTCGGCGGCTGGTGACTCCGACACGCGCCTCCTCTTGAACCCTGACCAGAGATTCCGTCCATGCCCGCACCTCTGACCCACATCGAATCGACCCCCGACCTGCCGGCCAGCGCCGACGTGGTGGTCATCGGTGGCGGCATCATCGGCGCCTTCACCGCCTACTTCCTGGCGCGCCGTGGCCTCAAGGTGGCGCTGCTGGAGAAGGGCCGCATCGGCGGCGAACAGTCGAGCCGCAACTGGGGCTGGTGCCGCCAGATGAACCGCGACGCGCGCGAGCTGCCGATGGCGACGCTGGCCCTGGCCCTGTGGGAGCAGTTCTCGGTCGAGTCGGGCGAGGACACGGGCTTCAGCCGCTGCGGCCTGCTCTATCTCAGCAACGACGATGCGGAGCTGGCCGGCTGGGCGAAATGGGGGGACTTCGGTCGCGGCGAAGGCGTCCACACGCAGATGCTGAGCGCCGCCGAAGCGGCACGGCGCGGGCAGGTGACCGGCAAGCCCTGGAAGGGCGGCGTCTGGTCGCCCACCGACGGCTCGGCCGACCCCTCGCTGGCCGCCCCGGCGGTGGCGCGGGCGATCATGAAGCTCGGCAGCACGGTCCACCAGGGCTGCGCCGCACGCGGTGTCGAGACCGCGGGCGGCCGGGTCTCGGGCGTCGTCACCGAGAAGGGCACGATACGCACGCCGGTGGCGGTGCTGTCCGGCGGCGCCTGGGCCTCGTCGTTCTGCCGCCAGCTCGGCATCCGGTTTCCACAGGCCACCATCCGCCAGACCGTGATGACGGTGTCCCCCGGCGCCACCGAACTGCCGGCCACGCTGTACACCGACGGCGTTGCGCTGACGCGGCGCCGCGACGGCGGCTATCTGCTGGCCGTCAGCGGCCGTGCCCGGGTCGACCCAACGCCGCAGTTCCTGCGCTTCTCCCCGCAGTTCCTGCCGATGTTTGCGCGCCGCTGGCGCAGCCTCTCGCCGGGCGGCCTGGACGGGCTGTTCTCGGGCCGCGAGAGCCTGTCCCGCTGGCGGCTGGACGCACCGACGCCGATGGAGCGCATGCGCGTGCTCGACCCCACCGCAGACCCCAAGACCTTGAGGCTGACCGAGCAACGCGCGCTGGCGCTGGTGCCGGCCCTGAAGGAGCGCAGCGTCACTGCGGGCTGGGCGGGCTATGTGGACAGCACCCCCGACGGCGTGCCCGGCATCGGCGAGGTGACCGGCCTGCCGGGCCTGGTGCTGGCGGCAGGCTTCAGCGGCCATGGCTTCGGCATCGGCCCCGGCGCGGGGCATCTGATCGCCGACATCGTCAGCGGCGCGAACCCCATCGTCGATCCTCGCCCCTATCACCCGGACCGGTTCAGCAACTCGGCCTGGGGCCAGGTGGCGGATTTCTAGAAACCGAGCGCCAGGACTTCAACATGCCCACAACCCTCCCCACCACACCCCAGACGGCCGGCGCCATCGCGCCGCCCGGCGGCCACTACAGCCATGCCGTGCGCCACGGTGACCTGGTCTTCGTCTCGGGCCAGCTCGGTGCGCGGCCGGACGGCACGCACACGGCCGACCTGCCCTTCGAGGATCAGGTGCGCCAATCCCTCGCCAACCTGCGCGCCGCGCTGCAGTCGGCAGGCGCGGATCTGGGCGACCTGCTGAAGGTGACGGCCTACATCGTCGACGTGGTCAACTGGCCGCGCTTCAACGCCATCTATGCCGAGGTGATGGGCCCGACGAAACCGGCGCGCAGCGTGGTGCCGGTGCCCGAGCTGCACTATGGCTATCTGGTCGAGATCGATGCAGTCGCGGCATCCGGCCGCGCGGCAACCTCCCCTCCCCCCACCTACTGAAACCGACCTTCCATGTCCGATCTGCTCGTCACCTTCAAGCTCGACCAACTCGGTGAACCGCGCGAATACCGGCCACCGGCCGACCGCGTCCTGGAGGGCGACGTCGTCTGCCGCAACTGGGACGTCGACAGTGCCAAGGACGGCAAGGTGCGCGCCGGTGTGTTCGAGTCGACACCTGGCGTCAACCGTTCCATCAAGGGCGAGACCTGGGAGTTCTGCCTGATCCTGTCGGGCGTGGCCGAGATCACCGAGGACGGGCATGCGCCGGTGACCTACAAGGCCGGCGACTGCTTCATCATGAAGCCGGGCTACGTCGGCACCTGGCGCACGCTGGAGACCGTGCGCAAGGTGTGGGTCACGGCCTGAGCCCGCGTCGCCGCTCGGGTGCCCCGTCCGTTAGCTTCCACGTATCAGTCAGGACAGCGACGCTGACGGTCATCGGCGGCGCTACGGATTCAGAGCTTGATGAGCTTGCCGTTGATGTCTTCGGCTATGGAAGCCGGTAGCCTGGCATCTGCCGCAAAATCGCGCCACGACTTCAACGCCTGACGCACCTCTGAAATCACCGCGGGAGCGGTGCCAATGCCGAAGCGGTCAGCTTCAGCCTGCAGATCGTTCAGCGTGAAGCCGTTCGTCTTGCCGTTCACGGACATGAGGTGCTGCTTCGTCCAGACGTTGTCTGGATCGTGGGCGAACGTGATGTCGTAGCCCGGCGACAACGCCCACGCCTCTCCCTCCCGAAGGATGAAGGCGAAGTTCTTCGAATGATCGTCGCAGTTCCTGGCCATCACGTTGAAGGCCATGCGCCGGAAGGCCTGCTCCATCTGCACGTAGGGCAGGCCCAGCGCCTTCATGGTCAGGAAGAGCTGAGAGTAGGCGTTGGTACCGATCCGGTTGAAATCAAGGTGGGCCATCGCACACAGCGACTGGACGTGATGCTTGCCGTTGCCACCGTACCTGTCGAAGCGCCGGGTCATGAAGTGCGCCCGGCCGTTTTCTTCCAGCAGTTGGCACTCCGTCATGTCGATGCCTGCTGCGGTTGCCATGCGGTAGTAGGCAAACTCGATGCGGCCGTAGTTTCCCGGCATGCCCAGCGCGTCATCTTTGCCCATGCCGTCGAACTTGAGCAGCCAATGCTCGAAGCCTGGCGGCGCTTCCAACTGACCCGACAACATCTCCTGGGTCGCCGGATTGATGGCGACGACCGCCTTTGCGCGCGCGCCACCGGCAGACGTCCCGACCTCGATGATGTTTCGCAGTGCCTGAGCAGTGTCATCATCCCCATGCAGCTCGCCGTGCACGGCGGCACGCGCCGTGGTCACGAGCTCGCGCAGATCAATCGCCGTAGGCTTCCTGGTCGCCAGGCCGCGGGCAGGTCGGAACTCCAACGCTCCCATTCCCCGGTTTCCCATGTACGCCAACCGATCCAAAGGCGTGATGGCACTGGCCGGGTGGCCGCGATCCGCCATGAAACGGTCCACGAGCGCTTTGCCGAACTTGTCGGGCAGCGCATCGGCAAGCATGGCAGGGAGACGCCGATAGGTGTTGGGGTCGAGATCGGTGAAGACGAACGGCGCAGCGCCAGCGCTCAAAGGCATCTGCAGGGGCGCCAACTGGACGCCACTCCGAGCCCACTGCGGGTAGTACTGGAAAGCGTAGAAGTTCAGGCTCGGATCCAGGACCACCGCCCCGACCTTCTTTCCCCAACACCAGACGTCTATGCCATCCACCGGCTTGAACGGAGCCGCCCTCCTGGTCGCCATGACTTACCGCCTTTCTACGGCTGGCGCGCCGGTTTCCGACTGGCTGCCGCCTTTTCGGTCTCCCGACGCGCGTTGACGTCGATGACCTAGCTTCATTGCATCGATGGGGCTGACGGTCACTCTGGGCGCCAAGCCAGCCAGCCAGTCTTCCCGACCGAGCACCCGAAGAACCCTCACCAACGTGCTCAACGTGGCGCCGGAGCCCGACTCGAGGTTGACCAGCGCCGAACGAGAAATCCCGGCCTGCTTGGCCAAGTCGAGCTGTGCAACGTTCTTCGACAGCCTTAGCTGCTTGACGTCGTCTCCGAGCCTGCTCAGCCACTCTTCAACAGTGGAATCGTATTGTGCTTTCATATCAAGTCACAAGAAGCGTTTTAACACATCACTGACTGTATTTACGATCATTGAATGCACATTGTGCATCAAACAACATCGATGACATCTATGTTTTTAAAAACAGCCACAAACGCATATTCAAAGATATTTTGCTTGTTTTTGCAGTCACTAATGCTTGATTCTTGATCGTACGCCCGCCAGTTTCAAAGCGGATCCGCTCCGCCGCACCACGAAGCCTTGCCCAGCAGTCGCAGCGAGAAGCGCGCACTTCGCAGATGGCCGCCGAAGCCCAGCCCCAAAACGTCGAGGGCACGAAGCATCAGAACGGCCAGTGCCACCGCCGCCGTCGAGACGCCGGGCTGGCGCGCCAGCTCGATGACCCGTGCCTTGAACGCTGCCGAATGCCGACGCAAGCCTATGCCTCGTTGGGTCATTCAGGACACCCTCGCCGGTGTCCGCGATCAGTTTGGAATGCTGTCCGCCATCAGCGCGGAACGGTGTCCGCGATCGCGTGGAATACGCAACTGGGCATCCAGTTTGAGACGCAGAACGTCCTTGATCTTGCGCATGTTGATCCTTGGTGCGTGCATCCTGGTCCAGCCAAAGAGCTGGGCAGGCTACCCGTCGGGGTTGATGAAATGCGCTACACCATCACGCCGGCATACGACACCGCGCCGGCATCGTGACCGGTCATTCCGGCATCGTGACCGCCATTCTGATGGTGGCCGGGATCGGTCACGATCAACCGGAACGGCCGGTCACGTTGGGCCAGAACGAGCGGTCACGCCGGGCCGGAATACCCAGCCAGCCGAGCCTCTGTGGGCCGGCTTGCATGCAGGCGAATACCTTGAGCGACGCTATGCCGTGAACCAGCGCTGCAGCCGACTCGCAATTTCAGCGCGGGGCAGCCTACAGCGAGGGTGGTTGGCAACACGACTCAGACCCTCGTGGAGCGTAGCGACGCTAACTGCTCCAGAGGATTCCATCTGATCAAGAACCCACAGCAACCCGAAGACGGAGCAGTGGCGGGCTTGCGCTTCCGAGCGCAGGAGCCGGTCGCCCGTAACGAGCGCATGATCGGCGCGCCTTGCGCAGCTGAGGGCGAAGCAGTCCGGCAACGACAGGCCCGGCCGCTGACTGCGGATTTCTTGGGCGAGCGAGACCTCTTCCGGGCTCAAGGCCACAACTCCCAGGCCCAACTGCCTCAGAAACGGACCGTTCTCTGCAACCAGTTCACGGTCGTACAAAAGATCGGGCACCACCATGGTCAGCCCGCAGGAAAAGGCAGGCTCCAGCAGCCCGCCACGCTCCAGGTCGATCAGGACGGAAGTGTCCGAGACCAGGATGATCATGGTGGGTCAGGCGAACTGGCCCGACAACCTCCGGTCGAGCTCACGGACGCTGATGTTGAGCAACTCGGCCGCACGAGCCTCGGATATCGCTCCTTCGGAGACTGCGCGCAAGCACAGCCTTTCCATTCGCTGTGGGGCCTCGGGCTGCAGCGTATTGGGCTCGCTGGAAGCTTGGCTGTTCCACCCCATGTCTCTGATCTGGGCCCAAAGGCGCCCATAAGCGGCTTTGCTCAGGATCCCCAGCTGCGAGCAACGGACGACCAGCGACGCGATGCTGACCTTGAAGAGCTTCTTCAGCTCTGCGAGTTCGCCGATGGATACCGACGTCCGATGCGCGCCTAAGAGCCGGAGCACCATGTCCTTCGCCATGAGGAATGCGCCGGCAAAGCGGTCGGCCGCCTTCTCCTGTTCGGCATCGCTGAGCCCGCTGAACCGCAGGACCAGATGGGCAAGCTCGTGCGCCAGCGTGAACCGCTGCCGCTCACCGTTGTGACCTTGGTTGACCACGATCACCGGGACGTCTTCCCGCTCAGGACGCTGAACGAAAGCCTTGGACCCCGATACGTTCTCCGGCAAGTCGAGGGCAATGACCTTGACGCCCTTGTCCTCCAGGAGCTCCGCCATGAGGGGGATAGGGTCGATGCCCAACCGCCACAGGCGGCGCAGGGCCGCCGCAGCTTCTTCTGCATCCTCGATGCGACTGACAGCGAAGGCTTCCTCGGCCGGCGCACTCCAGACGTGGTCGACACCAGGCATCAGTTCTTCCAACTCCAGATAACGTTCGACTCGGTCGAGGATGGATGCTTCCACGGCGCGCTCCTCTTTCGCGCCTGCGTGCGGCGCCTTGCGGAAATCCACCCCCGTGAGTTCGATCTCACGCTCACTGAGCAGGTACTCAGGCGAGACCTGCAGCGCCTTCGCCAGTGCCAGGAGGATGGTTGAGCCCGGCATCATTTCGCCGCGCTCGTACTTGCCGATGGCCTGGGCAGAGACCTGCCCTTGAATGGCGGCCTCGAGCTCGCGCAGCGACATCCCGAGGGCTTCTCGCGCCCTCTTGAGTCGGTTTCCGATCATGGTGCTCTCCGCGCTTTTTGGTTTACAGATTTACTTCATGAATTGTTGTTTGTAAACTCAATCCCGTCAACTTAACCGGACTGGAGGTCCGCGATGGCTAACCGGAAAAACGTTCACATCGTGCAGCGGGACAACGGCTGGGGCACCCTCCGCGAGGGCGGGCAGCGAGCGACCCAGGTGTTCGATACCCAAGCCGAGGCAATCCGTGCCGGGCGCGACATGGCGCGCGAGGGCCAAGGGGAACTGCTGATTCACGGCCAAGACGGCCGCATCCGGGCGCGAGATTCGTACGGCGACGACCCTTGCCCGCCGAAGGATCAAGACTGACGCAGCAAGATTGCCGCCAATTCGAAAATGCTGAGAAATCTTGCAGTTTGAGGGCCACGCTCACCTGGAAGGGAAGCCGCGTGTGCGACGACTACTCGGGTACAAGGCGCTGTTCCTCGAGAGCGGCATCAGCGAGGTGGGCTGCATGGCCCACGCGCGCCGCAAGTTCGCAAAACTGCACCTGGCCAACAAGAGCACGCTGGCGGCAGCCGCCATCGAGCTCATCGGGCGTCTCTACGGCATTGAGCGGGAAGTGGAAGGACCTGGCGGCAGAAGATCGCTTGCGAGAACGACAAACGCACGCGGCGCCGGTGGCGCAGGCCCTGCACAAGTGGTTGCCGGAGTTCCGGCCGAAGGTCCCTGATGGCGCTCAGCCACCGCCAAAGCCATGGACTACAGCCTTCACCGTTGGGCGGCGCTCACGCGCCACCTTGGCGACCCGGCCTTGCCCATCCCTGCGATGTCAATATGACTTCGCAGGCTGCTTACCGTTCACCTCCGAGAGGGCGACCATGCTGGGCGCACCACAAGGCAAAAGACCTGCCGAAGCAGGTCTTTTGAGGGAGCGCCTGCCGGTCAGGCGGCTGGCGTCGCGTTGCGCAGGCGGATGTGCAGCTCGCGCAGTTGCTTCTCGTCCACCAGCGACGGCGCGCCGGTCAGCAGGCACTGGGCGCGCTGGGTCTTGGGGAAGGCGATGACGTCGCGGATGGACTCGGCCTTGGTCATCATCGTGACGATGCGGTCCAGGCCGAAGGCCAGGCCGCCGTGCGGGGGCGCGCCGTACTGCAGCGCGTCCAGCAGGAAGCCGAACTTGATGCGCTGGTCTTCCTCGCTGATGTTCAGCGCGGCGAAGACCTTGGCCTGCACATCGGCGCGGTGGATACGCACCGAGCCGCCGCCCAGTTCCCAGCCGTTGAGCACCATGTCGTAGGCCTTGGCGATGCACTTGCCCGGGTCGCTGACCATCAGGTCCTCGTGACCGTCCTTGGGCGCCGTGAACGGGTGGTGAACGGCCGCCCAGCGGTTGTTCTCCTCGTCGTGCTCGAACATCGGGAAGTCGACCACCCACAGCGGCGCCCACTTGTCCTCGAACAAGCCGTTGGCCTTGCCGAACTCGCTATGGCCCACCTTCAGGCGCAGCGCGCCGATGGCGTCGTTGACGATCTTGGCCTTGTCCGCGCCGAAGAACAGCAGGTCGCCGTCCTGCGCGCCGGTGCGCTTGAGGATCTCGGCGACGGCTTCGTCGTGCAGGTTCTTAACGATGGGCGACTGCAGGCCCTCGCGGCCCTTGGCCACTTCGTTGACCTTGATCCAGGCCAGGCCCTTGGCACCGTAGATCTTGACGAACTCGGTGTAGGCGTCGATCTCGCCGCGGCTCATGGCCGCGCCCTTGGGCACGCGCAGCGCGACGACGCGGCCGCCCGGCGTCGTGGCCGGGCCGCTGAACACCTTGAAGTCGACGGTGGTCATCGCGTCGGTCAGCTCGGTGAACTCGAGCTTCACGCGCAGGTCGGGCTTGTCGGAGCCGAAGCGGTGCATGGCTTCCGCGTACTTCATGACCGGGTAGTCGCCCAGCTCGACGTTCAGTGCCTTGCGGAAAACATGGCGGATCATGCCCTCGAACATCGAGCGGATCTCTTCCTCGGTCAGGAACGAGGTCTCGATATCGATCTGCGTGAATTCGGGCTGGCGGTCGGCGCGCAGGTCTTCGTCACGGAAGCACTTGGTGATCTGGTAGTAGCGGTCGAAGCCCGCCACCATCAGCAGCTGCTTGAACAGCTGGGGCGACTGCGGCAGCGCGAAGAAGTGGCCGTCGTGCACGCGGCTGGGCACGAGGTAGTCGCGCGCGCCTTCGGGCGTGGACTTGGTCAGCATCGGCGTCTCGATGTCGACGAAGCCGTGCTCGTCCAGGAACTTGCGCACCTCCATCGCCACCTTGTAGCGCAGCATGAGGTTGTTCTGCATGTAGGGGCGGCGCAGGTCCAGCACGCGGTGCGTGAGGCGGGTCGTCTCGGACAGGTTGTCCTCGTCGATCTGGAACGGGATGGGCACCGACGCGTTCAGCACCTCGATCTCGTGGCACAGCACCTCGATCTTGCCGCTGACGAGGTTGGCGTTCTCGGTGCCGGCCGGGCGCGCACGCACCTTGCCGACGATCTTCAGGCAGAACTCGCTGCGGACGTCCTCGGCGATCTTGAAGCTGTCGGCGCGGTCGGGGTCGCAGACGACCTGGACCAGGCCTTCGCGGTCGCGCAGGTCGATGAAGATGACGCCGCCGTGGTCACGGCGACGATGGGCCCAGCCCATCAGGGTCACGGTCTGGTCGAGCAGCTTCTCGCTGACTTGGCCGGCATAGCAGGTACGCATGGAGTTCTCCGAATTCTTTGCAAAGGGTGTTCTTGAGGCGCTGCGGGGCGCTAGAGGCCCTCAGGACTGAGCGCAGGCCGGGGCGCTCAGCCCGGCTGGTTTCGTGCCGCCTCGTCCAGCGGCACGGCCGGGTGGCCGACATGCGGCAGCGGCGCCACGGTGCCCATGGAAATGATGTACTTCAGCGCCTCGTCCACCGTCATGTGCAGCGGCTTGACGTCGGCGCGCGGCACGATGAGGAAGAAGCCCGAGGTCGGGTTGGGCGTGGTCGGCACGTAGATGCTGACATGCTCGTCCTCCAGGTGGCAGGCCACCTCGCCGCTGGGCGAGCCGGTCACGAAGGCGATGGTCCAGCTGCCGGCGCGCGGGTACTGCACCAGCACGGCCTCGCGGAAGGCGTTGCCGCTGCTGCTGAACAGCGTGTCCGAGACCTGCTTGACCGAGCTGTAGATGCTCTTGACGATGGGGATGTGGGACATGGCCCGGTCCCACTGGCGCAGCAGCCACTGGCCGAAGATGTTGGCCACGAACACGCCCGTGGCCAGCAGCCCGCTGGCCAGGATGAACACACCCAGGCCCGGCACGTGCTGCAGGCTCTGCAGGTTGTCACGCCACGAATAGGGCAGCACCAGCGCGAGCGCGGACAGCAGCGAGCCGAACACGCCGTTGACGACGTCCAGCACCTGGCCCAGCACCCAGATCGTGATGGCCAGCGGCAGCCAGACCAGCAGGCCGGCGACCAGGTATTTGCGGAGTGATGCGCCCACGTCGACTCGATTCAATGGCAGGCGCAGGAGCCGCCGCAGGGCGTCGAGCCGCTCGACGACGAGGCCTCGGCCTTGGGGGCCTCACTCTGGGCCGCCTCGGCGGCTGGGGCTGCCACGGCTGCGGCGGTGGCCGCGCCCGCGGTGCTGCCGCCGCGGAAGTCGGTCACGTACCAGCCCGAGCCCTTGAGCTGGAAGCCGGCGGCGGTGATCTGCTTGCTGAAGGCCTCGGCCGAACAGGCCGGGCAGGTGGTCAGCGGCGCATCGGAGAGCTTTTGCAGCACATCCTTGGCATGGCCACAGGCGCTGCAGCGGTAGGCGTAGATCGGCATGGTCGGGCTCGAAGAGGCGAAAAGCCCGCGATTTTAAGGGACAGCCTCAAGCGCGGGGCGGGAGGTGGTGGCTGACATGCTCATGGCGGTTGGTCAGCACCTGCGGCGCCAGCGAGCCGACCACCATGCCGACCAGCGCCGCCAGCAGGCCGGCCAGCTGGCCGGGGAAGAACTCGCCCCAGGTCGTCACCTGCGGGAAGAAGGCCACCCAGACGCCCACGCCGGCAAAGATGGAGAACACGGCGCCCTGCGTCGTCGCACGGCTCCAATAGAGACCGAAGACCAGCGGCGTGAAGGCCGCCACCAGCGTGACCTGGTAGGCGGTGCTGACCAGCTCGTAGATGGAGGTGCCCTGCAGCGCGATGGCATAGGCCAAAACGGCGGCGGCGAACACCACCAGCGTCACGCGCATGGCCACGAGGGACTGCTTGTCGCTCATCTCGGGGCGGATCTGCTTGAGGATGTTCTCCACGAAGCTGGTCGTCGGCGCCAGCAGCGTGGCGGACGAGGTGCTCTTGATGGCCGACAGCAGCGCGCCGAAGAACAGGATCTGCATGAGCAGCGGCATGTGGCCCATGATGAAGGCCGGCAGCACGCGCTGGTAGTCGTTCTGCGCCAGCTCCATGGCCTGGTCGCCCATGACGACCACGGCCGCCAGCACGATGAACATGGGCACGAAGGCGAAGGCGATGTAGCTGAAGCCGCCGATGATGGCGCCGCGCTGGGCGGTCTTGGCGTCCTTGGCCGACATGACGCGCTGGAACACGTCCTGCTGCGGGATGGAACCCAGCATCATGGTCAGCGCCGCACCGATGAACATGGCGATCTCGGTGAAGCTGGGCTCGGGGAAGAACTTGCCCAGGTCCTTCTGCTGCGCCAGCGCCAGCACCTTGCCCGTGCCGCCTGCCAGGTCGGCGGAGAAGACGGCGATGACGCTCAGGCCCAGCACCAGCACGATCATCTGGATGAAGTCGGTCCAGGCCACGGCCAGGAAGCCGCCGATGACCACGTAGACCAGCACGGCCAGCAGCCCGACGATCATGCCCATCTCGGGGCTCATCGCGCCGTCGGTCAGGATGCTGAACACCAGGCCCAGCGCCGTGACCTGCGCAGCCACCCAGCCCAGGTAGCTGAGGATGATGGCCAGCGAGCAGAAGATTTCCACGCCCTTGCCGTAGCGCTGGCGGTAGAAGTCGCCAATGGTCAGCAGGTTCTTCTGATACAGCTTGGCCGCGAAGAAGGCGCCCACCAGCACCAGGCACAGGCCGGCGCCGAAGGGGTCTTCGATGATGGCGCCCAGCCCGCCCTGGGCGAACTTGGCCGGGATGCCCATCACGGTCTCGGCGCCGAACCAGGTCGCGAAGGTCGTCGTGATGACCATGACCAGCGGCAGGCTGCGGCCGGCGACGGCGAAGTCCGCCGTGTTCTTGACCCGCGTGCCGGCCCAGACGCCGATGCCCAGCGTGCCGAGCAGATAGAGCACGACGAAAACGATCAGCGTGGTGTTCATGGGACTTGGGAGCGGGTTGGGCCGGAAATGGGCGCGGATTATGGCGGCGGCGCGCAGCCGCCGGTCTAGAAGCCGGAGTCCAGCAACTGCATGGCCACCCAAGCAAGCGCGATGCCGATCGCGAAGCCGGCCGCCCCCCACAGCAGACCGGACAGCAGCCGGTTGGTGCTGCGCAGCTCGCGCACCAACGCCTTCAGCTCCGCGTCGCCGCCGCGCTGGGCCTGCGCCTTCAGCGCGTCGTGCAGCAGGCGCGGCAGCTCGGGGATGAACTGCGCGAAGCGCGGCGCCTCCTTCATCAGCTGCTTGTTCAGCGCCGGCCAGCCGACCTGCTCGTTCATCCAGCGCTCCAGGAACGGCTTGGCCGTAGCCCACAGGTCCAGCTCGGGGTCCAGCTGGCGGCCCAGGCCCTCGACGTTGAGCAGCGTCTTCTGCAGCAGCACCAGCTGGGGCTGGATCTCGACGTTGAAGCGGCGCGAGGTCTGGAACAGGCGCATCAAGACCTGGCCCAGCGAGATGTCCTTCAGAGGCCGGTCGAAATGCGGCTCGCAGACGGCGCGCACGGCGCTCTCCAGCGCATCGACCCGCGTTTCGGGCGGCACCCAGCCGGAGGCGATGTGCAGCTCGGCCACGCGCTTGTAGTCGCGCTGGAAGAAGGCGATGAAGTTCTGCGCGAGGTAGTCCTTGTCCACCTCGGTCAGCGTGCCGATGATGCCGAAGTCCAGCGCCACGTAGCGGCCGAAGGTCTCGGGCGCCAGGCTGACCTGGATGTTGCCGGGGTGCATGTCGGCGTGGAAGAAGCCGTCGCGGAACACCTGGGTGAAGAAGATGGTCACGCCGTCGCGGGCCAGCTTCTTGATGTCGACGCCTGCCTCCTCCAGCACGGCGCGCTGCGAGATGGGCACGCCCTTCATACGCTCCATGACGATGACCTCGGAGCTGCACAGGTCCCAGTGCATCTCGGGCACCAGGATGATGTCCAGGCTCTCCATGTTGCGGCGCAGCTGGGCGGCGTTGGCCGCCTCGCGGACGAGGTCCAGCTCGTCGTGCAGGTACATGTCGAACTCGGCGACCACCTCGCGCGGCTTCAGGCGCCGGCCGTCGGCCGAGAAGCGCTCGATCCAGACCGCCAGTTGGCGCATCAGCGACAAGTCGTCGTCGATGACGTCCAGCATGCCGGGCCGCAGCACCTTCACGGCCACCTCGCGGCCGTCCTTCAGCGTCGCGAAGTGCACCTGGGCGATGCTGGCGCTGGCCACCGGCTCGGCGTCGAAGCTGGCGAACAGCTCCTCCAGCGGCCGGCCGAAGGCGCGCTCCACCAGCTCGCGCGACAGCGCCGCCGGGAACGGCGGCACGCGGTCCTGCAGCTTGGCCAGCTCCTGCGCCACGTCGTTCGGCAACAGGTCGCGCCGGGTGGACAGCACCTGGCCGAACTTCACGAAGATGGGGCCCAGCCGCTCCAAAGCGAGGCGCAGCCGCACGCCGCGTGGCTCCTGCCAGCGCCGGCCCAGCCGGGTCAGCCGGCGGATGAGCTGGAAGCGCTTGCGGCGCAGCCCGGACAGGGCCAGGTCATCGAGGCCGAAGCGCCAGACCGTCCAGAGGATGAACAGCAGCCGGGAGACAAACCTCATGCGGGGCCGCCCGCGGCTGTCGGCGCCATGCGGCGGGCCAGGCCCCCCAGCGTCGTGCGCAGCGCGCGGCCGAACTGGGCCAGTTGCCGGGCGGCCAACGGGCCCACCAGACCGGACAGGTCGTCCTCGATGTCCCAGCGCAGGTTGTCCATCAGCCAGTGCATCTCGCCGGCGAAGGCCGCGTCACCCTGCACGCTGACCGTGGGCGCCGCGCCATTCAGCGCGCCCAGCGCCAGCTGCGCCGGGTTGGACGCATCGATCTCGATGCGCAGATGGCCCGGGCCGGCGGGCGGCGCATCCAGTCGCTCGAACAGCCCCGCAGGTGTAACGCCCAGTATCAGATCCGGCACGGCCGGCAGCAGCCGGGGCCAGCCGCCCAGGTGCACCACCAGGCCTTTGCCGGCCAGCGGCTGCAGGCGCCGCGCGGCGATGTTTTCCCGTGACAACACATGGTTGATCAGCAGCACGAGTCGATCCTGCAGCGCCGGCATCAGCAGCGGCGACAGGGAGGGCGGAAGCCGGAATGCAGACATGGGCAGGATTGTAGGCAGCGGACCCTGAACAGGGGACGCGCCCGCAGGGATTGTCAAATTTGATGGTGGAGAATCCTGGATCGCTTCTTGCCTGCACTTCCAGGCAGCGGTACGAGGAAAAGCCAAACCCAAGATGTTTGAGGATCGCAGCTACAAAAGGACGTTCTACAGCGCACCGCAATCGGTCGAATCGCTGATCGCCGCCTTCCTCGAGCCCGGCATCATCGTGCTGACCTTCCTGCTCGTCAGCGGCCACTTCGAAGAGCCGGTGATGCGCCCCACGCTGACGCTGTGCCTGCTGGTGTTCGCGCTGACCTTCCCGGGCCGCAACCGCTTCAACGACCACCCGGCCAGCGCCTTCGTGGACGTGGTGTCGTCCTGGCTGATGCTGCTGGGCATCCTGCTGCTGTGCGGCTACGCGACCAGCAGCCTGCACTACTTCGAGACCGAGGTGCTGATCTGGTGGGCGGTCGTCACGCCCGTGCTGCAGGTCGTCGCCATCGAAGCGGGCCGCCGCATCCAGCGCTGGCGCGCCAGCCACCCCGGCGCGCGCAGCACCGCCGTCATCGTGGGTGCCGGCCCGCTGGGGCACAAAGTGGCGCGCGCACTGCGCGAGTCCCAGGGCGTGGTGTGCCTGGGCTATTTCGACGACCGCACGCCCGAGCGCCTGCACCCCGACGCCGGCACTCAGGTGCTGGGCACGCTGGCCGACCTGGCGACCTACGTGCGCGAGAAGGGCGTGCGCGACGTCTACATCACGCTGCCGCTGGGCTCGCAACCGCGCATCGTGGAGCTGCTGGAGCAGGTCCAGGGCACCACGGCCTCGCTGTTCTTCGTGCCCGACGTGTTCGGCATCAGCATCATCCAGGGCCGGCTCAAGGACATGAACGGCGTGCCCGTGGTGGGCATCTGCGAGACGCCCTTCACCGGCACCAACAGCCTGATCAAGCGCATCAGCGACATCGTGCTGGCATCCATCATCCTGGTGCTGATCTCGCCCATCCTGCTGCTGCTGGCCATCGGCGTGAAGCTCAGCTCGCCCGGCCCCGTCATCTTCAAGCAGCGCCGCAACGGGCTGGATGGCGAGGAAATCATCGTCTACAAGTTCCGCTCCATGCGCACGCAGGACAACGGTGCCGTGGTCAAGCAGGCCACCAAGGGCGACTCGCGCATCACGCCCTTCGGCGCCTTCATCCGCAAGACCTCGCTGGACGAGCTGCCGCAGTTCATCAACGTGCTGCAAGGCCGCATGAGCATCGTCGGGCCGCGCCCGCACGCCGTGGCGCACAACGAGCAGTACCGCGAGCTGATCAAGGCCTACATGGTGCGCCACAAGGTCAAGCCGGGCATCACCGGCTGGGCGCAGGTCAACGGCCTGCGCGGCGAGACCGACACCATCGACAAGATGAAGGCACGCGTCGAATACGATCTGGAATACCTGCGCAACTGGTCACTGGCCCTGGACCTGCAGATCATTCTGCGCACGGTCAGGCTGGTGGTGTTCGACCGACATGCCTATTAAGCCCCCTCGCCTCACCCTGCTGGCACTCGCGTTTGCCGCGTCCGCGCCGACCCTGGCGCAGACCGACGACACCTCGCCCTTCTACGGCGGCGCCACGCTGGGCGTGACGCGGGTGTCCAACGTCTACCGGCAGTCCAACGCCACCAACGACGACACGGTGGCCAGCGCCGGCCTGGTCGCGGGCATGGACCAGCGGCTGGGGCGGCAACACCTGACGCTGGACGGCAGCCTGCAGGACAACCGCTACTCGTCCAACAAGGAACTGAACAACCGGGCCTACAACCTGCGCGGCGCGCTCAACTGGCAGACGATAGGCAACCTCTCGGGCGTCGTCAGCGCCAAGTCCTCGCGCTCGCTGGCCGACTTCAACATCGGCAACGGCATCGACCCCATCTTCAAGAAGAACGTCGAGCGCAACGACGAGTACCAGGCCACGGTGCGGCTGGGCGTGCTGACGCGCTACACGGTGGAAGGTGGCTTCACCCACAAGCGCCGCGACTTCAGCGCCGAGGAGTACGCCCGCTTCGTGTACCGCCAGGACACCGGTTCTCTGGGCGTCTATGCCACCCCGGGCGCCAACGTGCGGCTGGGGCTGGTGGGGCGCCAGACCCGCGGACAGCATCCGCGCTATCCGGTCGGCCTCACGCTGGACCCCGACACGCTGCGGCCCGTCATCGTCAGCGCGCCCAATGACTACGACCGGCGCGACATCGACTTCACGACCCGCTGGGCCACCGGTGGCAGCAGCACACTGAACACGCGCCTGAGCCGCAGCCGCACCAGCAACAGCCTGGACGCGCTGCGCGACTTCAGCGGCACCACGGGCTCCGTGGGCTGGGAGTGGCGGCCGACGGCCAAGCTGCAGCTCAACCTGCAGTACGCGCGCGACACCGGGCAGGAGAGCGTGGTGCAGGCCGCTGACCTGAACCGCATCTACACCTCCTGGCAGCTGGGCGGCAGCTACGCGCTGACCAGCAAGCTCAGCTTCAGCGCACGGGCCAGCAACAACAGCGCCCGCCGCAGCAGCGAGTCCGGCGCCGTGGTGGCCGATGCGATGGAGGACACCAAGCTCTACAACCTCGGCCTGCGCTGGACCTTGTCGCGCGGCATGAGCCTGGCGTGCCAATACGACCGCGTCAGCCGCGACAGCAGCATCGCCCAATACGTCTACAGCGCCAGCAGCTACGGCTGCACCGGCCAGGCCATCTTCTACTGATGACGACCACCGTCCTGCTCACCGGCGCCGCCGGCTACATCGCCTCCCACACCTGGCTCGCCCTGCAGCAGGCGGGCTACCGCGTGGTCGGCGTCGACAACTTCGTCAACAGCTCGCCGCTGGTGCTGGAGCGCCTGGCCGAGCTGGCCTCGGCGCCCATCGAGTTCGAGCGCGCCGACGTCTGCGACGCGGCGGCCATGGACGAGATCTTCGAGCGCTACCGCCCGGCCGCGGTCGTGCACTTCGCCGCCTACAAGGCGGTCGGTGAATCGGTCGCCCAGCCGCTGGCCTATTACCGCAACAACCTCGGCGGGCTGGTCAACACCTGCGAGGCGATGAAGCGCCACGGCTGCACGCGCATCGTGTTCAGCTCCAGCGCCACCGTCTACGGCGCGCCTGAGACGCTGCCGCTGCGCGAGGATGCCGCCACCTCGTCCACCAACCCTTACGGCGCCACCAAGCTGATGGGCGAGCAGATCCTGCGCGACCTCGGCATTGCCGACCCCAGCTGGCAGACCGCCTGCCTGCGCTACTTCAACCCGGTGGGCGCACACGAAAGCGGCCGCATCGGCGAAGACCCGCGCGGCACGCCCAACAACCTGATGCCCTATGTGGCCCAGGTGGCCGTGGGCCGGCGCGAGAAGCTGTCGGTGTTCGGCAACGACTACCCCACGCCCGACGGCACCGGCGTGCGCGACTACATCCACGTCACCGACCTGGCCGAAGGCCATGTGGCCGCGCTGCGCTGGCTGCTGGCCAACACCGGTTCGCTGACTGTCAACCTGGGCACCGGCCACGGCTACAGCGTGCTGGACCTGGTGCGCGCCTACGAGGCCGCCAGCGGCCGCAGCGTCCCGTATGAAATCGTCGCCCGCCGCCCCGGCGATGTGGCCGCCTGCTGGGCCGACCCGGCACTGGCCCGGGACATGCTTGGCTGGGAGGCCAGGCTGGACCTCGACCGCATGTGCCAGGACAGCTGGCGCTGGCAACAACTCAACCCCCACGGATTCAGTTCATGAGCACCCAAGTCCTGCCCGTCATCATGGCCGGCGGTTCCGGCACGCGGCTGTGGCCGCTGTCGCGCGCCGGCTATCCCAAGCAGTTCCTGGTGCTGTCGGGCAACGAGAGCCTGTTCCAGCTGGCGGCCCGCCGCTTGGCCGCGCTAGCCGCGCCCGGTGTCGAACTGGCCGCACCCTGCATCGTCGGCAACGACGAGCACCGCTTCCTGGTGCTGGACCAGCTGCGCGAGATCAAGCAGGACCCCAGCAGCGTGCTGCTGGAGCCGCAGGGCCGCAACACCGCGCCGGCGCTGACGCTGGCGGCGCTGGCCGCACTGGAAGGCGGCAACGACCCGGTGCTGGTGGTCACGCCGGCCGACCAGACCGTCACCCAGCCAGCCGCCTTCACGGCCGCGCTGCAGGATGCCATCCGCATCGCCGCCGAGGGCGCCATCACCATCCTGGGCATCACGCCCGACCGGCCCGAGACCGGCTACGGCTACATCCGCACCACCACTGATGCCGGCGGCCTGGCCGTGGCGCAGTTCGTCGAGAAGCCCAACCTGGCCACGGCCGAGCAATACCTGGCCGAGGGCGGCTACTACTGGAACAGCGGCATGTTCGTGCTGAAGGCCAGCGTCTGGATGAAGGCACTGGAGCGCTTCCGTCCCGACATCGCCACGGCCACGAAGGCCTCCTGGGATGCACGCAAGACGGACGGCAAGTTCGTGCGGCCGGGCAAGGCCGAGTTCGCCGCCGTGCCCAGCGAATCAGTGGACTATGCCGTCATGGAGCGCTGCCCGGGCACCGACATCCCGCTGCGCATGGTCGCGCTGGATGCCGGCTGGAACGACCTGGGCGCCTGGGAGGCGGTCTGGCAGGTCGCGGAGAAGGATGAGCACGGCAACGCCTCGGTCGGCGACGCGCTGATCACCGACAGCGAGAACACGCTGGTGCATGCCACCAGCCGCCTGGTGGGCGTCGTGGGCCTGAAGGACATCGTGGTCGTCGAGACCCCGGATGCAGTGTTGGTCAGCGACCGCGCGCGCAGCCAGGAGGTCAAGCAGATCGTCAACCGCCTGGGCGCCGAGCAGCGCGGCGAGCAGTCGCTGCACCGCAAGGTGCACCGGCCCTGGGGCTGGTACGACAGCATCGACAACGGTCCGCGCCACCAGGTCAAGCGCATCATGGTCAAGCCCGGTGCGTCCCTGAGCCTGCAGATGCACCACCACCGCGCCGAGCACTGGATCGTGGTGTCGGGCACGGCCGAAATCGTCAACGGCGACAAGACCATCCTGCTGACCGAGAACCAGTCCACCTACATCCCGCTGGGCCAGACCCACCGCCTGGCCAACCCGGGCAAGGTGCCGCTGGAAATCATCGAGGTGCAGTCCGGCTCCTACCTGGGCGAGGACGACATCGTGCGATTTGAAGATACCTACGGCAGGACTTGAACATGACCATCCTCGTGACCGGCGGCGCCGGCTTCATCGGCAGCAACTTCGTGCTCGACTGGCTGCACCAGTCCGACGAGCCCGTCGTCAACCTCGACGCCCTGACCTACGCGGGCAACCTGGAGAACCTGGCCTCGCTGGATGGCGACGCCCGCCACACCTTCGTGAAGGGCGACATCTGCGACCGGGCGCTCGTCGACCAGTTGCTGGCCACCCACAAGCCGCGCGCCATCGTGCACTTCGCGGCCGAGAGCCATGTGGACCGTTCCATCCACGGCCCCGGCGCCTTCATGAAGACCAACGTGGACGGCACCTTCACGCTGCTGGAGGCCGCACGCGCCTACTGGGGCGCGCTGGAGGGTGAGGCCAAGGCGGGCTTCCGCTTCCACCACGTCTCGACCGACGAGGTCTACGGCTCGCTGAAGCCCACCGACCCGCCCTTCGCCGAAGACAACCCCTACGAGCCCAACAGCCCCTACTCGGCCAGCAAGGCCGCCAGCGACCATCTGGTGCGCGCCTGGCACCACACCTATGGGCTGCCGGTCGTCACGACCAACTGCTCGAACAACTACGGGCCCTATCACTTCCCCGAGAAGCTGATCCCGCTGATGATCGTCAACGCGCTGGCGGGCAAGCCCCTGCCGGTCTACGGCGACGGCCAGCAGATCCGCGACTGGCTGTTCGTCACCGACCACTGCAGCGGCATCCGCGCCGTGCTGGCGGGCGGCAAGCTGGGCGAGACCTACAACATCGGTGGCTGGAACGAGAAGGCCAACATCGACATCGTCAAGACGGTCTGCGCGCTGCTGGACGAGCTGAAGCCTTCGGCCGACGGCCCCTACGAGCGCCTCATCACCTACGTGAAGGACCGCCCCGGCCACGACCGCCGCTACGCCATCGACGCCCGCAAGATCGAGCGCGAGCTGGGCTGGCGCCCGGCCGAGACCTTCGAGACCGGCATCCGCAAGACGGTGCAGTGGTATCTGGACCATCCCGAGTGGGTCGCCCGCGTGCAGAGCGGCGCCTACAAGGACTGGGTCTCCAAGCAGTACAACGGCTGAGCCATGAAGATCCTGTTGCTCGGCAAAGGCGGCCAGGTTGGCTGGGAGCTGCAACGCTCGCTGGCCGTCGTGGGCGAGGTCACGGCGCTGGACCATGACGACGGCGGCGACTTCACGCAGCCCGAACAGCTGCTGGCACGCGTGCAGGCGCTGGCGCCGCAGGTCATCGTCAACTCGGCCGCTCACACCGCCGTGGACAAGGCCGAGAGCGAGCCCGAGCTGGCCCGGCAGATCAACGCCACCACGCCGGCCCTGCTGGCCATCGAGGCCAAGCGCCTGGGCGCGCTGCTGGTGCACTACTCCACCGACTACGTCTTCGACGGCAGTGGCAACCAGCCCCGCGACGAGGACGCGCCCATCGCGCCGCTGAGCGTCTATGGCGCCACCAAGGCCGAGGCCGAGGACGCCATCCGCGCCAGCGGCTGCCAGCACCTGATCCTGCGCACCAGCTGGGTCTACGCAGCGCGCGGCGGCAATTTCGCCAAGACCATGCTGCGCCTGGCCGCCGAGCGCGAGCAACTCAAGGTCATCGCCGACCAGATCGGCGCGCCCACCGGCGCCGACCTGCTGGCCGACCTGACCGTGCACATGCTGCGCGCCGCCCGCGTGAACCCGGCGCTGACCGGCACCTATCACGCGGTGGCTGGTGGCGAGACCAGCTGGCACGAGTACGCCCGCTTCGTCATCGAGTTTGCACGCGCGCGTGGCAAGGTCATCAAGGTGGCGCCGGACCAGATCCTGCCCATCCCGACCAGCGACTACCCCACGCCCGCCACGCGCCCGCTGAACTCGCGCCTGTCCACCGCCAGGCTGCAGCAGCGCTTCGGCCTGGTGCTGCCGCACTGGCAGCAGGGCGTGGAACGCATGCTCACCGAAATCCTTTGAGGACTCTCCGATGAAGAATCGCAAGGGCATCATCCTGGCCGGCGGCTCCGGCACGCGCCTGCACCCCGCCACGCTGGCCGTCAGCAAGCAGCTGCTGCCGGTCTACGACAAGCCCATGGTCTATTACCCGCTCAGCACGCTGATGCTGGCGGGCATCCGCGACATCCTGCTCATCAGCACGCCGCAGGACACGCCGCGTTTCGAGGCGCTGCTGGGCGACGGCTCGCGCTGGGGCCTGAACATCAGCTACTGCGTGCAGCCCTCCCCTGACGGCCTGGCCCAGGCCTTCATCCTGGGCCGCGACTTCGTCGGTGGCGCCCCCAGCGCACTGGTGCTGGGCGACAACATCTTCTACGGCCACGACTTCGCCGGCCTGCTGGACAGCGCGACGAGCCAGGCCACGGGTGCCAGCGTGTTCGCGTATCACGTGCACGACCCCGAGCGCTACGGCGTCGTCGAGTTCGATGCCGACAAGCGCGCGCTGTCCATCGAAGAGAAGCCCAAGGCGCCCAAGAGCAACTACGCCGTCACGGGTCTGTATTTCTACGACGAGCAGGTCTGCGACATCGCCGCCGCCATCAAGCCCAGCGCGCGCGGCGAGCTGGAGATCACCGACGTCAACGCCCAGTACCTGCGCCAGGGCCAGCTCCATGTCGAGATCATGGGCCGCGGCTACGCCTGGCTGGACACCGGCACGCACGACAGCCTGATGGAAGCCGGCCAGTTCATCGCCACGCTGGAAAAGCGCCAGGGCCTGAAGGTCGCCTGCCCGGAAGAGATTGCCTTCCGCTCCGGCTGGATCAGCGCCGAGCAGTTGGAAGCACTGGCCAAGCCGCTGGCGAAGAATGGCTATGGCCAGTACCTGCAGAAGCTGCTGACCGACAAGGCCTTCTGAACCATGCAAGTCACCCCCACCGCCCTGCCCGAGGTCCTGCTCATCGAGCCCAAGGTCTTTGGCGACGCCCGCGGCTTCTTCATGGAGAGCTGGAACCAGGCTCGCTTCAACGAGGCCGTGGGCCATGAGGTCCAGTTCGTGCAGGACAACCACTCACGCTCGTCGCGAGGCGTGCTGAGGGGCCTGCACTACCAGCTGGCGCCCCACGCCCAGGGCAAGCTGGTGCGTTGTGTGTCCGGCGCCGTTTTTGATGTCGCCGTGGACGTGCGCCGTTCCAGCCCCAACTTCGGCAAGTGGGTGGGCTACGAACTGACCGCCGAGAACCACCGGCAGCTGTGGATCCCGCCGGGCTTCGCGCACGGCTTTGTGGTCATCAGCGAGACCGCCGACTTCCTCTACAAGACCAGCGGCCGCTACGCACCCGAGTTTGAGGGCGCGGTGCGCTGGGATGATCCCAGCGTGGGCATCAGCTGGCCGCTGGACGGCATCACGCCGCAGTTGTCGGCCAAGGACGTGGCCGCGCCGCTGCTGCGCGACGCCAGGACCTTCGACTGATTGCGCCTGAACCATTGACCGGCGGAGCAAGCGCCGGGCGGCCCCAGGGCCGCCCGCTGGCCAGGTAGGCTGGCTGCAGCCCGCCATCGAGCGGTCGCACGGTCAAGCCGTGCAACTCTGCGACCACCTCGGCGACCACCTGAACAAACGCCGCGTTTGTCGCCGGTGCGGGAACTGGCTGATGTCCGCCCCGGGGGGGCGCCGAGCTGGTCGGCGCCAACATCTGTTGGCCACGGACAGTGCTCCGGCTCCATGGGGCTGCCGCTCGTCCCGTGCGCCCGGCCCGCCGGGCGCCTCGGGCGCTTGCACAGCTACCAGCCCTCCATCCAACTGGTCAGCCGCAGCGTTGCCTTGGCAACGTGGTGATGAACGGTGGCGACGCTGATGCCGTGGAGCTTGGCGATCTCGGTGTACGGCAGTCCATCGACCCGATGCGCCAGGAACACATCGCGCGTCTTTTCGCTGAGGCGCCCCAGGCCCAGTGTCAAACGAGCCAGGCGTTCCTTGGCGAGCAGCGCGGCTTCGGTGGACGGGGTCGCGTCGATCAGCACGACCTGCTCCAGCAGCACATGCTCTCCGCGACCTGAGCTCTCGCGATGGGCATCGATGGACAGGTTCAGGGCCGTGCGCATCAGGAAGGCCTCGGGCTGCTCGACGGGCTGTCTCTCGTCCTCGTAGCGGGCCAGACGCAGCCACGCCTCTTGGACCAGATCCTCCGCCTCGTGCGAGGTTCGCCCACGACGCTGCAGCGCTCCTCGCACCTTGGCCAGGACGTCCTGCCAGTTCTTCAGC
>DASWWC010000209.1:0-16012 GCA_036401055.1 Roseateles sp.
CTCGCAGCTTCGCTCCGCGCTTCCTCCCCACACTCGGTCACCCTCATGCAGTTGCGCTTCGCTTCGTTCGTCGCGATCAACTTACGGCGGGACTTGCACCCGCAAGAGTGCGCTCATGCTGAGCGCACACGAAAAAAGGCCCACCCCGTCCGGGGTGGGCCAAGAGGAGCGCGACGGGAGGTTTCGCGCACCTAGGAGCTTGTGCCGAGGTTCAGAAGCTGTGGCGGATGCCGGCCACGACTTCGGTCAGGTTGCGGTCGTTCGCGTCGGTCAGGCCGGCCGGGATGCTGCCGGCCGCGCGGCTGACGTAGCCCACGCCGTCGTTCTTGAAGCGGGTCAGCGAGCTGTACAGCGCGGTGCGCTTGGACAGGTCGTACTGGTAGCCCACGCCGAAGGCCTGGGTCTTGCCGTCCGCCAGCGCGCCGTCGTTCTTGCTCTCGACGTACTGGCCCTTGAACTGGTGCTGGCCCATGCGGTAGCTGGCGCCCAGCCAGTAGCCCTGGCCGTCGCGGTCCGCGGCGCTGCGGTCGTTGACCTGCATCACGCCGGCGTTGAAGCGGAAGCTGTTCCAGTCATAGGCCGCGGCGGCGGATACGGTGCGCAGGTGCTGGCCCAGCGCGTCGGCCTTGTCGTCCACCAGGGACACCATCGCATCGAAGCCGTGGCCGGTGTAGCGGCCGTAGATGTCGGCGACGCGGTTGTCGGTGGTGCCGCCGGCCACTTCGCCCATGCCCCACAGCGCGCCGGCGCTGAAGCCGCCGTAGTTGACGCTCTCCAGCTTCACCGAGTTGTTGACGCGCGCCGGGCCGCCGTTGGCCGCGGCGGAGCTGTTGCCGCCGCGCACGGGTTCATAGCCGCCAAAGCCACCGATGACGGCCGTGCTGGCGCCGGTGCCGACGTTGGAGAACTGGCTGAACTCGTTGGTCAGCGTGTAGACGCTGCCGTACTGGCGGCCCAGCGAGACCTTGCCGTAGGGCGTGCCCAGGCCCACGAAGGCCTGGCGGCCCCAGAAGGCGTTCTGGCCGTAGGTGCCGTCGTCGACGTTGATGCCGGATTCCAGCGTGAAGAAGGCCTTCAGGCCACCGCCGAGGTCTTCGCTGCCGCGCAGGCCGAAGCGCGAGCCGGACAGGCCGCCGGACTGCACGCGGGTCTGGCGCGCGGCGCCGTCGAGCACCTGCACGTTGGCGTCGAGGATGCCGTAGAGCGTCACCTGCGGGCCCGACGAGGGGGCTGCGGATTGGGCGAACGCAACGGAGCTGGCGGCCAGCGCCAGCGCGGAGAGAGCAAAGGTCTTGTACTTCATGGTCTCGTCTTTCGATATCTGCCGGGCCGCCGATGTGCGGCCCCCGGTGTGCTGGCGTCCTCTGAGAGCCCTCACACAGGAGGACACATCAGGGTTCACACGGAGATCAAAAGACGCAGACTCCGGAACGGACCGTTCCGGATTTCTTATCAATGAAGGGTTCGGGCCAAGGTAAGGTGCGTCGCGCGTGTCTGCGAGCAAGCCCTGCGGGTCAGGTCTCGATGCGCTCGCCGGCCGCGTTGAACCACAGCGTCTTCGCCGCATCGAAGCCGAAGCGGACCTGGGCGCCGTCTTCCACTTCCGGCTGGCCCGGCAGCACGGCCGACACGGTCGTGCCGGCGCTGCGCATCCAGACGACGTGCTGGTTGCCCAGCGGCTCCACCAGCTGGATCTCGGCCGTGAAGGGCTGCCCGGCGCCCAGCTGCACGTTCTCCGGCCGCACGGCCAGCGTCAGCACCTCGCCCTGCGGGCGAGAGGCCAGCGCGGCGGGCAGCGGCAGCGTCAGCGCGGGCGACACGAACTGGCCGCCTTCGCCCACCTGGCCTTCGATGCGGTTGATCGCCGGCGAGCCGACGAAGCCCGCCACCAGCAGGTTCTTCGGCTTGTCGTAGACCTCGGCCGGCGTGCCGATCTGCTGGATGATGCCCTGGTGCATGACGACGATGCGCGTGGCCAGCGTCATCGCCTCGACCTGGTCGTGCGTCACGTAGATCATCGTGTTGCCCAGCCGCGCGTGCAGCAGCTTCAGCTCGCGGCGCAGGTCGGTGCGCAGCTTGGCGTCGAGGTTGGACAGGGGTTCGTCCAGCAGCAGCACCTTGGCCTCGCGCACGACGGCGCGGCCGATGGCCACGCGCTGGCGCTGGCCGCCGGACAGCTGGCTGGGCCGCCGGTCCAGCAAGGGGCCCAGCTGCAGCATGTCGGCCGCGGCGGCGACGCGCTTCTCCAGTTCGGCCTTGGGCGTCTTGGCCATCTTCAGCGGGAAGGCGAGGTTCTCCTTCACCGTCATCGTCGGGTACAGCGCATAGCTCTGGAACACCATGCCCACGCCGCGCTGGCTGGGCTCGGCATGGGTCGCGTCCTGCTCGCCGATGTGGATGCTGCCGCCGCTGACCGGATTCAGACCCGCGATGGTGTGCAGCAGCGTGGACTTCCCGCAGCCCGACGGGCCCAGCAGCACGAGGAACTCGCCGCTGTTGACGTCGAGGTCCAGCCCCTTGATGACCTCGTGGTTGCCGAAGCGGATGCTGAGGTCCTGGATGTGAACGCGGGTCAAGGCTGTCTCCTGTTGTCGGTTTTGAGCAAGATGCTGGCGAGTGTCTGCTGCGCCGTCTGTGGGGGAATGTCTCGGTTCCAGTAGTCGCTGACGGCACGTTCGAGCGCACGCAGCTGGTCGGGGGCGAGCAGCATCTCGGTGTTGCCCACCAGCCGCCCGGCGTCGCGCAGCGCGGCGGCGCCGACCTGCGCGCAGGCGTCCAGCGTGCGGGTGTCGATGTCGGTGCGCACCGGCACCGAGCCCTTGCGGGCGCTGAAGGCCAGCTGCGTGGCCGGCGCGGTCGCCACGCGGGCCAGCAGCTGCTGGGCGGGCGCGGCGCTGCCGTCGCGATCCTTGGGGAACACCAGCACGTCGCCATCCACGATGTAGGGCGTGCGCGGCGACAGGCCCGGCGTGCAGCCGAAGTCGCGGCCGGGCTGCTGGCCCGCCTGCAGGAACTCGGCCTTGGCCCAGTCGCCCATGAACTGCAGGCCGGCGCGGCCGCTGGTCAGCAGCGCCGTGGTGTCGGCCCAGCTGCGGCCGGGCGAGGCGGCGTCCACGTAGTGGCGCAGCCGCTTGTAGTTCACCAGCACCTGGCGCAGCGCGTCGCCCTGCAGCGCGGCGGGCTCGCGGTCGCGCAGCACGGCCAGGTAGAGCTCGCGGCCGCCCTGGTTGGCCAGCAATGCGGTGAACAGGTTCAGGTCCTGCCAGGGCTGGCCGCCATGGGCCAGCGCCACCAGCCCCGCCGCCTGCAGCTTGTCGAGCGCGGCGAACAACTCGTCCACGCTGCGCGGCTCCTGCTTCACGCCGGCCTTGGCCAGCGCGGCCTTGGAGCTCCACAGCCAGGCCGACATGTGCACGCTGATGGGGGCGGCGTAGATGTGACCGTCCACGCGCACGGCGTCCAGCAGCACGGCGGGCAGCACCTGGGCCCAGCGGCCCTGGGCGGCGACATCGTCCAGCGCGGCCAGCCGGCCCTCGCGCGCCAGCTGCTGGAAGGTGCGCGACGGGTTGAACTGCGCGGCCAGCGGCGGGTTGCCGGCCTTCAGCCGCTGCAGTACGGCGGCCCGCGCCTGCTCCGACGCGGTGACGGCCAGGTCGCGCCACTGCCCGCCCGCGGCGCGGTAGGCGTCGGCCAGCGCGTGCTTGGCGGCGGTCTCGCCGGGCGAGGTCCACCAATGCACCACGTCCGCCGCCGGCGCGGCCTGGGCCGTCGCCGCGGCGAGCAGGGCAGGGGCCAGCAGGCGCGAGATGAGCATGCCGGCATCATTACTGATTATTAATAGTCTTAATATCGTATTAACCAGTAGGGTGGCCGCCGCTAAAGTCAGCGCCCATGAACCTGCTGCTTGCCGAAGACGACCCCGTGCTGGCCGACGCGCTGCAGCAGCAATTGCTGAACGCCGCGTTCAAGGTCGAGTGGGCCGAGAACGGCGCCGTGGCCGAGTACCTGCTGCGCAAGCAGGACTTCGACATCGCCATCCTGGACCTGGGCCTGCCGCTGGTGGACGGGCTCACGGTGCTGAAGCGCGTGCGCGAGGCCGGCCGCACGCTGCCCATCCTGGTGCTGACGGCGCTGGACGCGCTGGAGCATCGCGTGGCCGGGCTGCAAGCCGGCGCGGACGACTACCTGACCAAGCCCTTCGACTTCCCCGAACTGGAGGCGCGGCTGCAGGCGCTGCTGCGGCGCAGCCGGCCGGCCACGCAGACCCAGCAGCTGCGCCAGCTGACGCTGGACCGCGCCGCGCGCCGCGCCAGCGTGGCGGGCCAGGCGCTGGAGCTGAGCCCGCGTGAATGGGCGCTGCTGGAGCTGCTGGTGGCCGAGCGCGACCGCGTCGTCACCAAGGCGCAGATCGTGCAGGCCTGGAGCGGCGATGGCGACGAGGCCAGCGCCGGCTCCATCGAGGTCTATGTGCACCGCCTGCGCAAGAAGCTCGAAGGCTCGGGCCTGGCCGTGCGCACCGTGCGCGGGCTGGGCTACCTGCTCGAAGCCGCAGCGTCCTGACGCCCCGGCCGCCCGCCATGGTCATCGGCCCCAGCCGTTCCCTGCACCGGCAGCTGCTGCTGTGGCTGCTGCTGCCGCAGATCGTGCTGTGGGGCGTGGCCGCGTTCGGTGCCTACCGCGTGGCCAGCCGCCATGCCGACGAGCTGGTGGACGCCAGCCTGCTGCAGGCCGCGCGCGCGCTCGCGCGGCAGATCCGGCCCACGGCCAGCGGCCTGTTTGTGGACCTGCCGCCCTCGGCCCAGGACATCCTGGCTGCCGACCCCGAGGACCGCGTCATGTATATGGTCAGCTCGCCGCCGGGCCAGCTGCTGCTGGGCGATGCGCGCATGCCCGCGCCGCCGGGCAGCCCGCGGCTGAACGAGCCGGTGTTCTTCGACGCGGCCGTGCCGGAGGCCATGCGCGTCGTGTCGCTGGACCTGCACCTGGGCGCGGCCGGCGCGGCCGATGCCCAGCTGCGCGTGCAGATCGCCCGCTCCAGCGCGCCGCGCGAGCTGCTGGCGCGGCGCATGCTGCTGGACACGGCGCTGCCGCTGTCGCTGCTGGTGGCGCTGATGACGGCGGGCGTGTGGGCCGGCATCCGCCGCGGCCTGCGCCCGCTGGCCGAGCTGCAGGCCCAGATGCAGGGCCGCCGTGCCGATGCGCTGGACCCCGTGCAGCTGCAGGCAGCGCCGCCCGAGGTGGGCGCGCTGGCCGGCGCCGTCAACGAGCTGCTGGCCCAGGTGCAGCAGAACCTCGCCGCGCAGCGCCGCTTCATCAGCGACGCGGCCCACCAGCTGCGCACGCCGCTGGCCGGGCTGAAGAGCCAGACCGAGCTGGCGCTGCAGGAGACCAGCGACCCCGCGCTGCGCCAGCGCCTGCAGCGCGTGCACGACAGCGCCGTGCGCGGCGCGCGGCTGGTGTCGCAGTTGCTGGTGTTGGCCCGCGCCGAACCCGAGGCCGCCGCCGCGCAGGGCTGGGCGGCGGTGGATTGCGCACGACTGGTGCAGGAGGTGGCGGCCGAACAGGTGCCGCGCGCGCTGGCGGCGGGCTGCGACCTGGGCGTGGACATCCCCGACGACAGCAGGCTGATCGTGCAGGGCGTGGAGCTGCTGCTGCGCGAGGCGCTGGTCAACCTCATCGACAACGCACTGCGCTACGCCGGCAGCGGCGCCACCATCACCGTGCGCCTGCGCCGCGCGGGTGACGACGTGTGGATGGACGTGGAAGACAACGGCCCCGGCCTGGAGCCCACGCTGCGCGAGCGGGCCTTCGAGCGCTTCGTGCGCGGTGCCGCGCATGGCGAGGGCTGCGGCCTGGGGCTGGCCATCGTCCGCGAGATCGCCGAGCGCCATGGCGGCAGCGCCCAGCTGCTGCCCGCCGCGCCGCGGGGCTGCATCGCGCGGCTGACGCTGCCGCTTCAGGCGTAGCGGTCCACACCTTCCACGAGGCGCGTGCACAGCCGCGGCTCGGCCAGCCGCTCCAGCCACCATGCCAAGGCGCGGCCATCGCCGGCCCGCCAGCCCACGTACAGCGTGTTGGGCTCGCGGGGCACGACCACCGTCTTGGCGACCAGTTCGCCCCGCTTCAGCAGCGAGGCCACACGCGCCTCGGGCAGCCAGCCCACACCCAGACCCGCGCGTTGCGCGGCGATCTTGGCGGCCATGCTGGGCACCGCCAGCCGCGCCTGGCCGGCGCCGTGGCCATAGGCGCGGCCGTCGTTGCGGCGGGATGTGTCGGCGACGACCACGGCGCGGTGCTCCTGCATCTGCGCCGCCGTCAGCGCGCCCTTCACCTTGGCCAGCGGGTGGCGAGGCGACACGGCGTACACCCAGCGCATTTCGCCCAGTTCGCGCCATTGAATACCCAGGCCGGGCGGTGGCTCGTTCGTCGCGCCAATGACCAGGTCGCCGCGGCCTTCGGCCAGCGCCTCCCAGGTGCCGCCCAGCACCTCGTGCGTGACGCGCAGGCCGACGCCGGAGTCCAGCGCGTCGAAGTCCTGGATGACGGGCAGCAGGGAGTCGAACTCGATGATCTCGTCGGTGACGACCCAGAGCCGGTCCTCCCAGCCCCTGGCCACTTGGGTGACGCGGCGCGTCAGGCGCTGCATGTCGTCGCGCAGCCGTGTCGCCTCGCGCACCAGCAGGGCGCCTGCGGGCGTGAGCTGTAGCCGGTAGCGGCGGCGGTCGAACAGCAGCGCGTCGAAGCGGCCCTCGATCTGGCGCAGCGTGTACGACACGGTGGACGGCGCCTTGCCGAGGCTGGCGGCGGCACGCGTCAGGCTGCCGCTGGCCCCGATGGCCTCCATCAACTGGATCTCGTCGTCGCTGAGCATGGGGATGTTCGAAAGCCTTGCACGAGTCGGCCAACCAGGCCGGACGTCAAAAGGGACGCCGGCGCCGAGTATCGAGTCCACGGCAAACAAGCCGCTGAACTCTCAACTTAGCCCCGACTCAAAGGAAACCATCATGTCCACACGCTTTATGAACAAGACCGTCCTCGTCACCGGCGGCACCTCCGGCATCGGCCTGGCCGCCGCCCGCGCCTTCAAGGCCGAAGGCGCCCACGTCATCGTCACCGCCCGCCCGGGCAAGACTCACGAGGCCGAGGGCTTCGAGCTGGTGGCGCTGGACGCGTCCGACGTGCTGGGCGCCCGCGCGCTGGGCGCTCACCTCGCCGCCGCCGGCCGCCAGCTCGACGCCGTCTTCGTCAACGCCGGCATGGCCGAGTTCGCGTCGCTAGGCGATGCGACCGAAGACCTGTGGGACCGCAGCTTCAACACCAACGCCAAGGGCGCGTTCTTCCTGATCCAGGCGCTGCGCCCGGTGCTGGCCAAGGGGGCGTCCATCGTGCTGAACGGTTCCATCAACGCCCACATCGGCATGCCCAACTCGGCCATCTACGCCGCCAGCAAGGCCGCGCTGATTTCGCTGGCCAAGACGCTGTCGGCCGAGCTGCTGCCGCAGGGCGCGCGGGTCAACGTCATCAGCCCCGGCCCGGTCAGCACGCCGCTGTACGGCAAGCTGGGCTTCGACGACGAGACGCTGAAGCAGGTCGCCGCGCAGATCCAGAGCCAGATCCCGCTGGGCCGCTTCGGCACGCCGGAGGAGGTGGCTTCCACCGTGCTGCACCTCAGTGCGCCGGAGTCGGCCTTCATCGTCGGCACCGAGATCATTGTTGACGGCGGCATGAGCCAACTCTGAGCTTGCGACAATCGCGGTTCTGCCCGAACCGCGATTGCCATGACCACCCGTACCGTCTTCGGCGCCTGCCCCCACGACTGCCCCGACACCTGTGCGCTGCAAGTGACCGTCGAGAACGAACGCGTCATCAAGGTGCAGGGCCGCGCCGAGCATGCCAACACGCATGGCGCGCTGTGCACCAAGGTCTCGCGCTACCCGGAGCGCACCTACCACGCCGAGCGGGTGCTGCATCCGCTCAAGCGCGTCAGCAAGAAGACGGAGGCGCCGGCCTTCGTGCAGGTCAGCTGGGCCGAGGCCATGGCCGACATCGCCGCCAAGCTGAAGGCCATCAAGGACCCGCAAACCATCCAGCCCTACAGCTACGCCGGCACCATGGGCCTGATCCAGGGCGAGGCCATGGCCGGGCGGCTGTGGAACGCGCTGGGCGCGGCGCGGCTGGACCGCACCATCTGCGCCAGCGCCGGCGGCGCGGGCCTGGCCGCCACCTATGGCCACAAGCTGGGCATGCACACGCGCCGTTTCGCGGGGGCCAAGCTCATCGTCATCTGGGGCAGCAACAGCATCACGTCCAACCTGCATTTCTGGACCTATGCCAACCAGGCCAAGCGCGAGGGTGCCAAGCTGATCTGCATCGACCCGCGCAAGACCGAGACAGCGGACAAATGCCACCAGCACATCGCCCTGCTGCCCGGCACCGACGGCGCGCTGGCGCTGGGCCTGATGCATGAGCTGATCGCCAACGGCTGGCTGGACCAGGACTACATCGACAACCACGTGGATGGCTGGGACGAGCTGCGCGAGAAGGCGCTGGCCTGGCCGCCGGAGCGCGTGGCCGCGACCTGCGGCATCAGCGCCGACGAAGTGCGCGGCCTGGCGCGCGACTACGCCACCACCACGCCCGCCGCCATCCGCCTGAACTACGGCATGCAGCGTGTGCGCGGCGGCGGCAACGCGGTGCGGCTGATTGCGCTGCTGCCCTGCCTGACCGGCGCCTGGCGCCACGAGAGCGGCGGCCTGCTGCTGTCGGCCTCGGGCTGGAACGCGCCGTACAAGAACCCGAATCTGGAGCGCCCCGACCTGCTGGCCGGGCGCACGCCACGCATGGTCAACATGAGCACCATCGGCGACGCGCTGCTGCAGGCCGATCCGCCCATAGCGGCCCTCGTCGTCTACAACAGCAACCCGGTGGCCGTGGCGCCGGAGTCGCCCAAGGTGGTGAAGGGCTTCCAGCGCGAAGACCTGTTCACGGTCGTGCTGGAGCACTTCATGACCGACACGGCCGACCTGGCCGACTATGTGCTGCCGGCCACCACGCAGCTGGAGCACCTGGACGTGCACACCAGCTACGGCCACACCGATGTGTTGATCAACCACCCCGCCGTGGCCCCGCTGGGCGAGGCCAAGCCCAACACGCAGATCTTCCGCGAGCTGGCCGCAGCGATGGGGCTGACCGATCCCTGCTTCAGCGAGACCGACGAGCAACTGGCCGACCAGGCCTTCACGGCCGACATCGACATGGCCGCGCTGCGCGAGCAGGGCTGGGTGCCGCTGCCCATCGCCGAGGCGCCGTTTGCGAATGGGGGCTTTCGCACGCCCAACGGCCGCGCCCAGGCGGCGGGTGCGGACTATGTGCCCAACTACGAAAGCGCGCTGACCGCGCCCGAGCTGGCCGCGCGTTACCCGCTGGCCATGATCTCGCCGCCGGCGCGCAACTTCCTGAACAGCAGCTTCGTCAACGTGAAGAGCCTGCGCGACATCGAGGCCGAGCCCGTCATCGAGATGCACGCCGACGACGCTGCCGCGCGCCAGCTGGCCGATGGCGCCCGCGTGGCCGCCTTCAACGACCGTGGCCGCTACGTCGCCACGCTGAAGGTCAGCAAGCGCGCCCGCCCCGGCGTCGTCAACGGCCTGGGCGTGTGGTGGCGCAAGCTGGGCGTGGACGGCACCAACGTCAACGAGGTCACGCACCAGCGCCTGACCGACCTTGGCAATGCGCCGGCGTTCTACGACTGCCTGGTGCAGGTCGAAGCGGCTTGATCCGGCGCCTGCTGCTGTCGGCGACGCTGCTGGCGCTGGGCGGCTGCAGTGCCATCGGCCACTGGAGCCAGGCTGCTGGCGGCCACCTGGGTGTCGTGCGTGCCGCCAAGCCGGTCGAGGACTGGCTGGCCGACCCCGCCACGCCGGCCGACCTGGCCGCGCGGCTGCGGCTGTCGCAGCAGATGCGCGACTTCGCCAGCGCCCGGCTCGCGCTGCCCGAGAACAACAGCTACCGCCGCTACGCCGACCTGAAGCGCAACGCCGCGGTGTGGAACGTCATCGCCGCCCCAGAGTTCGGCTTCACGCTGAAGACCTGGTGCTATCCCATCATGGGCTGCGCCGGCTACCAGGGCTGGTTCGACCTCGACGAGGCCCGCCAGCATGCCGACGCGCTGAAGGCCGAGGGCTGGGAGGTGCAGGTGCAGGCCATCCCGGCCTATTCCACGCTGGGCTGGAGCCGGTTGCTGGGCGGCGACCCGCTGCTGAACACCTTCATCCGCTACGCCGAGGGTGAGCTGGCGGCCATGATCTTCCACGAGCTGTCCCACCAGCGCGTGTACGTCAGCGACGATACCGGTTTCAACGAGGCCTATGCGAGTGCCGTGGAACTCATCGGCGCCCGGCAATGGCTGGCGGACAAGCCGCAGGCGCTGGCCGCCTTCGAGCTGGGCCGCGAGCGCCGCGCCGCCTTCCTGAAGCTGGCCCGCGAAGGCCGCGAACGGCTGCAGGCGGTCTACGCGGGCCCGGCCGCATCACGCGCCGCGGCCAAGGCCGCCGTGATGGCCGAGCTGCGCGAGCGCGCGCCCCAGGAGGCGCCGGGCTACGAGGCCTGGTTCCAGCGCGCCAACAACGCCAACTACGCCATCCTGTCGGCCTACAGCGACCTGGTGCCGGCGTTCGAGCGGCTGTTCGAGCGCGAGGGCAGGGACTGGACGAAGTTCCACGCGGCCGTCGAGCGTTTGGCGCCGCTGTCGCGCGAGCAGCGCCGTGCTACCTTGCGGAGCCTTGAAGGAGGCCCCGATGACCCTGACCCTGCGCCGCGTCAAACCCGCTGACGCCGCTGCCATCGCCGAACAGTTTTCCGACCCGGAAGTCTTTGGCGGCACGCTGCAACTGCCGTTTGCGAGTGAAGAGATGTGGGCCCAGCGCATCGCCGGCATGAACCCGCCGGCGGCCGGCTCCAACGAGATCGTGCTGGCCGCGGTGCTGGACGACAAGCCCGTGGGCCTCGCCGGTCTGCACCCGGTCGGCCCGTCGGTGCGCCGCCGTCACGTGATGGGCCTGGGCATCACCGTCGCCAAGGCCGCGCAAGGCCAGGGCGTGGGCCAGGCGTTGATGACGGCGCTGCTGGACTACGCCGACAACTGGGCGCAGATCCTGCGCATCGAACTGACCGTCTATCACGACAACGCGCGGGCCATCCGGCTGTATGAGCGCAACGGCTTCGAGCATGAAGGCCGGCTGCGGGCGGATGCGCTGCGCAATGGCGTCTACGAGGACGTGCTGATGATGGCGAGGCTGCATCCGCGGCAGCCGTTGGTGCGGCCCGGCTGACCGGGCTGGCGCGGCGGTCAGGGCAACGCCTGCCCCCGCGCCGTCACATACAGCCGATACCACTCCTCCCGGCTCAGCTGAATCCTCGTCGCGTCGCCGCAGTCGCGAATCCGTTGGGCGTTCCCGCTGCCGATGACTGGTTGGATGCCTGCCGGATGCCGCAGCAGCCAGGCCAGCAGCACGGCGTTGGCCGTCGTGCGGTGCGCTTCGGCAATCTCGTGCACGATCTTCGCGGCGGCCGATGAAGCCGGGTCGTTGAACCGCCCCTGCGCCAGCGATCCCCAGGCTTGCAGCTGCACGCCATGCTGCTGCGCGTACTCCAGCGTGCCGGCCCAGGCCGCGGCGCCTGGCCGCGTGGCGGCCTGCGGGTCGTTGAAGGTGGTGCCGGCGTCGATGAAGTCCAGTTTGGCCAGGCTCAGCTCCAGCTGGTTGGCCACCAGCGGCTCGCCCAGCGCCGTCTGCAGCCAGCGCATCTGGCCGGCATGCATGTTGGACACGCCCAGGTGACCCACCTTGCCGGCGGCCTTCAAACGACCGAATGCGCGCGCCACTTCCGCGGGCTCCATCAGTGCGTCGGGGCGGTGCAGCAGCAGGATGTCCAGATGTTCGACGCCCAGGCGCTGCAGGATGCCGTCCACGCTGCGCTCGATGTGGGCGGTGCTGAAGTCGAAGCGGCCCACGTTCGCCTCGTCGGCAAAGCGGATGCCGCACTTGCTCTGCAGCCGGATGCGCGCGCGCAGGCCAGGGTCGCGCTTGAGCAGTTCACCGAACACGGTCTCGGCCTTGCCGCGGCGGTAGATGTCGGCGTGGTCGAACAGCGTGATGCCGATGTCCAGCGCCGCCTCGACGGCTTCGTGGGCGTGCGCGATGTCGGCCTCGGTGACGGGGCCGCCGTTCCAGTCGCCGCCCAGGGCCATGCAGCCGTAGACCAGGGGCGTGACGTCGCGGAGGTGGGTTTGCAGGGGCAGGGCGAACGGCATGGTTCAGGCGATGGACGTGGGGCCCGCATCATGCGGCACGGGCCGCCGGCTGCGCCACCCGAACAAGCCCGCCACCGCGCCGGCCAGGTCGCCGATGGCGATCGCGATGCCGGCCAGCCGGGCCAGCGGTTGCCTGGGGCTGCTGCCGGCAGGCCGGGTTCTCTTCCTGCGGCCGGGGCGCCGCACCAGCGCCTGCATCAGCGCGATCTCGTGCTGGCGCTCCTCGATGAGCCGGCCCAGTTCGCTGCCGACCTCGAAGCGCCGCGCCAGGTCTCGCACGGCACCCAGCTCGCGCTGGCGTATGCGCAGCCCTGGCGCCCTCAGCGGGCTACCCAGCGCGCGTGCCCGCAGGAACAAGGCCTTGGCGGCCAGGCGGTCGGGTTGGCAGCCCCAGCCGGCGTCCAGGCAGGCGGCGAGGTTGAAGGTGGCGTCGGCATGGCCTTGCGCGGCGGCGGCGGTGTAGAGCGCCACGCCGCGAGCGACGTCCGGCGCGCCGCCCCAGCCGGCCACCAGCGCGCGGCCGAGGTGGTACTGGGCGGTCATGCTGCCGGCGGTGCAGGCCTGTTCCAGCCGGGTGCGTGCCTGCTCGGGGTTGCGAGGCAGGCCCAGGCCTTCCAGCTGGCAGTAGGCCAGCAGCGCCAGGGCCTCGGCACTGCCGGCGTCGGCGGCGACGCGGAACCAGTACACCGCCTGCTCGTGATCGGGCTCGGCCGCGCCGAAGCAGGCCAGCCCCTCGTTGAGCGGGGCTGTTGCGTGCGGGTCGGGGTCGACGGGCTGCATGGTTCCTCCCTGGGCGCGCTGGCGGGCTTGGTTGCCGGCTCTTGCTGCGGCCAAGTATGCGTGCAAACGCCGAGTCAGGCCGTGAGCAGCTGTAGCCGCTGGTGAGCGGCCGCTGCGGCTTCTCGCGTAGAGTGCGGCGCACGACACCAAGGAGAGCCGCCGTGGCCGAGATCCGTATTCACCGAGACCACGACCTGGGCCTGAAGAAAGCACGGGACATCGCCTGGCAATGGGCCGAGCAGGTCGAGCAGAAGTTCGACATGGAGTGCACGGTGCATGAGGGCGACGACGAGGACACCGTGGAGTTCACGCGCTCCGGCGTGAAGGGCGAGCTGACCGTGTCGGCCAGCCGCTTCGAGCTGGTGGCCCAGCTGGGATTCCTGCTCGGTGCGTTCAAGAGCACCATCGAGAGCGAGATCCAGAAGGAGCTGGATGCGCTGCTGGCGGCCAAGAAGAAGGCGCCGGCCAAGAAAAAACCGGCCTGAGGCCGGTTCTGTCGGGGCGCCTGGCGGCGCTTACTTCAGACTTTCGATGAGGTCGATGTACTGCTGCATCGCCTCGTCCTGCGACGTGCCCTTCAGCTCGTTCCATGCATCCCACTTGGCGCGGCCGACCATGTCGGTGAAGCCGGGGCGCTTGTCCTGCACGTCGCCCGCGCTGCCCTGCTTGTAGAGGGCGTAGATCTTCAGCAGCGTCATGTTGTCCGGCCGCTCGGGCAGGTTCTTCGAATCGGCGACGGCGGCTTCGAATTGGTCTTTCAGGCTCACGGGGTTCTCCAGGCTGAATCAGGGGCGCCGATCTGGTGACAATCAGTCGACGGGCCGCCGAGTTTAGGCCCGGCCAAAACGAACCCGAGGAGACGCATGGGCCACACCAGCGAACGCATGTCCAAGGTGGATACCGCCTGGCTGCGCATGGACACCGAGGCCAACCTGATGATGATCGTCGGGGTCTGGTCCATACGGCCGGGCATCACGCTGGACGCGCTGCGCACGCGCGTGGCCGAGCGGCTGCTGCAGTACCCACGCTTCCGGCAGCGGGTCGTCGAGGATGCGCTGATGGGCGCCCAGTGGGTGCAGGACAAGGACTTCGACATCGCCAACCATGTCGTCGGCGAGGTGCCGTTGCCGCTGCGTGGCGAAAGCAACGACGAGGTGCTGCGCAAGCGCGTGGCCGCCCTGTGCAGCCAGCCGCTGGACCCGGCACGGCCGCTGTGGCAGATGCAGCTCATCGAGGACATGGGTGATGGCACGAGCGCGCTGATCTGCCGCATCCACCATTGCATCGCGGACGGCATCGCGCTGATCGCGGTGATGTTGTCCATCACCGACGGCGGCAAGGCGCCGCCCCGGCGGGTGCCGCGCGCCGAACCCGACGAAGCCCAGGAGATGGACTGGCTGCTGGACGCCTTCCTGCGCCCCATGAGCAACATGACCGTGAAGGCCATCGGCCTGGCGGGCAAGGGCATGTCCAAGGGCGTGGATGTGGTGATGAGCGGCAGCACGCCGGTGGACTCGTCGCTGGAGATGGCCCGCATGGGCTACCAGGCGGTGTCCGACGTGGCGGCCTTCGCCTTGATGCCGGACGACTCGCCCACACGGCTGAAGGGCAAGCCCGGCGCACGCAAGACCGTGGCCTGGGACGACAGCCTGGCGCTGGACGACGTGAAGGCCGTCGGCAAGGCGCTGGGCGCATCCATCAACGACGTGCTGCTGGCCTGCGCGGCCGGCGCCATCGGCAAGTACCTGGCTGACAGGGGCGAGGACCCCGCGGGCAAGGAGATACGCGCCATGGTGCCGGTCAACCTGCGGCCGCTGGAGCACGCCTGGCAGCTGGGCAACCGCTTTGGCCTGGTGCCGCTGGTGCTGCCCATCGGCATTGCCAACCCGGTGGAGCGCTTGTTCGCGGTGCGCGCGCGCATGAGCGAGTTGAAGGGCAGCTTTCAGCCGGTGATGGCCTTTGGCCTGCTGTCGGTGGCGGGCCTGCTGATCAAGCCGGTGCAGCACGCGATGCTGAACCTCTTTGCCAAGAAGGCCACGGCCGTGATGACCAATGTGCCCGGCCCCGCCGAGGCGCTGAAGTTCTGCGGCTCGACGGTGGAGAAGGTGATGTTCTGGGTGCCGCAGTCGGGCGACATCGGCATGGGCGTGAGCATCCTGACCTATGCAGGCCGGGTGCAGTTCGGGCTCATCACGGACGCGGGGCTGTGCCCCGACCCCGAGGCCATCATCGAGAACTTCGCGCCGGAGTTCGAGAAGCTCTTGATGCTGGCGCTGATGATGCCCTGGGCCCGCGACGCGGCGTGAGCCGCGTCGGCCGCCTTACTTCGGCTTGGTCGCCGCCGCCGGCATGGCCTTGCTGGCCGGTGCCTTCTTGACCTTGGGCCGGCCGGCGGCCGTCGGGTAGGCCGCCATCACCGTGGCCGGGTCGGCCTTGTCCAGGTAGACGGCGTAGTGCTCGGCTTCGCAGGGCTTGGCGTCGTTGTAGTAGCGGTTGTCGCCCTTGTAGCGCTCGCCGCTGAACGCCGGGGCCTGGCTGCCGGGTGGGTGGTAGTAGAGGTAGCTGGCATAGCTCTGTGCGCAGCCATCGCGCAAAACAGCCTGGGCCAGGGTGGCGGGCGTTTCGGCGGCGTAGGTGGGCAGCGTGCTGACCAGGGCCGTCAAAGCAATTGCGAGGTGTCTCATGGCAAGACCTCCGCTCATCAGGGTGATCCCTAGATTACGCCTGTCGCACCGCAATTGCACGTGTCCGCTGTCACGTCGTCGCCAAGACAAAGGGCGCCCCTTGCAGTCCGTGTCAATACTCTGACGCCAAGCTGAAGCCCTGAAGACAATGCCCTGCAACGCAAGTTGCAGGGCATTGTTCTATGGGCTACGTGCAAGGACAGAGTCGAGACCAGGGCAGCCTGTTCCCGGTGTCGCT
>DASWWC010000210.1:0-3179 GCA_036401055.1 Roseateles sp.
TGCCCTGCGCCCCCCAGGCCGATGCGCTGGCTCACGCCTTCCGCCGCAGCGTGACGCTGCTGGCGGCGCGCATCGTGGCGGCGTCCTAGGACGCCGAGGCCGTCAGGCGGGCTGCGAAGGCCTTGTGCACGCCCAGCAGCGCGCCGGCACGGTTGGTCTGCACCTGGATCAGCGCGTCCTGGGCCGCCAGGCGGTCCTGCTCGGCCTGCAGCAGCGCGTAGAAGTCGGTCACGCCGGCCTCGTAGCGCTTGAGCGCCAGCTCGCGCGCACGGGCCGTGGCCTCGGCCGCGGCGGCCTGAGCCGTGGCCTGAAGTTCGGTCTCACGCAACGTGGACAGGCTGCCCTGGGCATCCTGCAGCGCCGTCAGCTGGGCCTGTTCGGCCGCGGCCACGGCAGCGTCGAAGCCGGCGCGGGCCGCCGTTTCCTCGGCCTTGCGGGCCCCGAAGTCCAGGAAGTTCCAGTTCAGCGCGGCGGCGAGGCTGTGGATCTGCGTGCCGCTCTTGAAGAGGTCCCCGGTGCGGCCGGCACTCCAGCCGATCTGGCCTGTCAGGCCCAGGCTGGGCCAGCGTGCAGCCCAGGCGACGTGGGCGCGCGACGCGGCGGCCTGGGCACGCGTGGCGGCGGCCTTCACGTCGGGGCGCTGCGCCAGCAGGGCGGCCGGATCCGGCAGCGTGCCGAGGCTGACGAGACGGGGCTGGGGCATGGCGGGCAGCGGATCGCTGTCGGCCTTGTCGCAATCGGCAGGGGCCTGGCCGCGCAGCACGTCGAGCTGCAGGCGCACGAGGCAGGCCGCGTTGCGCAGCACCGGCACGCTGGCCGAGGTCTGGGCGACGAGCGCTTCGGCGCGGGCCTGGTCCAGCGCGGTGCCGCGACCGGCCCCGACACGGGCCTTCACGAGGTCCAGCAGCTGGTTCTGCACGACCAGCGTTTCCTTGGCAAGCGCGAGGCGGTGGCCGAGACCGATGAGCTGGGCCTGCAGGTTCAGCGCCGTGCCGGCCAGGCTCAGTGCGGCCGCGTCGCGGTCCTGGGCGGCGCTCTGCGCGTCATACCCGGCCGCCTGGGCGGCGGCCGAGGCCCGGCCCCACAGGTCGACTTCCCAACCGGCCGTCGCGTTGACGCCGTAGCTGTTGAAGTTGTTGAACACGCCCTGGTCGTTGGGGGCGCGCTGGCGGCTGGCATTGGCGCCGGCGCTGACCGTGGGCAGGCGGCGGGCGCCGGCGGCGTCGGCCAGGGCCTCGGCCTGCTTGAGGCGCGCCGCGGCCGCGCGCAGGTCGCGATTGTTCGCCAGCACCTCGTCGACGATGCGTTGCAGTTGGGCGCTGTCGACGAAGGCGGCCGTCATCGTTGCGGCGCCGGGGTTGGCCTGGGCGTCGATCGCGGGCAGTTGGGCGAACTTCTCGGGGGCGAGGTTGGCCGGGCCTTGCGACAGACCTGGCGCGGCGCAGCCGACCAGCGCCGCAAGGGCGAGAGGGGTGAGACGGACCAGCATGTCAGTGGCCCTCCTTCTTCGTGGGTTCTTCATCGTCGATGCCGGGATGGAAGGCATGGGCCGAGGCATCGACCTGGGCGCGAAGCGCCGCGGCGCGGGCTCGACGCTTCTCGGTGCCGGCGCGCAGCAGGCTGTAGAAGACCGGCGTCAGGAAGATGCCGAAGAACGTCACGCCCAGCATGCCGGCGAACACGGCGATGCCCATGGCGCGGCGCATTTCGCTGCCGGCACCACTGCCCAGAATCAGCGGGATGACGCCGGCGCAGAACGCGATGGACGTCATCAGGATGGGGCGCAGCCGCAGGCGGCAGGCTTCGATGACGGCCTCGCGGATGGTGCGGCCCTGCTCCTCCAGCTCCTTGGCGAACTCGACGATCAGGATGGCGTTCTTGCACGCCAGGCCCACCAGCACGACCAGCGCCACCTGCGTGAAGATGTTCAGGTCTCCCGCCTGCATGAACGGCGGGAAGTGCGACAGCCACACGCCGAACAGCGCCGACAGGATGCACATCGGCACGATGAGGATGATGGCCAGCGGCAGGCTCCAGCTCTCGTACTGTGCGGCGAGCACGAGGATGACCAGCAGCACCGAGAACAGCAGCACCGCGGCCAGCGTCGGGATCTCGATGTTGAGCACCGGCACGGTGACGTTGCGCGTCAGGCGGTCCTGGTAGCTGAGGTCGGTGAACTCGTAGCCGAAGCCGCGTGGCAGGTTCTTCAGCAAGGCCTCGATCTCGCCTTCGGCCTGGCCGCTCGAGAAGCCGGGCTTGGGTGCGCCGTTGATGTCCGCCGACGGGAAGCCGTTGTAGCGCGTCACGCGCGTCGGGCCGAAGGTGGGCTCGACGCTCATCAGCGAACCCAGCGGCACCATCTCGCCCGCATCGTTGCGGGTCTTGAGCTGCGTGATGTCCTCGGCCTTGGCGCGGAAGGGCGCATCGGCCTGCACGATGACCTGGTAGGTCTTGCCGAACTTGGTGAAATCGTTGACGTACAGCGAGCCGAGGTTGATCTGCAGCGTGTCGTAGATGGAGCCCAGCGGCACACCCATCTGCTTTGCCTTCACGCGGTCCACATTGGCGAACAGCTGCGGCACGTTGATGTCGTAGTTGGAGTACGGCGTGCCGATGCTGGTGTTCTGGTTGCCATAGACCTGGCCCAGCGTGCCCCAGACCGCGCCGTACAGGGCCTGCTCGCCCTGGCTGCTGCGGTCCTGCACCTGCACCTTGAAGCCGCCGGCAATACCCAGGCCGTCGACCGGCGGCGGCGGCACGACGAACATGCGCGCACCCTGGATCTGCTGGATGGCGCCGTTGACCTGACCAAGGATGGCCTCCTTGCTCTTGTCGCGGGTGGTGCGCTTGTCGAAGCTCTCCAGGCCGAAGAAGACGATGCCCTCGTTGGGCGCGGCCGAGAAGCCGGCACCCGACAGCCCGGGGAAGGCCACCGAGTCGACGATGCCAGGCACCTTGAGTGCGATGTCGGTCATGCGACGCAGGACTTCCTCCGTGCGGTCCAGGCTGGAGCCTGCCGGCAGTTGCACGATGCCGATCAGGTCCTGCTTGTCCGGCGCGGGCACGAAGCCGCTGGGCACGGCCTTGAACAGGCCCACCGTCACCGCCAGGAACACCAGGTACACGCCGATCATCACGGCCTTGCGCGAGATGGCGCGCGTGACGCCGCCGCTGTAGCC
>DASWWC010000211.1:0-3174 GCA_036401055.1 Roseateles sp.
CGGGGGCCGGCGCGGGTGCTGGCGCGGGCCTGGGCGGCTGCGCTTCACGGCCGTACTGCGCCGACGCCAGCGGCGTGCCCAGCAGCGCACCGGCACCCAGCAGCGAGCCGCAGACGAGGCGGCGGCGGCGCGGGTCGGGCAGGGTCACATCGGATTCGTCAGACATCACTTGCAGCTCAGAACGGGTTGGGCGGCGGGGTCGCACTGCACCGGCGGCACGGCGCCCTCGCTGCCCTGGGTGGAGGGGCGGCCGGGGCCGACCTCGGCGATGACGCCGGAGCGCAGGCGCACGGTCACGTTCTCCGTGCGCACCGTCTCCTGGAAGCGCGCCCGGCGGGCGTCCTCGGCGTCGCCGTTGATGGAAGAGAGCGCGCCGGAGGCCGACGGGGTCAGCGGCAGGACTCCGTTATAGATCACCGGCACTTCCGTTGCCTGACTGGCCCCATCGTGGAAGAAGCGGTAGGCCGGCCCGCCGGTGCTGGGCTGGCTGCCGACCTTGGGGCCGGTCAGCACCACCACCGTTGCGCCCTGGGCGCCGCCCTTGGGCAGCACGGTCAGGTAGCCGGCGTTGGGCCCCACGGTGCGCGCGCCGGTTTCGGTGGAGCCCACCGCGATGCGCACCGGCTGGCCGTTGATGCTGCCGAAGCTGCCCACGGCGAACGCGCCCGGCGCCAGCTCCAGCGTCAGGCCCGGCGCCGACAGCGCGCGGCCCAGCACGATCTCGTCGAAGGGCAGGCGCGCGGCGATCTGCGCGCTGTCGGCCGTGCCCAGCTTGTCGGCGCGCAGGCTGACCAGATCGGCCTCGATGCCCTCACCGCCCACCAGCACCTGCTTGCCCGACACCCGCACCAGCGACTGCACGGCCATCGCGCCCTTGGCGTTGGGCACCCAGGCGGTGTTGTAGTTGGCACCGCTCAGCACGGCGAGCTGGCCCTTGAAATCGTTGGCGTCCTGGCCCAGCAGCACGGAGCCGCCACCGCTGGCCTGCACCTGCAGCCGGGCGCCCTCGTCCACCGTGATGGCACCGGAAGCACCCTGCTGTACGGTGGCCTCGGCGGTGGCCATGGCCAGGCCCGCCAGCGGCACCTGGGCCGTGCCCTGGGGCGTGGCCTTGGCGTCGTCCGGCGCGGCCGTGGCGACCAGGCTGAGGCCGCCGCCCGACAGCTTGAGCGCGCCGTCCAGCTGCAGGCGTTGCGCCTCGATGCGGCCGCCGCCGGACAGCGTCACGTCACCCAGCTTGAGGCCGTCCTTGACGGTGATGAAGGCCTGGCCGCCGTTCAGGCCCAGCGGCGTCGCGCCGAAGTCGTTGCTGCTGGCGCTGGCGTCGATGCGCGTGCCGCTGAGCGTGATGCCCGCGGCATTGGCCAGCGTCAGGCTGCCGGTGTAGACCTGCTCGGCCTGCGTGCTCAGGTGGCCGGCCAGGCGCACGCTGCCGGTCGCCTGCAGCGCGGCGATGGTCTCGTTGCCGCCCAGCTGCAGCTGGGCGCCGGCGGCCACGGTCACGCGGCTGGCGTCGGGCAGGCGCTCAGGCCCGCTGGTGATGAGGCTGCCACCCAGCACCTCGGTCGCGCCAAGCCACGCGTTGGCGGCATGGGTCAGCGTGACCTGGCCGCGCGCCACCGTCAGGCTGCCGGCGCCGGTGATGGCCTGGTCCAGCGTCAGCGCCTCGTCGCGCTCCAGGCGCAGCCGGCCCTGGTTGCGGATCTCGCCCGCGCCCAGGCTGCCGGCCGCCGTCAGCACCAGGGCGCCGGCCTCGATGTCGGTGGCGCCGCTGTTGCGCTGCGCCGCGCTCAGCGTCAGCGTGCCGGCGCCCTGCTTCACGAGGCTGCCGCTGCCGCTGGCGACGCCGTCGAAGCGGCTGTCGGCGCCGCCCGCGCCGACGGCAAAGCGGGCGACGTCCAGCACCAGGCTGCCGCTGCCGGCCAGCGAGGCCACGGCCTGGTCGGCCTTGGCCTCGACCTGCGCACCGGCAGCGATGGCCAGCGTGCTGGCGCCGTGCAGGGCCTGCGCCGTGTGCAGGGCCAGCGTGCCGGCGTCGACGCGCGTGCTGCCGGTGTAGAGGTTGGCGCCGCCCAGGCCCAGCGTGCCGCCGCCCTGCTTGATGAGGCCGCCGCTGCCGCTGATGACGCCGTCGAAGCGGCTGCTGCGGCCGCTGGCGCCCAGCGTCAGCGTGTGCGTGTCCAGCAGCAACTGGCCGCTGCCGTCCAGCGCACCCAGCGCCTGGTCGGCCAGCAACGCCAGCGTCGCGCCGCCGGCCACGCGGACGCCAGTGGCCGCGGGCAGCACGCCCTCGCCTTCCAGCCGCAGGCTGCCCGCGGCCACCTGCACGTCGCCCGCCAGCGTGTGCCGGCCCGCCAGCGTGAAGCTGCCGCTGCCCTGCTTGGCCAGGTCGCCGGGGCCGGTCAGCGTGCCGTCGAAGCGGGTGCTCGTGCCGTTGCTGCCCACGCCCAGCAGCGCGGCCTGCACGTCCACGGTGCCGGAGCCGGCCAGCGAGCCCAGGTTCTGCGCCTGCTGCACGGTCAGCGTGGCGCCCGCGTCCACGGTCACGGCGGTGCGCTCATTCAGCGCGTTCGCACTGGCCAGCACCAGCTCGCCACCGGCCACGCGCGTGGCGCCGTCGTGCGCGCCGCTGCCGGCCAGCGTGAAGCGGCCGCTGCCGGTCTTGGTGAGGCCGCCCGTGCCCGACAGGCTGCCGGAGAAGCCTGTGTCCGTCCCGTCGGCGCCGGTGGTCAATGTGAAGCGGTCCAGCTCCACGGCGCCGGCACCGCTCAGCGAGCCCGCGGTCTGGTCGGCACCCAGCACCAAGCGCGCACCGGCCGCCAGCTGCACGGCGCTGGTGGCCGGCAGCGCACCGGCCGCATCGGCGCGCAGCGTGCCGGCGGCGATCTGCGTGCTGCCGCTGTAGTGGTTGGCCGCCGTCAGCGCCAGCGTGCCGCCACCGTCCAGCCTCAGACCCCAGCCGGCGCCGCCGTCGTTGATGCTGCCGCTGACCGTCAGCCCCTGCGTGCCGGACGAGGCCAGGTTGCGCGCCAGCACGGCGGGCGCGCGGGTCTGCACCGCGAGGTCGGCCTGCAGCGTCACCGGGCCGGCCAGCGTGCCGCTGCCGGCGCTATTGAGCAGGCTGCCGCCCTGGGCCACCAGCTCGGTCGTCAGCCGGGCGCCGTCGCGCAGGTC
>DASWWC010000212.1:0-41376 GCA_036401055.1 Roseateles sp.
GCTGCGGTCGAGCCCGTCAAGCCGCCGCCCCCCGTCATCATGATGACGCCCCAGGCGCGCGAGGCCGCGGCGACGCTGCTCGAAGACGAAATGCGCCCCGGCGAGAAGGTCGACCTGGACGCGCCCAACGCCAGCGCCGACCTGTGGGCCCGCGTGCGCCAGGGCTTCCAGCTCGACAACCTGGACGACGACTGGGTGCGCAAGGCCGAGGCCTGGTACAGCGCCAGGCCCGACTATGTCGAGCGCATGACGACGCGCGGCAGCCGCTACCTGTTCCACATCGTCGAGGAGGTCGAGAAGCGCGGCATGCCCACCGAGCTGGCGCTGCTGCCCTTCATCGAGAGCGCCTTCGTGACGCACGCCGTGTCCAGCGCCAAGGCCACCGGCATGTGGCAGTTCATGCCCGCCACCGGCCGCGACTTCGACTTGAAGCAGAACATCTTCCGCGACGACCGCCGCGACGTGCTCGCGTCCACCCGCGCCGCGCTGGACTACCTGGGCCGGCTGCACCGCATGTTCGGTGACTGGCACCTCGCACTGGCCGCCTACAACTGGGGCCAGGGCAACGTGCAGAAGGCCATCGCGCGCAACCAGCGCCTGGGCCTGCCCACCGACTACGCCAGCCTGAAGATGCCGGACGAGACGCGCTACTACGTGCCCAAGCTGCAGGCCGTGAAGAACATCGTGCTCAACCCCGACCGCTATGCACTCGCGCTGCCGCCGGTGGCCAACCACCCCTACTTCCTGAGCGTGAAGATCGAACGCGACATCGATGTGGCGCTGGCCGCCGAACTCGCGGGCCTGAGCCTGGAGACCTTCCAGCAGTTCAACCCGCAGATGAACAAGCCTGTCATCCTGGCCGCGGCCACCGAGCAGGTGCTGCTGCCCTACGACCAGGCCAGCGCCTTCGCCGAGAACCTGGCCCGCCACGGCGGCCCGCTGGCGACCTGGACCGCCTGGGTCGTGCCCAAGACCATGAGCCCCTCCGAGGCCGCCAAGCGCACCGGCATGGCCGAGTCGGCGCTGCGCGAGGTCAATCGCATCCCGCCCAAGATGCTGGTCAAGCGCGGCTCCACGCTGCTGGTGCCGCGCGCCGCGCATGTGACGGCCGACGTCTCCGAGCGCCTGGCCGACACCGCCAGCCTCAGCCTCGCGCCCGACGCGCCACCGCTGCGCCGCGTGACGCTGAAGGCCGGCAAGGCCGACACGGTGGCCAGCGTCGCCGCGCGCTACCGGCTCAGCCGGGCGCAGGTGGCACAGTGGAACAAGGTCGGCAGCTCGGCGCGCTTCAAACCGGGTCAGGCCATCGTGGTCTACACCGCGACCAAGGCCGCCTCGAAGACGGCGGTCGCCACGCGGGCGCCCGCCAAGGGCAAGGCCAGCGCCAGCAACGTGCGCGCGGCCAAGCCGGCCGCGCCGCGCAAGCTCGCCAAGGACCGCGGCGGCAAGGGCCGCAACAACGTCGCGGCGGCCACGCCCTGAGGGCCAGGGCCTGTCAACGCTGCGGCGTGCACGCACGAAGGCCCTGGCTAGCGTCGCAGCGTCAGCCTGACCGCAAAGCCCTGCGCGCTGTCGGGCAGCTCCAGCCCGCCGCCATGCGCCTCGGCGACCAACTGGGCCAGCCGCAGGCCCAGCCCCTGGTCGGCCGATCCCGAGGCCAGGCGCTGGCGCAGTGCGTGACGCTCGGCATCGGCAATACCGCTGCCGTCATCCGTCAGCAGCAGGCTGCCCGCGTCGGGCTGACTCAGCCACAGCCGCGTGGCACCGTGGCGCTGGGCGTTGTCGACCAGGTTCAGCAGCGCTGCGGCCAGCAGCTCGGCATCGGCATCCAGCGGGCAGGCCGGGCCGTCCTGCAACACCAGCGCACCTAGCGGCAGCTCGGCCAGCAAGGCGCGCGCGTCCAGTGGCACGCGGCGCAGTTCGGGCGCGCTGCGGAACAGCCGCAGCAGCGCCAGCAGCAGGTGCTGCAGCCGGCGGCTGGCCTCGCGCACGCGCTGCAGCCGCGGCTGGCCGGGCTGCTCCTTCAGCGCCACGGCCAGCTGCGCGTCGATGCCGGCCAGCGGCGTGCGCAGCAGGTGGGCCGACTGCGCGGCGAACTCGCGCTCGAAGTCCAGCCGCTCGCCCAGCCGCTCGCCCAGCTGCCGCAAGGCCGCATGGATGGCCGCCAGCTCGCTGCGGCCCGGCGGCCCCAGCTGCGCAGCCAGCGCACGCGGGTCGCTGCGCCCGGCATCGAAGCCGGCCAGCCGCTGCGCCAGCTGCTGCAACGGCCTCAGCTCGCGCTGCGCGCGCCAGGCCAGCAGCGGCAGGCCCAGCAGCGCCAGCGCCAGCGCCGCCAGCAGCGCATTGCGCCCCACCTCGAAGCGCGCCTCGCGCCGCTCGGCACCGGTCTGCGCCACCACCAGCAGACCTTGCCCGTCGCGCAGCGGCAGGCCGTACAGGCGCCATCCCTGGCGCTGTGCAAAGCCCGGGGCCAGCGGCGCCCAGGCTTCGGGATGGGCGCCAGGGCTGGCCCGCAGCAGGCGTCCGGCGGCGTCGAACCAGGCCCAGGCAAAGCGCAGCTCGTCGTTGGCGGCGGCCGGCTGCGGCACCGCGCCGGCCGCCAGCACCAGCGGTGCCAGTTGCGCGGCGCTGGCCTGCAGGCCGTCGTCCAGCAACTCGTCCACCTCGCCGTCCACCGTCCACACCGCCGCCGCGGTGACGGTCAGCGCGATCAGCAGGCTGCCGCCGCCCGTCACCCACAGCAGGCGCCGGGCCATGGAGGCCAGCGGGCGCGCGGCAACCTCAGTCATCGCCGCCCCCGGCCTGCACGCGGTAGCCCATGCCGCGCCGCGACTCAATGGCCTCGCGCCCGAGCTTGCGGCGCAGGTTGGCGACATGCACCTCCAGCGCATTGCTGACCGCGGGCTCGCCGTCGAAGCCCAGCACCAGCTTCTCCAGCTGGTCCTTGCCCACCCAGCGCCCCGCGCGCAGCCCCAGCGCCTCCAGCACGGCCCATTCACGCGCAGTCAGCTCCACCGCCGAGCCCGCGACCCAGGCGCGGCGGCCGGCCAGGTCGATGCGCAGGCCGGGGCCCAGCCTCAGCAGCGGCGCCCCGCCCTGCTGGCGGCGCAGCAGCGCGCGCAGCCGCGCGGCCAGTTCCTCGGGCGCAAAGGGCTTGACCAGGTAGTCGTCCGCCCCCGCGTCCAGGCCCTCGATGCGGTCGGCCAGCTGGTCGCGCGCGGTCAGCAGCAGTGCAGGCGTCTGCAGGCCGGCGGCACGCAGCTCGCCCAGCCACTGCCGGCCAGAGCCATCGGGCAGCTGCCAGTCCAGCAGCCAGACGTCGAAGGGCTCGCCCTGCAAAGCCGCGCGGGCTGCGGCCAGGTGGCGGCACCAGTCCACGACATGCCCCTCCGCCGCCAGAAAGTCGCGCAGGCCTTCGCCCAGGATGGGATCGTCTTCGAGCAGCAGCAGCCTCATGCGTTCACGCTAGCACGACCAGGCCGTCGGCGCGGCTTCAGCCTCTCTTCAGCGAAGCCGCATGAAATCGTCCACCATGCTGCTCGCCACTTCCCACCGTCGCCCTCTCGCCGCCCTGGCCCTGGGGCTGCTGCTGGTGCTGGCCTGGGACGCCAGCGGCCTGGACCTGGCGCTGGCACGCTGCTTCGGCGGCCCTGGCGGCTTCCCGGCCCGCGAGGCCTTCTGGTCGCGCGACCTGCTGCACGCCGGCCTGCGCAACCTGTGGATGCTCGCCTGGCTGCTGCTGGCGGTGGATGCCTGGCGCCGCCGGCCCGCCCGCAGCGGCCCGTCGCGGCGCGAGCGCCGGCTGGCGCTGGCGGCGGGCCTGCTGGTGCTGGTCATCGTGCCGGCGCTGAAGGGCCTCAGCCACAGCAGCTGCCCATGGAGCCTGCTGGAGTTCGGCGGCAGCTCGCCCTGGGTCTCGCACTGGGACTGGACGCTGCGCGACGGCGGCCCGGGTCATTGCTTCCCGTCGGGCCACACGGCCGGCGCCATCGCCTTCAGCCCCTTCGCATGGATCTGGGGGCGGCGCGCCTGGGGTCTGGTCGCCGTCGTGGCCGGCCTGGCCGCCCTGGCGCAGATGGCGCGGGGGGCTCATTTCCTCAGCCACTCGCTGTGGGCCGCCTGGATAGGCATCGCGCTGGGCTGGCTGCTGCTGCAGTTGCTGGGCAACCTCACCTGGCGCCGCGCCCCGGCGGCCGGGCTGACGCCGTCCTAGTCGATGGACAAGCCGTTCTCGGCCAGCAGCTCGGCGGCCTTGGCATAGCCACCGCGTGCGGACGCCCGCAGCAGGGCCACGGCGCGCTCTTCGTCCACGGGCGCCGACTCGCCGTCCAGCAGCATGTTGGCCAGCACGAACTGCGCCGACGGCAGGCCGCGATCCGCCGCGGCCTCCACGTAGGACAGCGCCTTCTCGGTGTTGCGCGCCACCTGCTTGCCGTCCAGGTAGACGATGCACAGCAGGATGCTGGCATGGGCATGGCCGTTGTTGTGGGCGCGGCGCAGCCAGAACAGCCCCTCGGCCACGTCCTGCTCCACATGCAGGCCGTTCAGCTTGGCAGCGCCGTAGGTGGTCTGCGCCACCGGGCTGCCGGCCATCGCATGCTCCAGGCTGACCTCCACCGACCTCGCCCCCGCGACGATGACCGCCTTCATGTAGGCCGCGTCCTTCTCCTCGCAGTGCTCGTCGATGATGTGGTGCACATAGGCGACCGCATCCGCAGGCGACAGCGCCGCCAGCTGGGCACGCGGATCGAAGATCGCGTCGTTCGAGGATTCGCCGGGCATGCCGCCAATCTAAAGCATGGCGGCCGTTCCTGCACTCGCGGGGCCGACGCCGGCTCGTGGCACCATGCCGCCCCATGACCGTCCACGTCGCCTGCCTCTGCGCCGCCTGGTGCCGCACCTGCGAGTCCTACCAGCAAGTCTTCGAAGCCGCCTGCGCCGGGCTGCCGCAGACCGGGCTGCGGGTGCGCTGGATCGACATCGAGGACGAGGCCGAGCTGATCGGCGACCTGGACATCGAGACCTTCCCGACGCTGCTGATCGCCGACGACGAGCAGGTGCGTTTCGCCGGCCCGCTGACGCCGCAGCCCGAGACGCTGAGGCGCGTGCTGCGGGCCCACCTGGCCGACGCCACGCCGGCCCGCGTCGCGCCCGCCTACACCGAGCTGGCGGCGCGCCTGCGCGCGGGGCACTGAGCCGGCAGGCGGCGCGGGCCCACGATGCGCGGGAACCACGCCGAGAACCCGGCGGCGCGCGCAGCCGCCACAATGGGCCGTGAGGTTCCAGGAGTCGGGTGGCATGAACGCCATGGTGCGATCGAGCGTGTGGTGCTTGGGCTGGCTGGCCGCAGCGGCGGCGCAGGCGGCCTGCACGCGCCCCATCAACGTACCCATGGCCCCCATAGGCCTGAGCGTCGCCTTCGACGACGGCCGGGCCCACGGCATCTACCCGACGCTGCTGCGCGAGGTGGCCACCAGCTCCCGCTGCCAGCTGGACCTGCAAAGGGTGCCGCGTGCGCGGCTGCAGACGATGTTCGACGCCGGCCAGGCCGACCTGCTGGTGCCGGCGTCGGCCACGCCCGCGCGCGACGCGACGGCCGAGTTCGTGCCGCTGATCCAGGTGCGCGTCAGCCTGTTGACGCTGGACGCCGGCACGCCCGTGCCGCGCTCCCTGGCCGAGTTGCTGGCGCAGCCGGACTACAAGCTGGCGGTGGTGCGCGGCTTCTCGTTCGGCGCGGCCTACGACGCCGCCATCGCCGCATTGCGCCAGCGCCAGCGCCTGGTCGAGGAGTCCGACCCGGCCGGCGTCGCCCGGGCGCTGCGCCTGGGGCTGGCCCAGGCCACGGTGATGGCGCCGTCCATCATGGTCGGCACGCTGGTCAACGAGCCCGAGCTGGCACCGCTGCTGAAGCGGCTGCGCGTGGAGCCGCTGGAGGAGCTGGGCTGGAGCACCAGCGGCCTGTACCTCTCGCGCCGCAGCCTGGGCGAGGCCGACCGGCGCACGCTGCGCCAGGCCCTTGCCCAGGCGACGCGCAGCGGCCGCGTCTGGCAGCTGTTCATCGACCACCACCCGCCCGGCAGCCTGGGCGGCAGCATCCGGCCGCTGGCGCCCTGATTCGGCGCCGCGCGCGGCCGTGCAGCGGCACCGGCTGCCGTCGTGTCAACAGGCCCTAGCATGGGCCACTTCTGCCCTCCCACCAGGACGCCGCATGAAACTCCCGCTCCGACTCCTGTCCCTGCTGGCCGCGCTGTCGTTGAGCGCCGCCAGCGCCGCGCCGCTGCGCTGGGCCGCGCAGAACGACATCCTGACGCTGGACCCGCACTCGCAGGACCACAACACGTCCAACGCGATCGGCAACCACATCTACGAGGGCCTGACCCGGCTGGGCAGGAACTACCGGCCCGAGCCGTCGCTGGCCACCCAGTGGACCTATCTGTCGCAGACGCAGGTGCGTTTCGAGCTGCGAAAGGGCGTGAAGTTCCACGACGGCTCGCCGTTCACGGCCGATGACGTGGTGTTCAGCTTCGGCCGCATCACGCAGCCGCAGGGCACCAAGCAGACCTATGTGTCGGGCATCAAGGAGGTGAAGAAGGTCGACGAGCACACCGTCGATCTCCTGCTGGAAGCGCCCACGCCCATGCTGCTGCAGAACATCATCAGCTTCCCCATCATGAGCAAGGCCTGGTCGGAGAAGAACAAGACGACCAGCACGCAGGACTACAAGGCCAAGGAAGAGAACTACGCGTCGCGCAACGCCAACGGCACGGGGCCTTACAAGCTGGTGAGCTGGCAGCCCGACCAGGCCGTGAAGTTGGTGGCCAACCCCGACTGGTGGGACAAGAACCCCAGCAACGTGACCGAGCTGAGCTACCTGCCGATCAAGAGCGCGCCCACGCGCGTGGCGGCGCTGCTGTCGGGCGACGTGGACATCGTCACCGACCTGCCGCCGCAGGACTTCTTCAAGCTGAAGGAGCAGGGCAAGGTCCGGCTGCTGGAGGGCTCGGAGATCCGCACCATCTTCTTCGTCATGGACGAGGGCAGCGACGAGCTGCGCGAGTCCAGCGTGAAGGGGCGCAACCCGTTCAAGGACAAGCGCGTGCGCGAGGCCATGAACCTCGCGCTGGACCGCGAGGCGATCAAGCGCAGCATCATGCGCGGCCTGTCCGTGCCGGCCGCGCTGATGATCGCGCCGGGCGTCAACGGCTACGACGCCGCGCTGGACCGGCCGCTGAAACCCGACGTCGCCAAGGCGAAGAAGCTGCTGGCCGAGGCGGGCTACCCGAACGGTTTCGAGCTGCCGCTGCACTGCCCCAACAACCGCTACGTGAACGACGAGCAGGTCTGCCAGGCGGCGGTGTCCATGTGGGCGCGCATCGGCGTCAAGCTGCGTTTGATCGCGGCGCCCTTCTCCACCCACAGCCAGACCTTCCAGCGCGGCGAGTCGCCGTTCTTCATGCTGGGCTGGGGCGTATCCACCTACGACGCGCTGTACGGCATGCAGGCCTGGGGCCACACGCGCACGCAGGGGGCGGACGGCAACTTCAACTTCGGCAAGGTCAGCGACGCGACGCTGGACGGGCTGATCCAGAAGATCAAGTTCGAGCCCGACGTGGCCAAGCGCAACGCCCTCATCCGCGAGGCGCTGCTGCGCATCCGCGACGAGTCGCTGTTCATCCCCATCCACCACCAGATCCGGCCGTGGGCGATGAAGCCCGGCGTGACCACGCTGCACCGCTCCAACGACTATTTCGAAGCGCGCTACACGACCGTGAAGTGAGCGGCCGGTTTCGGCGATCATCCGGGCTCCTAACCCAGGAGGATCGCCGATGAAACTGCGCATGGCCACCGCCGCGCTTCTGGCGTGCGCGTCGCTCGCCGCTACCGCTACCGCCACCGCCAACCCGCTGCGCTGGGCCGCGCAGAACGACATCCAGACGCTGGACCCGCACTCGCAGAACCACTCAGCGACGACCACGCTGACGGGCTACGTCTACGAGGGCCTGACCCGCTACACGGAGAAGTTCGAGGTCGAGCCGGCGCTGGCCACCAAGTGGACCTACGTCACACCCACCCAGGTGCGCTTCGAACTGCGGCGCGGCGTGAAGTTCCACGACGGCACGCCCTTCACCGCCGACGACGTGGTGTTCAGCTTCCAGCGCATCCGCCACCCGGCCAGCAACATGGTCATCTTCAGCTCCGGCGTGAAGGAGGCGCGCAAGGTCGATGACTTCACCGTCGACCTGATGCTGGACGCGCCCAACCCGGTGCTGCTGCGCAACCTGACCTTCGTGCGCGTGCTCAGCAAGGCCTGGGCCGTCAAGAACAAGTCCGAGAACCCGCAGGACTTCAAGGCCAAGGAAGACACCTTCGCGGCCCGCAACGCGATGGGCACCGGCCCCTTCAAGCTGACGAGCTGGACGCCCGACCAGAAGCTGACGATGGTGGTCAACAAGGACTGGTGGGACAAGCCGCGCAGCAACGTCACCGAGCTGACCTACCTGCCCATCAAGTCGGACGCGACCCGCGTGGCGGCGCTGCTGTCCGGCGCGCTGGACCTGCTGACCGACCTGCCGCCGCAGGACGTGGCCAAGCTGAAGGCCGACCCGCGGCTCAAGGTCATCGACGGCCCCGAGAACCGCACCATCTTCTTCGCACTGGACCTGGGCAGCGACGAGATCAAGGGCTCCAACATCAAGGGCAAGAACCCGTTCAAGGACCGCCGCGTGCGCGAGGCCATGTCGCTGGCCATCGACCGCGAGGCCATCAAACGCAGCCTGATGCGCGGCCTGTCCATCCCGGCCGCCGCGATGGTGGCACCGGTGACCTACGGCTGGTCGCAGGAAATCGACACCGTGCAGAAGCCCGATCTGGCGCGCGCCAAGCAGCTGATGACCGCGGCCGGCTATGCCGACGGCTTCGAGACGCCGCTGGCCTGCCCGAACGACCGCTACGTCAACGACGAGGAGATCTGCCAGGCCGTGGTGTCCATGTGGGCGCGCCTGGGCATCAAGGCCAAGCTGACGACGCAGCCCATGACCCAGCACTCGGCCGCGCTGCAGCGCTTCGAGCTGCCGCTGTACTTGTACGGTTGGGGCGTGACCACCTTCGATGCGCAGTACACGCTGCAGGACATCGTGCACACCAAGACCTCGGGCGTGGACGGCAAGGGCAACTACTCGCGCGTCAGCGATGCCAAGGTCGACGCGCTGGTCCAGCAGATCAAGGTCGAGACCGATGTGCCCAAGCGCCTGGCGCTGATGCAGGAGGCGCTCAAGCGCACGCGCGACGAGGTGCTCTTCATCCCCATCCACCACCAGGTGCGGCCCTGGGCGATGCGCGCGGGCGTCAGCATCCCGCATGCTGCCAACGACGCGCCGCAGGTGCGCCTGGCGACGGTCAAGTAGCGCCCCTCGTCGCAGCAGTACCCGGGCCGGTCGGCCGGGCCCGCCGGGTGCGTTCCAATCCGCACCATGAGCGATCCCGCCTTCCAGCCCACCCACATCACGCCGAGCGCCGAGCAGCTCGCGATCCAGCTGCTGAGAACCCGCCTGCTGCTGGTGGAGGCCAACGCCGGCGCGGCCAAGACGACGACGCTGGCGCTGCGCATCGCGCAGGCGCTGCAGCGCGGCGCGCCGCCGCAGACGGTGCTGGCCCTCACCACCACCGCGCCGGCCGTCGCTGCACTGAAGGAGCGGCTAGCCCACATCGGCCTCCCGAAGCCGGTGGTGCAGCAGCTGCGCATCCAGACCTTCGAGGCCTTCAGCCTGGCAGTGCTGGCCCAGACCGAAGGGGCGGCGACGCGCGTCGTCACCTCGCCCGAGCAGGTCCGGCCGCACGTGGTGCGCGCCATCGAGCGCGCCCAGTCGCTGCCCGAGGAGCGCCACCCCGACGAGCTGCTGGCGGAGGCGCCGCCGGGCGAACTCGTCGAAGGCCTGCTGAAGTCCTTCGACCTGCTGAAGGGCCGCATGGTCGTCGAGCACCTGGACCCGGAACAGCGCATGACGCCCGGGCTGGCCGATGAGCTGGGCTTCGGCTACCTGACGCTGCGCGCCTGGCGCTGCTACGAGTTCATCCGCCGGGGCGGCCACCCCGACCGGCCCGAGTTCCGCTTCGACGGCGACGGCGTCTACGACCTGGCCCGCGCGCTGCTGCACGGCGAGACGCTCGTCGACGATGCGGCGCTTCAGCAAGGCCTGTCGCTGATCTGCGTCGACGAGATGCACGACGTGAACCGCGCCGCGTTCACCGTGCTGAAGGCCGTGCTGGCCGCCAACCCGCGGGCGGCCTTCGTCGGCGTGGGCGACCGCGACCAGGTCATCCATTCGCAGACCGGCGCCGAGGCCGGCTTCATGGGCGAGCACTTTCGCGCGGAGATCGGCACGCCCGAGGTGCTGCCGCTGACGCACAGCCGGCGCTTCAGCCCGCAGCTTGCGCGCCATGTCGGCGCGCTGGCGCGCAAGCCCTACGCGGCGGACGATGCGATCCAGACATACATCCACCTGGAGCGCTGCGAGTCCCCCCGGCTCGCCGCGGCCTTCGTCGCGCGCCAGGCGCAGGCCCACCACCAGCAGCAGGCGCTGGCCGGCCTGCGCGTGCTGCTGCGCCACCCCGCACAGTCGGTGCTGATCGAGCACGAGCTGCTGCGCCTGGGCGTGCCCTACGGCGCGGCCGGCTTCGCGCCCTACCTGGAGCGTGCCGAGACGCTGCTGGTGCGCGGGCTGTACGCCCACGCGTGCAACGACTTCACCGGCTTCGAGGACGCGCCGCAGCGCGCCCACCTGCTGAACGCGCTGCTGCTGTTCTCGGGCGCCCGGGTGGACAGCATCGAGCTGCGCCACCTGGACGACGCCGAGGCCCAGCGCGTCGCCGTGGCCGAAGCTGCGGCCGACCTCGGATCGACGCGCGCCTTCATCGAGGGCCACGTGCTGCGCAGCGCGAACGCGAGCGCCCGGCGGCAGCTGGACGCCGCGATGGCAATCCTGCGCAGCAACGACCTCGACGCGTTCGAAGCCTCCTTCCTGAAGGCGCTGGACCCGCTGACGCTGGCCACCCGCCTGTTCGTGCGCCGGCAGGATGCCGAGCAGGTGGCGGACAACGTCGCGCAGCTGCACCGCGTCGCCGTCACCGAGGGCGCGGGCTTGGAGGGCGCGTTCCGCCTGTTCTCGGCGCTGGACCAGGCCCGGCGGCGCGTGCGCGCGAGCGAGCGTGTGGTGCTGTCCAGCATCGAATCGGCCAAGGGGCTGGAGTTCGATCACGTCATCGTGCCGCACCTCTCGCGCGGCGAGTTTGGTGAAGGCTCCGGCGATAACCGCAATCTGCTGTACGTGGCCATGACGCGCGCCCGGCAACGCCTGACACTGACCTTCGACCCGAGCCGGCCGTCACGCTTCCTGACGGACGCGGCCCTGATCGACTGACGATGCGATCCCCGCCATGAAGCCTCCCGTCATCAACTTCTCCACGCTGCAGTCGACCATCGAGATCGCCGCCACGCTGGCCTTCGCACTGTCCGGCCTGCTGGCCGGCGCGCGCAAGCAGCTCGACGTGGTGGGCCTGTGCGTCGTCGCCGGACTGTCGGCCTTCGGCGGCGGCACGCTGCGCGACGTGCTGCTGGACCGCCGGCCGTTCTTCTGGGTGGAGCATGCCGACTGGCTGTGGGCGCTGATGGCCCTGTCGTTCGGCGCCATGCTGTTCATGCGCCGTCGCCACCTGGCGCTGACCGAGAAGGCCATCCAATGGCCCGATGCGCTGGGCCTGGGGCTGTTCACGGCCAGCGGCACGTCGCTGGCGCTGGAGGCCGGCATGCCAGGCATCGTGGCCGTACTGATGGGCGTCATCACGGCCACCTTCGGCGGCGTGCTGCGGGACATCGTCTGCAACGAGATCCCGGCCGCCTTCCACGATCACCGGCCCTATGCGCTGTGCAGCTTCGTGGGCGGCTGGGTGATGGTCGCGGCCGCGCGCCTGGACGCGCCGCCATGGGCCGCGATCAGCGCGGCAGCGACGGCCACCGTGCTGCTGCGCGCGCTGGCGTTGTGGACGGGCTGGACGCTGCCGGTCTGGCGCATCCACAAACGCTGAGCAGGGTCAGTTCAAGGACAGGCGCTGGCGGGCGGCCTGGTACTCGCGCTTCAGGCGCGCCACGAGCTCGGCCGCCGGCACCACCTGCTTGACGGCACCAATGCCCTGGCCGCTGCCCCAGATGTCCTTCCAGGCCTTGGCCGCGCCGCCGCCGAAGTTCATCGCGCTGGGGTCGCTCTCGGGCAGCTTGTCGGGGTCCAGGCCGGCCGCCACGACCGAGCCGCGCAGGTAGTTGCCGTGCACGCCGGTGAAGAGGTTGCTGTAGACGATGTCGTCGCTGTTGCTGGCGACGATCATCTGCTTGTAGGCATCGCTGGCGCGCGCCTCTTCGGTCGCGATGAAGGCCGAGCCGATGTAGGCCAGGTCGGCACCCATGGCCTGCGCGGCCAGCACCGCATCGCCGGTGGCCATGGCACCTGACAGCGCCAGCGGGCCGTCGAACCACTCGCGGATTTCCTGGATCAGCGCGAACGGGCTCTTCACGCCCGCATGGCCACCCGCGCCGGCCGCCACGGCGATCAGGCCGTCGGCGCCCTTCTCGATGGCCTTCTTCGCGAACTTGTTGTTGATGATGTCGTGCAGCACGATGCCGCCCCAGGCGTGCACCGCCTGGTTCACGTCCTCGCGCGCCCCCAGGCTGGTGATGACGATGGGCACCTTGTACTTGGCGCAGACCGCCATGTCGTGCTCCAGCCGCTCGTTGCTCTTGTGCACGATCTGGTTGATGGCGAAGGGCGCCGCCGGGCGGTCCGGGTTGGCCTTGTTGTAGGCGGCCAGGGTCTCGGTGATCTCCGCCAGCCACTCGTCCAGCAGTTCGGCCGGGCGCGCGTTCAGCGCCGGCATGGAGCCGACGACGCCGGCCTTGCACTGCTCGATGACCAGCTTGGGGTTGCTGATGATGAACAGCGGCGAGCCGATGACCGGCAGCGGCAGGTTCTTCAGGATGGGGGGCAAAGCCAAGTCAGTCTCCTCAGAAGGCGTCGAGCGCGAGTTCGGTGACGCTGTCGGCGCCCGCCACGATGGCGGTGCGCAGCGCACCGGTGCGCGGCAGGATGTGTTCGGCGTAGAAGCGCGCGGTGGTGATCTTGGCGGCCATGAAGGCCTTGTCAGTCGCCAACGCGTCTTCCGCGGCCAGCAGCGCGCGCGCCAGCTGCCAGCCGGCCACGAGGTTGCCAGCCAGCATCAGGTAGGGCACCGAGCCGGCATAGGCCGCGTTGGGCCGGGCCTTGGCTTGCGCCGCGATGAAGTCCACCACCGCAAGGAAGTCCTCGCGCGAGGCCCGCAGCGCCTTCAGCATGGCCTGCGCCGCGGCGCTGTCTCGCCGCGCCAGCTCGGCCTCGGTGCGCTCGATCTGGCCCGCGATACCGCGCGCCAGCTGACCGCCGTCGCGCGCCGTCTTGCGGCCCACCAGGTCGTTGGCCTGGATGGCGGTGGTGCCTTCGTAGATGGTCAGGATCTTGGCGTCGCGGTAGTACTGCGCTGCGCCCGTCTCCTCGATGAAGCCCATGCCGCCATGCACCTGCACGCCCAAGCTGGTGACCTCCAGGCTCATCTCGGTGCTGTAGCCCTTCACCAGCGGCACCATGAAGTCGTAGAAGGCCTGGTTCTGCTGGCGGGCGTCGGCGTCGGGGTGGTGGTGCGCGGCGTCGAACGCGGCCGCGGCGGTGCTGGCCATCGCGCGGCAGCCTTCGGTCAGCGCGCGCATGGTCATCAACATGCGGCGCACGTCGGGGTGATGAATGATGGCGGCGCTGCCGGCCACCGAGCCGTCCACGGGGCGGGACTGCACACGGTCCTTCGCATAGCCGACAGCCTTCTGATAGGCCCGGTCCGCAATGCCTATGCCCTGCACGCCGACGCCGTAGCGGGCGGCGTTCATCATGATGAACATGTACTCCAGGCCGCGATTCTCCTGGCCGATCAACGTACCGACGGCGCCGCCGTGGTCGCCGAACTGCAGCACCGCCGTCGGACTGGCCTTGATGCCCATCTTGTGCTCGATGGACACGCAGTGCGCGTCGTTGCGCGCGCCCAGGCTGCCGTCGGCATTGACGAGGAACTTGGGCACCAGGAACAGGCTGATGCCCTTCACGCCCTCCGGCGCGCCGGCCACGCGGGCCAGCACGAGGTGGACGATGTTTTCGGCCATGTCGTGCTCGCCGTAGGTGATGAAGATCTTGGTGCCGAAGATCTTGTACGTGCCGTCACCCTGGGGCTCGGCGCGTGTGCGCACCAGCGCCAGGTCCGAGCCGGCCTGCGGCTCGGTGAGGTTCATCGTGCCGGTCCACGAGCCGTCCAGCAGCTTGGGGATGAACAGCGAACGCTGCTCAGGACTGCCCGCGGTCAGCAGCGCCTCGACGGCGCCGTCGGTCAGCAGCGGGCACAGCGCGAAACTCATGTTGGCCGCCTGCAGCATCTCGTTGCAGGCCGCGGCGATGACCTTGGGCGCGCCCTGGCCGCCGAACGCGGTGGGGTGCTGCAGGCCTTGCCAGCCGCCATCGGCATAGGCGCGGAAGGCCTGCTTGAAGCCCGGCGTCGTCGTGACGTGGCCGTCCTTCCAGCTCGACGGGTTCTTGTCGCCCTCCCAGTTCAGCGGCGCGATGACGTCCTGCGTCAGCTTGGCGCACTCCTCCAGCACGGCGGCGGCGGTGTCCAGGCCGAAGTCGGCGAAGGCAGGGACTTGCGCGGTGAGCGCCTCCAGCTCGGCGAGGTGCTGGATGTTGAAGAGCATGTCCTTGACGGGGGCTTGGTAACTCATTTGTTCCTCCTGACGGAAACAAAAAGGGCGCCGCGACGACGGTCGGGGCGCCCGGCAGTGGTCTGCGTGGCGGTTTACAGCGCGTTGACGAGTTCCGGCACGGCGGTGAACAGGTCGGCTTCCAGACCGTAGTCGGCCACCGAGAAGATGGGCGCTTCCGGGTCCTTGTTGATCGCGACGATGACCTTGGAGTCTTTCATGCCGGCCAGATGCTGAATGGCGCCCGAGATGCCGGCCGCGATGTAGAGCTGCGGCGCGACGATCTTGCCGGTCTGACCCACCTGCCAGTCGTTGGGCGCGTAGCCCGCATCGACAGCGGCACGCGAGGCGCCCAGCGCGGCGCCCAGCTTGTCGGCCAGAGGCGTCAGCACTTCCATGAACTTGTCGTTCGAGCCCAGCGCACGGCCGCCCGATACGATGATCTTGGCGGCGGTCAGCTCGGGGCGGTCGCTCTTGGTCACCTCACGGCCGACGAAGCTGCTCTTGCCGCTGTCGGCAGCGGGAGCCGCGGATTCGACGGCGGCCGAACCACCCGTGGCGGCGGCCGGATCGAAGCCGGTCGTGCGCACGGTGATGACCTTGGTCGCATCGCTGCTCTGCACGGTGGCGATGGCGTTGCCGGCGTAGATCGGGCGCTCGAAGGTGTCGGCGCTGACGACCTTGGTGATGTCGCTCAGCTGAGCCACGTCCAGCAGCGCGGCGACGCGCGGCGCGACGTTCTTGCCGGCGGCGGTGGCGGGGAACAGGATGTGGCTGTAGCCCGACGCCAGCGCGATGACCTGCGCGGCGACGTTCTCGGCCAGGCCTTCGGCCAGCGCGGCCGAATCGGCATGCAGCACCTTGGCGACGCCGGCGATCTGCGCCGCGGCAGCGGCGGCGGCACCGGCGTTGTGGCCGGCCACCAGCACATGCACGTCGCCCCCCAGGGCGGCGGCGGCCGTGACGGTGTTCAGGGTCGCGCCCTTGATGGAGGCGTTGTCGTGTTCGGCAATGACTAGTGCGGTCATCTCAATGTCTCCGGAGTTCAGTTAGATGACCTTGGCTTCGGTCTTCAGCTTGGCCACGAGCGTGGCGACGTCGGCCACCTTCACGCCGGCACCGCGCTTGGGCGGCTCGGCGACCTTCAGCGTCTTGATGCGCGGCGCCACGTCCACGCCCAGGTCGGCCGGCTTGACGATGTCGAGCTGCTTCTTCTTGGCCTTCATGATGTTGGGCAGCGTCACGTAACGCGGCTCGTTCAGGCGCAGGTCGGTCGTCACGACGGCCGGCAGGCTCAGCGCCACGGTCTCCAGGCCGCCGTCCACTTCACGCGTGACGTTGACCTTGTCGCCGACCACTTCCACCTTGGAGGCGAAGGTGCCCTGCGGCATGCCGGTCAGCGCGGCCAGCATCTGGCCGGTCTGGTTGCAATCGTCGTCGATGGCCTGCTTGCCCAGGATGACCAGACTCGGACCTTCCTTATCCACCAGCGCCTTCAGCAGCTTGGCGACGGCCAGCGGCTGCAGCTCTTCAGCCGTCTCGACCAGGATGGCGCGGTCCGCGCCGATGGCCATCGCCGTGCGCAGCGTCTCCTGGCACTGCGTGACGCCGCAGGACACGGCGATCACCTCGGTGACGGCGCCCTTTTCCTTCAGGCGCACGGCCTCTTCGACGGCGATCTCGTCGAAGGGGTTCATCGACATCTTCACGTTGGCGATGTCGACGCCCGTGCCGTCGCTCTTCACGCGCACCTTGACGTTGTAGTCCACGACGCGTTTGACAGGGACCAAGACCTTCATCGGAAACTCCAGCTCGAATTGACGTAAACGTTAACCAGATTCTACGGGTGCTCCTCGACGGAGCTGCGCTTAAAAAAGCACGATCGTTCGATTCTAGCCAGACGCCCACCACCGTCGAGAGAACTCTTTTTGGAGAGGTCTCTCGAATCGCGAAGCTAGACTGCCGCGTCCCATGCAGACTGCCCCCTTTCCCGGCCGAGAGATCGGCGTCTTCGACTCCGGCGTCGGCGGCTTCACGGTGCTGCGCGAACTGCAGGCGCTGCTGCCCACGGCGCGGCTGCGCTATCTGGCCGACACCGCCTACGCGCCCTACGGCGGCCGCAGCCCGGACGAGATCCGCGCACGCAGCTTCGCGATCACCGAACACCTGATCGCCCGCGGTGCCGAGCTGATCGTCGTGGCCTGCAACACCGCGACGGCCCACGCGATCGAGGCGCTGCGCGCGCGCTGGCCGGCCCTGCCTTTCGTCGGCACCGAGCCCGGCATCAAGCCCGCCGTGGCCACCACGCGCAATGGCCGCATCGGCCTGCTGGCGACACCGGCGACAGCCGCCAGCGAGCGATTGCGGGCCCTGATCGCTCGCCATGTGGGCGATCGGCTGGTCGTCGTACAGGGTTGCCCCGGCATCGTGGACCACATCGAGGCCGGCGACCTCGACAGCCCGGCACTGCGGGCGCTCGTCGGGCAGCACTGCGCACCGCTACGCGCCGCCGGCGTCGATACGGCATTGCTGGGATGCACGCACTACCCGCTGATCGAACCGCTGTGGCAGGAAGCGCTGGGCGCCGACGTCAAGCTGCTGCGCATCGAGACCGCCGTGGCGCGGCGGGCGATGGACTTGTGGGCGCCGGGCACCGACGAATCGCCGGCGCTTCATATCGAGACCAGCGGCGACGACGCGGCGCTGCGCCGCTGGATCGAGCGCGTGCTGGGTTGGCAAGCGCCCCATGTCAGGCACTGGGCCGTAACCATCTGAATCCAGCCCTCAAGCCGGCGCCGAATCGGTCGATACGCCGGAGATGAACATCGCCAACTCCGCCGGCGTCAGCGCAGCAACCAGCAGTGCCTCCAACGGCACCCCGGGCACGGTCCAGTCGGCCGCCAGCATGCTGGTGCTCAGGAAGGCGCTGGACATACAGGCCACAGGCGCCGCCGAACTGCTAAACGCCCTGCCGCAACAACCGGCCCTCGCCACCGAAGGCCACCTGGGGCGCCACGTCAACACGTTCGCCTGAGTCGCGAATGATCGACGCTGGTGCCCGGGACGGGACTTGAACCCGTACGCCCCTTTCGAGGCGGCGGATTTTAAGTCCGCTGCGTTTACCGATTTCGCCACCCGGGCGGCGGGCGGATTATCCGGGCCGCACAAAAGAAAACGGGAGATTCGATTGCTCGAATCTCCCGTGAATTTGGAGCGGGTAACGAGGCTCGAACTCGTGACCTCAACCTTGGCAAGGTTGCGCTCTACCAACTGAGCTACACCCGCGCATTTCGCTTGACCTTGCGATCAAACATCGGTGCGACCGATTTTTAACTGGAGCGGGTAACGAGGCTCGAACTCGTGACCTCAACCTTGGCAAGGTTGCGCTCTACCAACTGAGCTACACCCGCATGGTGTCTATGTCTGGAGGCGCGATCCGGAGTCGAACCGGACTAACCGGATTTGCAATCCGGGGCATAACCGCTTTGCTATCGCGCCGCCGTAAAACCCAAGCCAAAGCCGTTGGTGCGACTTTGACGAAAAAGGGAAGCCGGGGCTTCCCTTCTCAAAACTGGAGCGGGTAACGAGGCTCGAACTCGTGACCTCAACCTTGGCAAGGTTGCGCTCTACCAACTGAGCTACACCCGCATTGCTGAGCAATTGCTTGCGCAACCACATCCTGCAATTTTCACAAGACCGTTTCAGCGATCTAGCGAAGCTGGCATTGTAATCCAGTTTTTGGCCGGATGACAAGCCAATCGCACTTCTTCAGTGGGCTGCCACGGTTGTCTTCGCAGCGCCCTCTTCCGGCTTGGCCGCAGCGACAGGGATTTCCTCGTCGGGCAGTGGCGTCGGCACGGCTTCCAGGGCCACTTCGAGCACGCGCTCGATCCAGCGCACGGGCACGATCTCGAGTTGGTTCTTCACGTTCTCCGGAATGTCCTGCAGGTCCTTGACGTTCTCTTCCGGAATCATCACGGTCTTGATGCCGCCGCGGTGGGCCGCGAGCAGCTTTTCCTTCAGGCCACCGATGGCGGTGACCTCACCGCGCAGCGTGATCTCGCCGGTCATCGCGACGTCGGCACGCACCGGGATGCCGGTCAGTGCAGACACGAAGGCAGTCGTCATCGCCGCACCCGCGCTCGGGCCGTCCTTGGGCGTCGCGCCGTCGGGCACGTGGACGTGCACGTCGCGCTTCTCGAAGACTTCGTCCTTGATGCCCAGACGGCGGGCGCGCGAGCGCACCACGGTGCGAGCGGCCTCGACGGACTCCTTCATCACGTCGCCCAGCGAACCGGTGCGGATGATGTTGCCCTTGCCCGGCATCGCGGTGGCTTCGATGGTCAGCAGATCGCCGCCCACTTCCGTCCACGCGAGGCCGACGACCTGGCCAACCTGGTTCTTCTTCTCGGCACGGCCGAAGTCGTACTTGCGCACGCCCAGGAAGTCGTGGAGGTTGTCCTCCGTGACGACGACCTTGCTGTCGTAGGTCTTGAGCTGGATGCCCTTGACCACCTTGCGGCAGATCTTGGACATCTCGCGTTCCAGCGAGCGCACGCCGGCTTCCCGCGTGTAGTAGCGGATCACGCCGCGCACGGCCGACTCGGTCACTTCCAGTTCCTCGTCCAGCACGCCGTTGTTCTTGCGTTGCTTGGGCAGCAGGTAGGTCTGTGCGATGTTGACCTTCTCGTCCTCGGTGTAACCCGACAGGCGGATCACTTCCATCCGGTCCAGCAGGGCCGGCGGGATGTTCATCGAGTTCGACGTGGCGACGAACATCACATCGGACAGGTCGAAGTCGACCTCGATGTAGTGGTCACCGAAGGTGTGGTTCTGCTCGGGATCCAGCACTTCCAGCAGCGCGGAAGACGGATCACCGCGGAAGTCCATGCCCAGCTTGTCGATCTCGTCGAGCAGGAACAGCGGGTTGCGCGTGCCGACCTTGGTCAGCGACTGCAGCACCTTGCCCGGCATGGAGCCGATGTAGGTGCGGCGGTGGCCGCGGATCTCAGCTTCATCGCGCACGCCGCCCAGCGCCATGCGGATGAACTTGCGGCCGGTGGCGCGCGCCACGCTCTGGCCGAGCGAGGTCTTGCCGACGCCCGGAGGGCCGACCAGGCACAGGATGGGTGCCTTGACCTTGTCGACGCGCTGCTGCACTGCGAGATATTCGAGGATGCGGTCCTTGACCTTCTCGAGGCCGTAGTGGTCCTCGTTCAACACGTCCTCTGCGTTCTTGAGGTCGTGCTTGATCTTGGTCTTCTTGCTCCAGGGCAGATTGACCAGCGTGTCGATGTAGTTGCGCACCACCGTGGCTTCGGCGGACATCGGCGACATCAGCTTGAGCTTCTTCAGCTCGGCATCAGCCTTCTTGCGCGCCTCCTTGGGCATCTTGGCGGCGAGGATCTTCTTCTCGAGCTCCTCCATGTCGGCGCCTTCTTCGCCGTCGCCCAGCTCCTTCTGGATGGCCTTGACCTGCTCGTTCAGGTAGTACTCGCGCTGGCTCTTCTCCATCTGGCGCTTGACGCGGCCACGGATGCGCTTTTCGACCTGCAGGATGTCGACCTCGTGCTCGAGCAGGTCGAGCAGCTTTTCCAGGCGCTTGGCCACGTCGGCGAGGTCCAGCACGGCCTGCTTGGCGTCAAGCTTGAGCGGCAGGTGGGCGGCGATGGTGTCGGCCAGGCGACCCGGATCGTCGATGCCGCCGATGGACGTGAGGATCTCGGGCGGGATCTTCTTGTTGAGCTTGACGTACTGGTCGAACTGCTGCGTCACGGCGCGGCGCAGTGCTTCGACTTCAGGGGCATGCTCGGTCTCGGGCGGGATGGGCGTCACCTCAGCAACGAAGTGCTCACCCGGCTCCGTGATGGAGCTGGTGGTGGCGCGCTGCAGACCTTCGACCAGCACCTTCACGGTGCCGTCGGGCAGCTTCAGCATCTGCAGGATGCTGGAGACGCAGCCGACCTCGAACATGTCCTCGGCCTTGGGCTCGTCCTTGCCGGCGGCCTTCTGGGCGACCAGCATGATCTGGCGGCCGGCTTCCATCGCGGCTTCCAGCGCCTTGATGGACTTGGGGCGCCCGACGAACAGCGGGATGACCATGTGCGGGAACACGACGACGTCACGCAGCGGCAGCAGCGGCAGCGTGATCGGGTCGGCGGGGAGGATGGGGTGTCCGGACATGAAGACCTCTCTTTCTCAGGCCGATGTGCGGCCTGAGGGGACAAATACAAGTTGGAGGGCTCGGTTGCGGTTTTACGCGCTGGCCTTTTGTTCGCGATAGACCAGCAAGGGACGTGCCGACGCGTCCTCGATGTTGTGCTCGTCCAGCACGACCTTCTCGACGCCATCCAGCGTTGGCAGGTCGAACATGGTGTCGATCAGCGACTGCTCCATGATGGAACGCAGGCCGCGCGCACCGGTCTTGCGGGCCAGCGCCTTGCGGGCGATGGCAGCCAGCGCCGGCTTGCGGATTTCGAGCTCGACGCCGTCCATCTCGAACAGCTGCTGGTACTGCTTGACCAGCGCGTTCTTGGGCTCGGTCAGGATCTGCACGAGCGCGTCTTCGGTCAGCTCGCCCAGCGTCGCAACGACGGGCAGACGGCCGACGAGTTCAGGGATCAGGCCGAACTTGATGATGTCCTCGGGCTCGCACTCGCGGAAGACCTCGCCGACCTTCTTGTCGGACTTGCTCTTCACGGTCGCGCCGAAGCCGATGCCGGACTTCTCGCTGCGGTTCTGGATGACCTTTTCCAGGCCGTCGAACGCGCCGCCGCAGATGAACAGGATGTTGGTCGTGTCGATCTGCAGGAAGTCCTGGTTCGGGTGCTTGCGGCCGCCCTGCGGGGGCACCGAGGCCATCGTGCCTTCGACGAGCTTGAGCAGCGCCTGCTGCACGCCTTCGCCGGACACATCGCGCGTGATGGACGGGTTATCGGCCTTGCGCGAGATCTTGTCGATCTCGTCGATGTAGACGATGCCGCGCTGCGCACGCTCGACGTCGTAATTGCAGTTCTGCAGCAGCTTCTGAATGATGTTCTCGACGTCCTCGCCGACGTAGCCGGCCTCGGTCAGCGTCGTCGCATCGGCGATCACGAACGGCACGTTCAGCAGGCGCGCCAGCGTCTGTGCCAGCAGCGTCTTGCCGGAGCCGGTGGGGCCGATCAGCAGGATGTTGCTCTTGGACAGCTCGACCGAATCCTTGGTCGCCGCCATGTGGCGCAGGCGCTTGTAGTGGTTGTAGACCGCCACGGCCAGCGTCCGCTTGGCAACGTCCTGGCCGATGACGTAGTTGTCCAGGCTGGTCTTGATCTCGCTGGGCGTGGGGAGGTCGGACTTGCCCGCACGCGCCGCGGGCTCGGGCGCCGGGATCTCGTCGCGGACGATGTCATTGCAGAGCTCGATGCACTCGTCGCAGATGAACACCGACGGGCCGGCGATCAGTTTCTTGACCTCGTGCTGACTCTTGCCGCAGAACGAGCAGTACAGAACTTTTTCGCTGGAGGTGCCTTTTTTGTCGGCCATGGGTCTGCTCGGGGAGATGCCAGAAAGTCAGGCGGGGTGCCTGAATGATGATAGTCCAAACGATCTCGGGGCCCTTGTGGGGATAAGGGCCCCGATTTCGCTGCGAATCCAGGGGCTGGTTACAGCCCCTCACGACTTACGGGCGGTGCTCCAGCACCTGGTCGATAAGCCCGTAGTCCTTGGCTTCGGCCGCGGACATGAAGTAGTCGCGCTCGGTGTCAGACTGGATTTTCTCCAGGCTTTGGCCGGTGCGCTCGGCCAGGATGCGGTTCAAGGCCTCGCGGGTCTTCAGGATTTCACGCGCATGGATCTCGATGTCGGTCGCCTGGCCCTGCGCGCCGCCCAGCGGCTGGTGGATCATGACCTTGGCGTTGGGCAGCGAGAAACGCTTGCCCTTGGCACCTGCCGACAGCAGGAAGGCGCCCATGCTGGCCGCCATGCCCATGCACAGCGTCGAGACTTCGGGTTTGATGAAGTTCATCGTGTCGAAGATCGACATGCCGGCAGACACGCTGCCGCCGGGGCTGTTGATGTACAGCGAGATCTCCTTGTCGGGGTTCTCGCTCTCCAGGAACAGCAACTGCGCGACGACGAGGTTGGCGACCGCGTCGTTGACCGGGCCGACCAGGAAAATGATGCGCTCGCGCAGCAGGCGCGAGTAGATGTCGTAGGCGCGCTCGCCGCGGCCCGACTGTTCGATGACCATGGGCACCATGCCCAGGTTGCTGGTTTCAAGCGCGCTCATTCAGATCCTTGGAAATCAATTACGTCTGTTATGGGGGCGGATTATGGCCACGCAAGTAAAAAGGCGCCGGGCCTTGCGGCACGGCGCCTTCGTCAGGCGAGGGGCTCTCAGTTGCCGGCAGCCATCAGCTCGTCGAAAGGCAGCGCCTTGTCGGTCACCTTGGCCTTGGCCAGCACGAAGTCCGTGACGTTGTTCTCGACGACGACGGCTTCCACCTCGGCCATGCGCTCACGGTCGCTCAGATACCAGCGCATGACTTCAGCGGGCTTCTCGTAGCTCTGCGACAGCTCTTCGATGTGGGCCTGCAGCTGGGCCGGCTTGGCCTGCAGCTCGTTCGCACGCACCAGCTCGGCAACCACCAGGCCCAGGCGCACGCGGCGCTCGGCCTGCGGCTTGAAGATGTCGGCGGGGATCTCGGCCTTGTCGGCATCCTTGACGCCACGCTTCTTCAGGTCCTCGCGGGCCTGGCCGACCATGCGCTCGGCCTCGTTCTGCACCAGGGCATTCGGCACATCCAGCTCGGAGGCGGCCACCAGCGCATCCATGACGGCGCCCTTGTTGCGGGCCAGCACGCGGAACTTCACTTCACGCTCAAGGTTCTTCTTGATGTCGGCGCGCAGCGCTTCGACGGAAGCGTCCTTGATGCCCAGCGACTTGGCGAACGCCTCGTTCACCTCGGGCAGGTGCTGGGCCTCGATCTTCTTGACCGTGACGAGGAAGTCGGCTTCCTTGCCGGCCACGTCCTTGCCGTGGTAGTCCTCGGGGAACTGCAGCGGGAAGGTCTTGCTTTCGCCAGCCTTCATGCCACGCACCGCGGCATCGAACTGTTCCAGCATCTGGCCTTCACCGATCAGGAACTGGAAGCCTTCGGCCTTGCCGCCCTGGAAGGGCTCGCCGTCGATCTTGCCTTCGAAGTCGATGGTGACGCGGTCACCCACGGCGGCCACGTCGGCAGCGGCGCGCTGGGCGAAGCTGCGGCGCTGCTTGCGCAGGATCTCGACGGTCTTGTCGATGGCCTCTTCGGTCACGTCGCTGGTGACGCGCTCGACCTCGGCCGTGGCCAGGTCGTTGATCTTGACCTCGGGGTAGACCTCGAAGGTCGCATCGAAAGCCATCTGGCCTTCCGGCGCTTGGTCCTTCTGCTCGATGCGAGGCATACCGGCCACGCGCAACTGCGCTTCGTTGGCGGCGTTGTTGAAGGCCTGACCCAACTTGTCGTTGACGACTTCGTACTGCACCGAGTAGCCGTAGCGCTGGGCCACGACGTTCATCGGCACCTTGCCGGGACGGAAGCCGTCGGCCTTGACGGTGCGGGCCAGCTTCTTCAGACGGGCTTCGACTTCGCTGTTGATGTCAGCGGCCGCCACGTGCAGGGTGATGCGGCGTTCCAGCTTTTCGAGGGTTTCGACGGTGACGGCCATGATGGACTCGGGAACAGTTGATGACAGTGGTGCGCGGGGCCGGACTCGAACCGGCACGCCCGTGAAGGCGTCAGGACCTAAACCTGGTGCGTCTACCAATTTCGCCACCCGCGCAACGGGAGTTCTGGTTGGGCTGCTCAGGACGAGCAACCCCGTAGGCGATTCGGCAAACCGGCGATTGTAGCGATCCTGCACGGCTTGCCCGCCGCCCCGGCGTGCGGGGCGGCAAAACCCTAGGTGAATGGCTCAGGGCTGGGCAGGAAGTTCGCTGTGCAGCCGGCTGTGCTCCTCTTCCTCGGGGCGAACGACGCGGAACCAGGCCGCGTACATGGCCGGCAGCGCCAGCAGCGTCAGCACGGTGGCCACGATGAGGCCGCCCATGATGGCCACGGCCATCGGCCCCCAGAACACGCTGCGCGACAGCGGGATCATGGCCAGCACCGCCGCCGCTGCCGTCAGCACGATGGGGCGGAAACGCCGCACCGCGGACTCGACGATGGCCGACCAGTCCGGCACGCCGCGGGCGCGGTCCTGCTCGATCTGGTCGATGAGGATGACGGAGTTGCGCATGATCATGCCCATCAGCGCGATGACACCCAGCAGCGCCACGAAGCCGAACGGCCGGTTCAGCAGCAGCAGCGCCATGGCCACGCCGGCGATGCCCAGCGGGCCGGTCAGGAACACCAGCATCGCGCGGCTGAAGCTCTGCAGCTGCAGCATCAGCAGCGTGAAGGTGATGAACAGCATGATGGGCACGCCGGCCGCGATGGAGCCCTGGCCCTTGCTGCTTTCCTCCACGGCGCCAGCGATCTCGATGTGGTAGCCGGTGGGCATCTGCTTCTGCAACTCGTCCAGCTGGGGCCAGACGGCCTTGGTCACCGTCGCGCCCTGCAGGCCTTCGGCCACGTCGCCCTGCACGGTGACCGCGTAGTTGCGGCCCTCGCGCCACATGACGCCCGGCTCCCAGTCGAACTGGACCTTGGCGATCTGCGTCATCGGAATGGTCCGCCCCGACGTGGTCGGCAGGTTGGCGTTGGCCAGGTCCGTGATGACGGCACGCTCGTTCAGCGGCTGGCGCAGCACGATGTCGATGAGCTTGTCGGCCTCGCGGTACTGCCCCACCACGGTGCCGGACAGCAGCGTGCGCGATGCCTGGGCCAGGCTCTGGCTGGTGACGCCCAGCGCGCGCGCCTTGTCCTGGTCGACATGCAGACGCAGGATCTTGACGTTCTCGTTCCAGTTGTCGTTGACGCCGCGCATGTCCGGGTTGGCGCGCAGGATGTCCTTGGCCTTGTCGGCCCAGTCGCGCACGACCTTGGGATCGGCGCCGGTCACGCGGAACTGCACCGGATAGGGTACCGGCGGGCCGTTGGGCAGCAGCTTCACGCGGCCACGCGCCTCCGGGAATTCCTCGGCCAGCACCAGCGGCAGGCGCTGCCGCAGCTCTTCGCGCTCGGCCAGGCCCTTGGGCAGCAGGATGTACTGCGTCACGTTGACCTGCGGGAAGATCTGGTCCAGTGGCAGGTAGAAGCGCGGTACGCCGGAGCCGACCCAGCCGGTCACCGTCGCGATGCCGGGCTCCTTCAGCATGCGGGCCTCGAAGCGCTTGGCCAGCGCCTCGGTCTCCTGCATGGTCGAGCCCTCGGGCAGCCACAGGTCCACCAGCACCTCGGGGCGGCTGGAATCCGGGAAGAACTGCTGCTGCACGCGGCCCATGCCGAGCAGGCCCAGCACAAAGACGAGCAGCGTGACGCCGATGGTCTTCCAGCGGTTCTCCACGCACCAGCGCACCACACCGCGGAAGCGGTTGTAGAAAGGCGTGTCGAACAGCTCGTGCACTTCGCCGTCTGCGGCCGGCTTGGCCTTCAGCAACAACGCGCCGAGGTAGGGCACGAAATAGACCGACACCAGCCAGGAGATGACCAGCGACGCGGCCGTCACCGCAAAGATCGCGAAGGTGTATTCGCCCACGGTGGACTTGGCCAAGCCAATGGGCAGGAAACCCACCGCCGTGATCAGCGTGCCAGTCAGCATGGGCATGGCCGTCGCGTCGTAGGCATACGTGGCGGCGTGCATCTTGTCGTAGCCCTCTTCGAGCTTGCGCACCATCATCTCGACGGCAATGATGGCGTCATCCACCAGCAGCCCCAGCGCGATGATCAGCGAACCCAGCGAGATCTTGTGCAGGCCCACGCCCCAATAGAACATGGTCACGAAGGTGATGGCCAGCACCAGCGGGATGGTGATGGCGACCACCAGGCCCGGCCAGACATCGATGCGCAGCGGCCTGGTGTGCAGGCCCAGCGAGATGAAGCTGACCGCCAGCACGATGACCACGGCCTCGATGAGCACGCGCACGAACTCGCCCACCGAGGTCGACACGGCCTTGGGCTGGTCCTGCACCTGCTCCAGCTGCACGCCGGCCGGCAGGTCGCGCTCGATGGCCTTCAGCGTCGCGCCGAGCGCCTTGCCCATCGCGATGATGTCGCCGCCCTTGGCCATGGACACGCCCAGCGCCAGCACTTCCCTGCCCTGATGCCTGACCTTGGTGGCCGGCGGGTCCACGTAGGCGCGCTTGATCTCGGCGATGTCGCCCAGGCGGAACTGGCTGGCCTGACCCGTGCTCGGGTTGACCGCGCGGATGGGCACGTCGGCCAGCGCCTGCGGCGAGTTGAACTGCCCTTGCACGCGCACCTGGAAGTTGGCGCTACCCGCGTTCAGCAGGCCGGCGCCTTCGACGGCGTTCTGTGCGCCGATCTGGTTGAGGACCTGGCTGAAGTCCAGGCCCAGCTGGGCCAGCCGCTTCTGCGAAACCTCGATGAAGAGCTTCTCGGGCTGGATGCCGAAGATCTCGACCTTGGCCACGTCCTTGACCTGCAGCAGCGCCTGGCGCACGCGGTCGGCATGCTCGCGCAACTCCTCGCGGCTGAAGCCGTCGGCGGACAGCGCGTAGATGGAGCCGTAGACGTCACCGAACTCGTCGTTGAACACCGGCCCCAGCACGCCCTGCGGCAACGTGGAGCGCATGTCGCCGATCTTCTTGCGCACCTGGTACCAGAGGTCGGGCACCTCCTTGGGCGGCGTGTTGTCCTTCAGCTGGAAGACCGTCAGCGACTCGCCGGGCTTGGTGTACGACCGGATCTTGTCCGCGTGGTTCACCTCCTGCAGCGTCTTCTCGATCTTGTCGGTGACCTGGTCGGCCATCTGCTGCGCCGTGGCACCGGGCCAGAAGGCCTGGATGACCATGGCGCGGAAGGTGAACGGCGGGTCTTCATCCTGTCCCAGCTGGAAATAGGCCGCAAAGCCCATCACCATCAGCACGACCATCAGGTAGCGCGTCAGCGCCGGATGCTCCAGCGCCCAGCGCGAGACGTTGAAGCCTTCGGCCTGCGCGGCCTTGTTCGGTGGAATGTTCATGCGCGGCCCCGGCTCAGCGAGAGGCGGCGGAAGCCGCCGGCGCGGCCGTCGTGCGCGGCGGCACGTAGCGCTTGACCTTCTGGCCCGGGTTCAGCACGTGCACCCCGGCCACCACCACCTCCTGGCCGGCGGCCAGACCGCCTGCAATGACGACCTCGTTGCCGTCCGCGCCGCCCACCTGCACCGGCACTGCCTTGACCGTCATGGAGGCCGCATCCAGCAGCCATACCGAGGTCTTGCCGGCCTGCTGCAACACCGCCGACAACGGCAGCTTCACGACGCCTGGAACCGACGGCAGTTGCAGCACCACCGTGGCGCTCTGGCCCACCTTGACGTCCAGCTTGCCGGCATCGGCCTTGATGAGGAAGGTACGCGTGACCGGATCGGCCGCGGCCGCCACCTCGCGCAGCTTGAGGGGGAAGGTCTCCGTGCCACCCCAAAGGCGCACTTTCAGCGCGCCGGGCTGGCTGCCCGCTGCCTTGACTCGGGCGATCTGGTCCTCGGGCACGGCAAAGACGACATCGCGCGGGCCGTCCAGCGCCACACGCACCACCGGCGTGCCGGCCGCCAGCACCTGGCCCGGCTCGGCCTCCACGCCGGTCACCACGCCGGCGCCGTCCGCCACCAGCTCCGCATAACCGGCCTGGTTGACCTGCACGTCGGCCTGGGCCTTGGCCTGTTCCAGTTGCGCCTGCGCGGCCTTGAAGGCCGAGTCGCGCCGCTCCAGTTCGGCCGCGCTGATGAAGCCCTGGCGCTGCAAGTCCACGAAGCGCTTGTAGTCCGCGCCGGCCTGGTCGCGGTTGGTGCGCGCGGCCGCCACCGCGGCGGTCGCGGCGGCCTGGGCCAGCTTCAGGTCCCGGGCGTCGATGCGCGCCAGCACCTGGCCCGGCTTGACCGGGTCGCCCAGGTTGACCGTGCGCGTCAGCAGCTTGCCCGGCACGCGGAAGGACAGCCGCGACTCCACCCTCGCCTTCACCTCGGCCGCATACTCATGGGAGGCGCTGGCCGAGCCCGCGCTGACCAACTGGGTCCGCACCGCGCGCTCAGGCTCGGGCGCGGCAGACTGCTTGCCGCACCCCGTCAGCAGGGCGGTCAGCAGGGCTGCCACCCACAAGGGTGGCGCGAGACGCGAGAGATGGGGCATGCAGACCTCGGAGAAAAAACCGGCCCACAGATTTAATGACCGGCGGGTCAATAATGTATTCAGGCCCTGTGACAACTGTCAAACCTCGCTGAATTTCGCTTGAACAGCGCGGCTTTGCAAGCGGAACTTGAGAAAAAGCTTGAGCGTCGATCACTACGAGAACTTTCCCGTTGCTTCCTGGCTGTGCCCGCCGGCGCTGCGGCCGGCCGTGGTCGCCGTCTACCACTTCGCCCGCACGGCTGACGACCTGGCCGACGAGGGCGACGCCACGACCGCCCAGCGCGTGCAGGCCCTGCGGGACTACCGGGCAGACCTGACGGCGGTCGTCGCCGGCGCCCCCCCCTCGCCGCGCTGGCCCGGCATCTTCGTGCCGCTGGCCCGCGAGCTGCACCGCCTGCAGCCTGCGCTGCTGCACGACCTGCTGGACGCCTTCGAGCAGGACCTGACCCCACCCCGCTACCGCGACCGCGCCCACCTGCTGGACTACTGCCGCCGCTCGGCCAACCCGGTGGGCCGGCTGCTGCTGGGCCTGTACGGCGTGGACGACGCCGCGTCGCTGCGCCGGTCGGACGCCATCTGCTCGGCGCTGCAACTGGTCAACTTCTGGCAGGACTTCAGCCGCGACGGCCCCAATGGCCGGCTCTACGTGCCACAGGACGACCTGAATCGCCACGGCCTGAGCCCCGAAGACGTGCTGGCCTGCCGCGACAGCCCCTCCGCCCGGGCATTGATCGCCGACCTCTGCACCTGGGCCCGCGCGCTGATGCTGGAAGGTGCGCCGCTGGCGCTGACGCTGCCCGGCCGCGCCGGCTGGGAGCTGCGCTTCGTCGTCCAGGGCGGGCTGGCCATCCTGGACAAGATCGCGGCGCGTCATCACGACAGCCTGCTGCACCGCCCCTCGGTCGGGGCCCTGGACTTCCCGCGCCTGGCCTGGCGGGCGCTGACAATGCGCGCCACATCATGACGCCTGAGCACTACGTCCAGCAGAAGGCCGCCGCGAGCGGCTCCAGCTTCTATTACGCCTTCCTGTTCCTGCCGCCGTCGCGGCGCGCCGCCATCACGGCCTTCTACGCGTTCTGCCGCGAGGTGGACGATGTGGTGGACGAGACCCAGGACGCCGGCGTCGCCGCGACCAAGCTGGCCTGGTGGCGCAAGGAAGCCGCCAGCGCCTTCGCCGGCCAGCCCAGCCATCCAGTCATGAAGGCCTTGATGCCCCACACGGCCACCTACGACATCCGGCTGGAGCACCTGAACGCCGTCGTCGAAGGCTGCGAGATGGACCTGCAGCAGACGCGCTACCTGGACTTCGCCGGCCTGCAGCGCTACTGCCACCTGGTGGCCGGCGTCGTGGGCGAGGTGGCCAGCAGCATCTTCGGCCGCACGCAGCCGCAGACCGTCGAGTACGCCCACAAGCTGGGCCAGGCCATGCAGTTGACCAACATCATTCGCGACGTGGGCGACGACGCGCGGCGCGGCCGTATCTACCTGCCGGTCAATGAGCTGCAGCAGTTCGGCGTGAAGGCCAACGAGATCCTGCTGCGCAGCAAGCCCTGGGGCTACTCGGAGCGCTTCACGGCGTTGATGAAGTTCCAGGCCGAGCGCGCGCACCGGCTGTACGACGAAGCGCTCGCGCTGCTGCCCGAGGCGGACCGCGTGCCGCAGAAGCCGGGGCTGATGATGGCCAACATCTACCGTGCGCTGCTGGTGGAGATCGAGCGCGAGGACTTCCAGGTGCTGCACCAGCGCATCGCGCTGACGCCGGTGCGCAAGCTGTGGATCGCGATGAAAACCAACTGGCGCGGCCGGTGAAGGCCGCCGTCGTCGGCGCGGGCTGGGCCGGCATTGCGGCCGCCGTGGCGCTGGCCGATGCGGGCCACGACATCACGGTCTTCGAGATGGCGCCGCAGCCCGGCGGTCGCGCGCGCAGCGTGACCGCCCAGGATGCCGCCTGGCCCTACGACAACGGCCAGCACATCCTCATCGGCGCCTACCGCGACAGCCTGGCCTTGATGCGCCGCCTCGGCGTGGACCCCGACGCCGTGCTGCAGCGCCTGCCGCTGGCCCTGCCCTACCCTCGCGAGCCCGGCCTGCAGCTGCCGCCCGGCTCGCCACCCATCGCGTTCACGCGCGGCGTGCTGGCGCATCGCGGCTGGCCGCTGTCCGCGCGGCTGGGTCTGCTCGCGGCCGCCGGCAGCTGGCTGGCACGCGGCTTCCGCTGCGATGCCCGGCTCAGCGTCGCCGAACTGTGCGCCGGACTGCCGGACGCCGTGAAGCGTGACCTCGTCGAGCCGCTGTGCGTGGCTGCGCTGAACACGCCCGCGCCGCAGGCCAGCGCGCAAGTCTTCCTGCGCGTGCTGAAGGACGCGCTGTTCAGCGGCGCCGGCAGCGCCGACCTGCTGCTGCCGCGCCGGCCGCTGTCCGAACTGCTGGCCACGCCGGCGGCCGTCTGGCTGGGCGAAAGATTGCGGCTGGGCCGACGCGTGCAGCAGCTGGAACCCGGCTGGCGCGTCGACGGCGAGGCCTTCGATGGCATCGTGCTGGCCTGCAGCAGCGTCGAGGCCGCCCGGCTGGCGGCGCCCCTCGCGCCGCACTGGAGTGCCGCTGCGCAGGCGCTGCACTTCGAGCCCATCATCACCGTCTACCTGCACAGTCCGGGCACCTCGCTGCCGGCCCCCATGCTGGCGCTGCGAGACGGGCCCGACGCACCCGCGCAGTTCGTCTTCGACCACGGCCGGCTGGGCGGCAAACCGGGCCGGTTTGCCTTCGTCGTCAGCGGCGCCGCGCCCTGGGTCGCGAGCGGAGGTTGCGACGACGCCGTGCTGGCCCAGGCGCAGCGCGAACTGCGCTGGGCCACGCCACCCGTCATCGACAGGATGCTGACCGAGAAGCGTGCGACCTTCGCCTGCACGCCCGGCCTCCAACGCCCTCCGGCCCGCATCGCGCTGGGCCTGTGGGCTGCGGGCGACTACATCGCCGGCCCCTACCCCGCCACGCTGGAAGGCGCCGTGCGTGCAGGTCTCGCGGCGGCTCAGGGCGTGGCGGCCGACGCGGCGGGCTGAGGTGGCGCGGCGAACGGCGCCGCCAGCGGCTCGCCGACGAACACGCCCTGGGCCGGCCAGCCCACGCTGTGCCAATAGGCCTCCAGCGCGCTGACGCCCTGCGCATAGGCCTGGATCAGCGCCTGCGGATGCGGGAACTTCTGCACATGGTTGCAGGGCTCGCTGACCGTGCCGTAGCTGGCCGTCACGCCGGCATCGATCCAGTCCAGGATGTTCATCTGCCCCTCGCCGGCCGGCTTGTCCAGCAATCCGCCGAACGAGGTCAGGTGGTCGGCCAGCGCGCCGGGCAGCCATTCGCCGCCCAGCGGCGCCGGCACGCGGGCCAGGCCGGTCTGGTAGATCAGCGCGCGGCGCACGGGCGGCAAGGCCTCACTGCGCACGCGCCTCACCTCCAGCCCAGCCACGCCCGGCACCGCCCCCGCTGGCGGGAACAGGCGTTCGCGCACATTGCGGTTGACATCCGGGGTCGCCACCAGCCAGGCGAGTGCCGGCTCGGCCGCGCCCGCAGCCAGCGTGTGGTCGGACGCCATGCCGCGCTCGATCATCGCCATGGCGGCCGGCACCGAGCGGGCCGCCAGCTGCATGGTGGGGCGCAGGCCCAGCACGATCCAGGGCCGCGCCCCGAAATAGCTCGCGTAGGGGCTGGGCCTCGTGGCGGCACAGCTGTTGCGGCAGACGTCCGGCTGCAGCCCCATGCCCAGCGCGCTGGTCAGCGAGTTGCACTCCACCGCATAGGGCTGCACCCAGGCCAGCGCCAGACCGTTGACGTTCTCGGGCATCTGGCTGCGCAGCGTCTGGTCCAAGGCCTGGAACTCCTCGCGCGTCAGGCTGCTGCGCAGGGGCAGTTGCACGCGCACGATCTGGTCGGGCGGGATGCCACGGCGCCGTGCGTAGTACTCGCCCACGGCGACGGAGTAGGGGTCAGCCGTGTTGATGACCAGGCCCAGCTCGTTCGCCGTGATGCGGCCATACAGCTTGGGGATGCGGCCCCAGCGGGACTCGGCCGGCGGCTCCACCGCGCCGGCCCCCAGCGACAGCAACACCAGCCCCAGCGCTTGCCACTTTCTGAACACCGCTCTCGCCATACAAAACACCGCCAATCTCCCCCACAATGCCGCCATGAAACCCAAAGAAGCGCAAACCCCTGCGATCCAGGTGCTGGAGCGCATGTTTGCGCTGCTGGATGTGCTAGCCAGCCATCAGGACCCGGTGTCACTGAAGGCCTTGTCCGAGACCACCGGTCTGCACCCGTCGACGGCGCACCGCATTCTGAACGACCTGACTCTGGGGCGCTTCGTGGACAGGCCCGAGGCGGGCAGCTACCGGCTGGGCATGCGGCTGCTGGAGCTGGGCAATCTGGTCAAGGCGCGGCTGGATGTGCGCGACGCGGCCCTGCCCGCCATGCGCGAACTGCACAAGTTCACCCACCAGCCAGTCAACCTGTCGGTGCGCCAGGGCGACGAGATCGTCTACATCGAGCGCACCTACTCGGAACGCTCGGGCATGCAGGTCGTGCGCGCCGTGGGTGGCCGAGCGCCGCTGCATCTGACCTCGGTGGGCAAGCTCTTCCTGGCCAGCGACGACAGCCCGCGCGTGCGCGCCTACGCCACCCGCACCGGCCTGGCCGGTCACACGCGCAACAGCCTGACCGACATCGGCGCCCTGGAGCGCGAGCTGGCCATGGTGCGCCAGCGCGGCATCGCGCGCGACGACGAGGAACTAGAGCTGGGCGTGCGCTGCATGGCCGCCGGCATCTACGACGACCAGGCCAAGCTGGTCGCGGGCCTGTCCATCTCGGCACCGGCCGACCGGCTGGAAGAAGGCTGGGTGGTGCGGCTGAAGGAGACCGCGGCACAGATCTCGACGGCGCTGGGGCACCGGGCCTGAAGTGGCCTGAAATAAAAAAGCGGCGCCGAGGCGCCGCTTGCTTTTGTGCAGGCCAGGATCAGAGCTTGGCCGCCGCCTCGCCACCGCCCGGCAGCGACGCCAGCCATTTGCGCATGCGCTCGGCGTCCGCGATCCGCGAGGCCTTGCCGCTGGAATCCAGGAACACCATGATGAGCTTGCGGCCGGCCATGCTCGCCTGCATGACCAGGCACTTGCCGGCCTCGTTGATGAAGCCGGTCTTCTGCAGGCCGATGTCCCACAGCGGGTTGGACAGCAGGCCGTTGGTGGAGCGGAACTGCACCTGGCGCTTGCCCAACGCGACGCGGGTTTCGCGCGACGTGGACAGGTCCCGCAGGATGGGCACCTGGCTGGTCACGTTGACCAGCTTGGCCAGGTCGGCCGCGCTGCTCTGGTTGCGGCTGGACAGGCCGGTGGGCTCGACGTAGTGCGTGTCGGCCATGCCCAGGCTGCGCGCCTTGGCGTTCATGGCCGCGACAAAGGCTTCCAGACCGCCCGGGTAGTGACGGCCCAGCGCATGGGCGGCGCGGTTCTCGCTGGCCATCAGCGCCAGATGCAGCATCTCGCCGCGCGTCAGCGACGTGCCGAAGGCCAGGCGCGAACCGGTGTTCTTCTCGGTGTCCTTGTCTTCTTGGGTGACCGTCAGCTTCTCGTCCATGGACAGGCCCGACTCGACGACCACCAGCGCCGTCATCAGCTTGGTGATGGAAGCAATGGGCAGCACGGCCTGAGGGTTCTTGGAGAACAAGACCTCGTTGGTGTCCTGGTCCAGCACATAGGCCACGCTGGAACGCAACGCCAGCGGATCATCCACATCGTGCAGGCCGGCGACCTGGCCGAAGGTAGGTGCAGCCCGCACCACCGGGGCCTGCTTGCGCAGCACGACGGACTTGACCTTGCGGGTCTGGACAGCGGTGGCTTTGGCCTTGCTGGCCTTCGCGGACTTGGCTGGGGTGACGGCAGCCTCGGCGGTGCTCAGGACGGGCAGCAAGGCCAGGCTCAGGAGTGCGGCAACGAGTGAAGTCTTCAACGGGATCCCCAACAGCAGGACGGCAGTGTACGCGACGACAAAAACACTGACAAGATAAGAACTTAAGCGCAATACCTCAAGTGAACTCTTTGGCTGAAAACCGCTGGAACCGTCGCAGGTGCCGCGTTCGGCGCCGTCGTTCTGCAGCGGAAACAAGCACTTGCAAGTAGGCCTGGATCAAGCCATCGCGAGTATCAGTGTCAGCCCTCAATGGCCAGCAAACCATCTTGAAGCCCATTCTGAGGGCGGGTGCGCTGCTCTGGAGCAAGAGAACCAGGGCGTTTGCGCGCCAGATTCCACGCTGAAGGCCATCGGCGGGGACTGCGCAGCACCGTGAAGGTAACGGCCGTCATTCCCATCACGGCCGTTACCTGGAAGGGTGTGGACCTCGTGCTAGCCCTGCGCCGCGACGCGTTCGGCCTTGCTCTGCAGCTTGTTCAGCGCCGACAGGTAGGCCTTGGCGGAGGCCACAACGATGTCCGGATCGGCCCCCACGCCGTTGACCACGCGGCCGGCATGCTGAAGCCGCACGGTCACCTCGCCCTGGGACTCGGTGCTGCCGCCGGTGATGGCGTTGACCGAGTACAGCAACATCTCGGCACCGGACTCGGCGACCGATTCGATGGCCCGCAACGTCGCATCCACCGGACCGTTGCCGTCGCTCTCGGCACGGTGCTCCTGGGAGCCCATCGCGAACACGACGGCTGCGTGCGGGCGCTCGCCGGTCTCGCTGCGCTGCGCCAGCGACAGCAGGCGGAAATGCTCCTGCTCGGCCGTCACGGACTCGTCCATGACGAGCGCGATGATGTCCTCGTCGAAGATCTCGTTCTTGCGGTCGGCCAGGTCCTTGAAGCGCACGAAGGCGGCGTTGACCTCGGCCTCGCTCTCCAGCTCGATGCCCAGCTCCTGCAGGCGCTGCTTGAACGCGTTGCGGCCCGACAGCTTGCCCAGCACGATCTTGTTGGCGGCCCAGCCCACGTCCTCGGCGCGCATGATCTCGTAGGTATCGCGCGCCTTCAGCACGCCGTCCTGGTGAATGCCGGAGGCATGCGCGAACGCGTTGGCGCCCACGACGGCCTTGTTGGGCTGCACGACGAAGCCGGTGGTCTGCGACACCAGCTTGGAGGCCGGCACGATCTGCGAGGTGTCGATGCCGACGTCCAGGCCGAAATAGTCGCGTCGCGTGCGCACAGCCATGACCACCTCCTCGAGCGAGCAGTTGCCGGCTCGCTCGCCCAGGCCGTTGATGGTGCACTCGATCTGGCGCGCGCCGCCCAGCTTCACGCCGGCCAGCGAGTTGGCGACCGCCATGCCCAGGTCGTTGTGGCAGTGCACGCTCCAGATGGCCTGGTCGCTGTTGGGCACCTTCTCGCGCAGGCGGCGGATGAAGTCGCCGTACAGCTCGGGGATGCCATAGCCCACCGTGTCGGGGATGTTGATCGTGCCGGCGCCTTCCTTGATGACGCTCTCGCAGACGCGAGCGAGGAAGTCGATGTCGGAGCGGTAGCCGTCCTCGGGCGAGAACTCAATGTCGCCGCACAGGTTGCGCGCAAAGCGCACGGCGAGCGTCGCCTGGTCCAGCACCTGCTCGCGCGTCATGCGCAGCTTCTTCTCCATGTGGAGTTCGCTGGTGGCGATGAAGGTGTGGATGCGCGCACGGCTGGCGCCGGCCAGCGCCTCGGCGGCGCGCGAGATGTCGCGGTCGTTGGCGCGGGCCAGCGAGCAGATCGTGCTGTCCTTGATCGCCGCCGCAATGGCCTTGACGGCCTCGAAGTCGCCGTTGCTGGACGCCGCGAAGCCGGCCTCGATAACGTCCACCTTCATGCGCTCCAGCTGGCGGGCGATGCGCAGCTTTTCTTCGCGCGTCATGGACGCGCCGGGCGATTGCTCGCCGTCGCGCAGCGTGGTGTCGAAGATGATGAGCTTGTCGGTCATCGCACGTTCTCCTCTCGGGTTTGCGGCACCGACACCGGTGCGCGCGACAGGCCGGACAGGATGGCCTGCATGGACGCACGCACGATGCTGCCATCAATGCCCACGCCGTGGCGAGTCACGTCGCCCACGCGGATCTCCAGGTAGGCCACGGCGCGCGCATCGGCACCGCTGCCGATGGAATGCTCGTGATAGTCCAGCACGCGCACCTCCTGCCCCAGGCGAGCGGACAGCGCGTTGACGAACGCATCGATGGGCCCATTGCCCTCGCCCTGCACATGGCCCATCCAGCCACCCAGCACGACCTCGGCCGACAGGCGCATCGCACCACCTGCCATCTCCGTCATCTGCGGCTGCACAACGGACGCCGCGGCGTCGCCGATGCCGTACTCGCGCTCGAAGATGGCGTAAATGTCAGCGGCGGTCAGCTCCTTGCCGGCATCGTCCATGACGCGCTGCACGACCTGGCTGAACTCGATCTGCAGGCGGCGCGGCAGCTCCAGGCCGTACTCGGCCTCCAGCAGATAGGCGATGCCGCCCTTGCCGGACTGACTGTTCACGCGGATGACCGCGTCGTAGCTGCGACCCAGGTCCTTGGGATCGACAGGCAGATAGGGCATGTCCCAGATGTCGCCGTCCTTGCGCGCCGAGAAGGCCTTCTTGATCGCGTCCTGGTGCGATCCGGAGAAGGATGTGTACACGAGATCGCCCACGTAAGGATGGCGTGGATGGACCGGGATCTGCGTGCAGTGCTCAACGCAGCGGCGCACCTCGTCGATGTCCGAGAAGTCCAGCTGCGGGTCCACACCCTGGGTGTAGAGATTCAGTGCGATGTTGACGAGGTCGACGTTGCCGGTGCGCTCGCCATTGCCGAACAGGCAGCCTTCGACGCGGTCCGCGCCGGCCATCAGCGCCAACTCGCCGGCGGCGGTGCCGGTGCCACGGTCGTTGTGCGGATGGACCGACAGCACGATGGAATCGCGGCGTTCGAGGTGGCGATGCATCCACTCGATCATGTCGGCATAGATGTTGGGCGTGCTGTGCTCGACGGTAGACGGCAGGTTGATGATGCACTTGCGCTCGGGTGTGGGTTCCCACACGGCGGTCACTGCATCCACCACGCGCTTGCTGAACGCCAGCTCGGTGCCGGAGAACATCTCGGGCGAGTACTCGAAGCGCCAGTCCGTGCCCGGACGGGCGTCGGCCAGCTCCTTGATCTGGCGAGCGTGCGACGCGGCCAGCTCGACGATGCCGTCCTCGTCCTGCCCCAGCACCACGCGACGCATGATGGGCGCGACGGCGTTGTAGACATGCACGATGACCTGCTTCGCGCCGTCCAGTGCCTCGAAGGTGCGCGCTATCAGGTGCGAGCGCGCCTGCGTCAGCACCTGGATGGTCACGTCGTCAGGGATGTGACCGCCGTCGATGAGCAGGCGGATGAAGTCGAACTCGGTCTGCGACGCCGACGGGAAGCCGACCTCGATCTCCTTGAAGCCGATCTTCACCAGCTGCTGGAACATGCGCAGCTTGCGCGCGATGTCCATCGGCTCGATGAGCGCCTGGTTGCCGTCGCGCAGGTCGGTGCTCAGCCAGATCGGCGCACGGGTCAGCACGGCGTCGGGCCAGGTGCGGTCCGGCAGAGCGACAGGGGCGAAGGGGCGGTACTTGAGCTGCGGTTGCTTCAACATGGTGCTTGTTCCATCCGGGGTGGGTGGGCGCAACCGGCAGCCTTGGAAAACACGAACGGCCCGCTGCGGTTGCAAACGGGCCGTTGGTGTCAGATGTGCGAAGGCGTGACTGACTAGCGAACCCGTGGTTCCTCTAGGGCTAGTAGCAGCAGGCCGGTCGCGAAGTTCATGGACACGGAATCTAGCACAGAAGCCTATTGATGCAAGCCGCGCTCATCGGGCTCGTCGGTGCTGGTCGAGATCACGCTGACCGGCTTGCCTTTGGCCTTGCGCCAGCCGTAGATGACATAGCCCGACAGCCCGTAGACGCAGAAGATGCCGAACAGCACGCGCGGCGGGTCCAGCGCGGCCAGCCCGATGGCCAGCATGATGACGACCAGCACGATGAAGGGCACGCTGCGCCGGCGATCGAACACTTTGAAGCTGTAGAAGGGCGCATTCGTCACCATCGAAAGCCCGGCAAACAGCGTCACGCCGTAGGCCACCCAGGCAATCCAGCTGCCGGGCGCGACGCCGCGGTAGTCCGGCTGGTCCACCACGGCCCAGATCAGGCCAATGACCAAGGCCGCGGCGGCAGGGCTGGGCAGTCCCTGGAAGTAGCGCTTGTCGACGACGCCAATGTTGACGTTGAAGCGCGCCAGCCGAAGTGCCGCGCCGGCGATGTAGACGAAGGCCGGGATCCAGCCCGGCTTGCCCATGTCCTTCAGCGCCCACATGTAGACGATGAGGGCCGGCGCGGCGCCGAAGGCGACCATGTCGGACAGGCTGTCCATCTGCTCGCCGAAGGCGGACTGCGTATTCGTCATGCGCGCCACGCGCCCGTCCAGGCTGTCGAGGATGGCGGCGGCGAAGATGGCCACGCAGGCCACCTCGAAGCGCCCATTCATGGCCATGACGATGGCGTAGAAGGCGCTGAACAGCGCGCCCAGCGTGATCGCGTTGGGCAGGGCGTAGATGCCTTTGCGGCGGGGACGGACGCTGAGGCTGGGCTCGTCGTCCTCGATGGGATCAGGGGTCATGGGCGGCAGGATAGCGCAGGGGCTCTGCTGACAAGACCCGGCCGGGGCCAAAACTAGCATGCGACGACCGATTGAAAGGCTTCCCATGCTGCAAGACCTCGACCCCGCGGCGCCGGCCGACTTCGACTTCGTCATCGGCGACTGGCGCGTGCTGCACGAGCGGCTGAACTCGCGGTTGACGGGCTGTAGCGAGTGGACGCGCTTCGAGGGCCGAACATCGACACGCAAGATCCTCGGCGGCTGGGGCAACGTCGAGGACAACCTGCTGCATCTGCCTGGCGGGCCGTACCGTGCAGCGGCGATGCGCTCCTTCGACCAGGCGACGGGCCAATGGGCCATCTGGTGGCTGGACGGCCGCGCGCCGCACACGCTGGACGCGCCCGTGCGCGGCGGCTTCGAGAACGGCGTGGGCCACTTCTACGCGGATGACCAGCTCGACGGCAGGCCCATCCGCGTGCGCTTCACGTGGTTCATCGACGCCGACGGCCATCCGCGCTGGGAGCAGGCCTTCTCGCCCGACGCCGGCACGACCTGGGAGACGAACTGGCGCATGCGGTTCATCCGCATCGGCGCCTGAAGTGAAAAAGGCTGGCGCCTTGCGGCACCAGCCTTTCATCGCACGAGGGCAACGATTTAGTTCTTGGCCTTGTCGACCAGCTTGTTGGCCTTGATCCACGGCATCATTTCGCGCAGCTTCTCGCCGACGATTTCGATGGGGTGCTCGGCGTTCAGGCGACGACGGCTGATCAGCGTCGGGGCGCCGGCCTTGTTCTCCAGGATGAAGGACTTGGCGTACTCGCCGGTCTGGATGTCCTTCAGGCACTGGCGCATCGCGTTCTTGGTGTCTTCCGTCACCACGCGCGGGCCCGTCACGTACTCGCCGTACTCGGCGTTGTTCGAGATCGAGTAGTTCATGTTCGCGATGCCGCCTTCGTAGATCAGGTCCACGATGAGCTTCAGCTCGTGCAGGCATTCGAAGTAGGCCATCTCGGGCGCGTAACCGGCTTCGGTCAGCGTCTCGAAACCGGCCTTGATCAGCTCGACGGCGCCGCCGCACAGGACCGCTTGTTCGCCGAACAGGTCGGTCTCGGTCTCTTCGCGGAAGTTGGTCTCGATGATGCCGGCCTTGCCGCCGCCGTTGGCAGCCGCATAGCTCAGCGCCAGGTCACGCGCCTTGCCGGACTTGTCCTGGTAGACGGCGATCAGGTGGGGCACGCCGCCACCCTGACGGTAGGTGCCGCGCACGGTGTGGCCGGGAGCCTTGGGGGCAACCATCCAGACGTCCAGGTCGGCGCGCGGCTGCACCTGGCCGTAGTGCACGTTGAAGCCGTGGGCGAACACCAGCGACGCGCCCTGCTTGATGTTGGGCTCGACCTCGTTCTTGTAGACGTCGGCGATCTGCTCGTCGGGCAGCAGGATCATGACCACGTCGGCCGACTTCACGGCGTCGGCGATCTCGGCGACCTTCAGGCCAGCGCCTTCGGCCTTCGCCCAGGACGCGCCATTGCGACGCAGCGCGACGGTGACTTTCACGCCGCTGTCGTTCAGGTTCTGCGCGTGGGCGTGGCCTTGTGAGCCGTAGCCGATGATGGTGACGTTCTTGCCCTTGATGAGGCTGAGATCGGCGTCCTTGTCGTAGTAGACGTTCATGATGGGTCGCTCCAGGAAAAAACT
>DASWWC010000213.1:0-55873 GCA_036401055.1 Roseateles sp.
CGCACGCCGCACCGTGTGCCAGGCCGGCTTCACCACGCCGGCCGAGTCGATCAGCGCCCAACTGGTCACCGGCCAACAGTCGTTCAGCTGCCACACCAGCGCGCCGCCCACGGCGCGGGCGCCGGGCTGCTGCCAGCGACGGCGGAAGTCCTGGTAGGCGACGCGCATGGCCTCGGCCTGCACGAACTGCGTCGCATAGACATGGTCCGCCAGCGTGGCGCCTACGCGCAGGTTGTCGGCGAGATACACGGCCAGGCGGCGATGGCCGTCCGGGTTGCCGGAGCCGGCCTTGTTGTGCCACTGCACCGTCTGGCTCTCGGGAAAGCGCTCGTCCTCGGGCAGCACCGACTCGAACAACGCCAGGCTGGGGTGCGACTGCATGCCGAACTCGCTGACGAAGCGCGCCTGCACCTCGCCGTAGCGCTGGTAGGGCAGCATCTGCTGGTGCCAGACCTCCCAGCTGTGGCGGTCGCCGACGGTCGCGTCGGACGACTTCACGCCACCCGGCGTGTAGGGGCTGCCAGGCCAGTAGGTACGGCCCGGATCCAGCGCCGCGCAGACCTCGGGCAGCAACTTCTCGTAGAGGGCGCGCGCCTCGAACTGGTCGAACGCCACGCCGGCCGACTCGGCCAGCATGTAATCCTCGTTGTTGCCGCACCAGAGCGCCAGGCAGGCATGGTGACGCAGACGCTTCACGGCCGCCTCGGCCTCGGCGCGCACGCTGGCCTGGAAGGCCTCGTTGGCCGGATACAGGCCGCAGGCGAACATGAAGTCCTGCCAGACCAGTACACCCAGCTCGTCGCAGGCCTCGTAGAAGGCCTCGTGCTCATAGATGCCGCCGCCCCAGACGCGCAGCATGTTCATGTTCGCGTCGACCGCCTGGCCCACGCGCTCGCGATAGCGCGCCGGCGTGATGCGCTCCAGCAGGCTGTCGTCCGGAATCCAGTTGGCGCCGCCGGCGAACAGCTCCTGGCCGTTCACCTCGAAATGGAAGCTGCTGCCCGCCTCGCCCTGCACGGGCTGCTGCAACAGGCGCAGCGTGCGCAGACCCGTGCGGCGGCTCTGCTCGGCCAGCACGCGGCCGCCGTCCAGCACCCGCGCCACCAGCGTGTAGAGCGGTTGCGCGCCCAGGCCGCGCGGCCACCACAGCTGCGCGTCCGGCACCTCCAGCACGGCCTGAGACGCGCCGGCAGCCACGGTCTGCGCCGCGACGCTGCAGCCTTGTGGGTCCAGCAGTTCGAACTGCAGCTGCCGGCCCGCGCCCTCAACTTCGACCTGCGCCTGCACCCGCAGCGTGGCGCGGCGTGCGGCCACGTCCACATCGGCCTGGCAGTGCAGGTCGGCGATGCGCGCGGCACCGCTCCAGCGCCGCACCGGCCGCCACGGGCCGCTGACGATCAGCTCCGGGCCCCAGTCCCAGCCGAAGTGGTACTGCGCCTTGCGCGCATGCAGCCGCGCGCTGTCGCCGTTCCACAGCTGGCGCTTGCCATGCACCGCCTCCACCTCGCGGGCGCGCGCCAGCGCCGGGTCGAAGCGCAGCAGCAGCTGGTTGGCGCCGGGCCGCAGGTGGTCACGCACGTCCACGCGATGCGGCACGAACATGTTGTCGTTGACCAGCAGCAGCTCGCCGTTCAGCCAGACCGAGCAGTAGGTGTCCAGGCCCTCGAACACCAACTCCTCGCGCGGCGCCAGCTCACCGACCTCGAAGTCCAGGCGCCAGGCCCAGCTGCGCTCGCCCACCCAGCGCAGCTGGGTCTCGTTGCGGCCATAGAAGGGGTCGGGCACGCGGCCGGCCGCCAGCAGGGCGGCATGGGCCGAACCGGGCACGGCGGCGGGCAGCCAGTCGGGCGCAGGAATCGCGGCCAGCACGGCGGCACCGGCACCGGGTGGTGCTTCGGCCAGCTGCCAGCCTTCATGGAGGTCGATCAGGCGTTCAGGGGTCACGGGAGCGGGGCTTGCGGCATGAACCACAGCCGCTAAACATAAATTTGTTGCGCATTCTGTTTCTCATCCAGAGAAGGCGCGATCAGGGATAGCCCCGATGAAACAAGGCCAGATATGACCTTTCCGCCACATTCAATCTGCAGATAATCTCAATCGTTTACTAAACACATCGAGACAAACCTGTCGTGCGCCTTGCACTGCCCCAGCTCGCCCTCACGCTGTTGCTCGCCGCCGGCCTGCGGCCCGCACTGGCTGCGCATCTGGTGGTCTGGATGGTGGGCGACGACAAGACGCCGCGCGTCATGCAACCGGCCGTCGAGGCCTACCGCGCCCGCCACCCCGGCGTGACCATCGAGGTGCGCGACGTGCCCTGGGCCGACGCCATGACCAAGTACTCCGCGGCGCTGGCCAGCCGGCGCGGGCCGGACCTGGTCACCGCCAGCAGCTCCTACGCCATCGCGCTGGGCGCCAAGGGCGCGCTGGTAGACCTGGCCGAGGCCGCGCCGGACCTGGCGGCCGAGCTGAAGCAGCAGGCCAACCCGGGCGCGCTGGCGGCCATCAGCCGGGCCGACGGCCGCCTGTTCGGCGCGCCGTTCGACATGCATGTGCAACTGCAGTACTACCGCAGCGACCTGCTGGCACAGGCGCCGGCCGACTGGGACGGTTTTCTCGCCGCCGTGCGCAACCAGCGCACCCAGGGCCGCGGCTTCGCGCAGCAATGGGGCAATACCAGCTGGCTGGGCTTCTACCCCTATCTGCGCCAGGCCGGCGGCACGGTCTACGACGCCGGCTGCCGCCGCGCCGTCATCGACAGCCCCGAAGCGGTCCGCGCGCTGAGCTACTACGCCCGCCTGTACCGCGAGCTGAATGCCCCCACCGACGGCTGGCCCGACGCCGACGGCGGGCTGGAGAGCGGCGCCTACGGGCTGATGCAGTCCGGCACCTGGCTGCTGTCGCGCATGGACATGGTGCACAAGGGCCTCGTGGGCAAGTGGGCCGCTGCGCCGCTGCCGGCCGGCCCCAGCGGCCGGCGCACGGCGGTGCTGGGCGGCACGGTGCTGGCCATCACGCGCTTCTCGCCACAACGCGCGCTGGCGCTGGACTTCATGCGCACGCTGTACCAGCCCGAAGTCACCCGCCGCATGGCCGAGGCGGCGCTTTCCCACGGCGGCATGTGGCTGCCCTCGGGTCGGCAGGACCAGATCGCCGCCCTGCCCCTGCCCTACCGCGACGCGCTGCTCGCCCAGCTCGCCGACGCCGAAGGCCCGCCCCCCTGCCCGGCCTGGATACGCCAGGACTACCTGTTGACCCGCGCCGTGCAGCGCGTCGTGCTGGCCGGCGGCGACCCGCAGGCCGAGCTGAGCCGCGCGGCTGCCGTGATGAACCGCGCCCTGGGAGCCCAGCCATGATCTGGCGCCGCCATGGCCGCGACATGCTGCTCGTCGCGCCCTTCTTCGCGCTGTTCGCGGTGTTCGGCGTGTGGCCCGTGCTGCGCTCGGCCTGGCTGAGCTTCACCGACTACCACGCCACCGACGACCCGGTCTTCATCGGCCTGGGCAACTACGCCGAACTGTTCGCCGACGAGCGCTTCATGACCGCGCTGGCCAACACCTGCGCCTACATGGCCTGGGTGTCCGTCATCGCGGTGCTGCTCGGCCTGGCGCTGGCGCTGGCCTTCGGCAGCGACTCGCGCCTGCACCGCGCGGTGCGCGTGGCCTTCTTCCTGCCCGCCGTGGCCGGCGGCGTGGGCGCCATCTCGGCCTGGAAGTGGCTGGCCAACTCCGAGGCCTATGGCCTGTTCAACAGCCTGCGCGCGGCGCTGGGGCTGGAGCCCGCCCGCTTCCTGGGCGACCCGGCCTGGACGCTGCCGGTGCTGGTGCTGGTGGGCGTGTGGTCGGTGCTGGGCTACAACCTGGTCATCTTCGTGGCCGGCCTGCGCGCCATCCCGAAGGAGCTGTACCAGGCCGCCCAGCTCGACGGCGCCTCGCCGTGGCGCCAGTTCCTGCACATCACGCTGCCCAACCTGCGGCCCACGCTGGTCTATGTGTCGCTGACCGGCATGATCGCCAGCTTCCAGGTGTTCTACGTGCCCTACCTGATGTATGGCGCGGTGGACACGCTGGGCGGCCCGCTGGACTCGGCGCTGATGCTGGTCACCTATCTGTTCGACCGAGGCTTCCGGCACCTGGACCTGGGCCTGGCCTCCGCCGCCGCCTGGGTGCTGACGCTGACCCTGTTCGGCCTGACCTGGCTGAACCTGAAGCTGGTGGGCCGGGAGGGGGCGCGATGACGCTGTGGCGATGGCTGCGCGCACCGCTGTGGCTGCTGGTGCCGGTGATGCTGCTGCCCTACTACTGGATGGCCATCGGCGCGTTCAAGCCGGTGTCCGAGCTGCTGCGCCAGCCGCCCACGCTGTGGCCCGAGCACGCCACCTGGCGCAACTTCCTGAACCCCGACTGGGCCGGCATCACCGCCGATCCGACCCGGCTCGCGGGCGTCCTGCAGGTCAGCGTCGAGGGCCACGGCTTCTTGCGCTTCTACGCCAACAGCCTGCTGATCACCGTGGTCGTCACGGGGGTCAGCCTGCTGGCGGCGTCGCTGGTGGCCTTCGTGCTGACCAAGCGGCCCTTCCCCGGCAGCCGCTGGCTGTTCCGCCTGTTGCTGGTCTCGATGATGCTGCCGTGGGAGGTGACCATCGTGCCCAACTTCGTCACCGTGGCGCAGCTGGGCTGGATCAACAGCTACGCGGCGCTGCTGGTGCCGGGGCTGGCCAAGGCCTTCGTCGTCTTCTACTTCCGCCAGGCCATGCAAAGCCTGCCGGACGAGCTCGTCAGCGCCGCCCGGCTGGACGGCGCCGGCACGCTGCGCACCTGGTGGAGCGTGGTGCTGCCGCTGCAACGGCCCGCGCTGGCGGCCATCGCCATCCCGGTGGCCGTGGGCGAGTGGAACAACTTCCTGTGGCCGCTGCTGGTCGTGAACGACGCCGCCACGCTGACGCTGCCGCTGCAGCTGGGCAAGATGGCCGGCGACCTGAGCTTCAACCCGCAGGCCTCGGCCGTGCTGATGGCCGGCTCGCTGCTGGCCTCGTTGCCCGCCATCGTCCTCTTCCTGATCTTCCAGCGCCAATTCGTCGCAGGCCTGCAGGCCGGCGCGACCAAGGGCTGACGCCATGTCCACCGCCTTCGATCCCCTCGATCCCGAACAGCTGCAACCCTGGGCCACCTGCTGGCGCGACGAGCTGCAGTCCAACGTGCTGCCCTGGTGGCAGCGCAACATCTTCGACGCCGAAGGCCGCGTGCTGGGCGGCCGCCGCAACGACGGCCGCGTGCTGGACGCGCCGCGCAGCGCCGTGCTGGGCACGCGGCTGCTGTGGACCTTCGCCAGCGCCGAGCAGCGCCTGGCCCTGCCACTGGGGCCGCAGCTGGATTGGGCCTGGAACTGGGTCACCCACGGCCTGACCGACCCCGAGCACGGCGGCGTGTTCTGGCATGTGGACGCGCAAGGCAAGCCGCTCGCTACGCACAAGCAGGTCTACGCGCAGGCCTTCGCCATCTACGCGCTGTGCGCCGCGCACGCGGCCCGGCCCGACCCGGCGCAACGCGCGCTGCAGCAGGCACTGGGCTTCTTCGAGCTGCTGCAGGCCCATGCCTTCGACAAGGCCGAAGGCGGCTGCTGGGAGGGCTTCACGCGCGACTGGCTGCCGCTGCCCGGCGCCCGCCTGTCCGACAAGGAGCCGCCGGCGCCCAAGACCATGAACACCATGCTGCACGTGCTGGAGGCACTGACCGAGCTGCTGCGCCACCACCGCGTGCCGGCCGTCGAAGCGCGGCTGCGCGAGCTGCTGGTGTTGTTCATCGAGCGCATCTGGCTGCCGGGGCCGCGCTGCTTCGGGCTGTTCTTCTCGCACGACTGGCGCGTGCTGACACCGCAGGTCTCGTGGGGCCACGACATCGAGACCGCCTGGCTGCTGGTGCGCGCGGCCGACGTGCTGGGCGACGCGACGCTGCTGGCCCGCAGCCGCGACCTCGCCGTGCGGGTGGCCGACGCCGTGCTGGCGCGCGGCGTGGCGCCCGACGGCAGCGTGCACGGCGAAGGCCGCTTCGACGGCCGCGTCACCGACGACCAGCGCCACTGGTGGTGCCAGGCGGAAGCGGTCGTCGGCTTCTGGGACGCCTGGCAGATCAGCGGCGACCCGCGCCACGCCCAGGCCGCCTGGCGGGCCTGGCGCTACATCGCCCGCCATCATGTGGACCGCGCCGGCGGCGACTGGGTCAAGACGCTGGACGTGCAGGGCCGCGTCGTGGCAACCGTGCCCAAGGCCGGGCCCTGGGAATGCCCCTACCACCATGTCCGCACGGGGCTGGAAATGATCGAACGACTGGCAGCTGCCGCATGAAGCACTGGATGAAAGGACTGGCCTTGGCCGCAACCCTGACCCTGGCCGCAACGACGCACGCCGCCGACGCGCGGCTGCAGGCCGTCATGAAGAAGCTGAACGCCGGCGAGCCCATCACGCTGGCCACCGTGGGCGGCTCCATCACGACGGGCTACGCGGCGCAGCCGCCGCGCGAACGGGGCTGGGCCGCGCTGCTGGCCCAGGCACTGGGGCCGCGCGTGAAGCTGATCAACGCCGGCGTCAGCGGCACCGACTCGGCCGCCGCCGTGCATCGGCTACAGGCCCAGGTGCTGGACGCCGCGCCGGACCTGGTCGTCGTCGAGTTCGGCGTCAACGACCAGTGGCTGGACCCCGCCGTGCGCGGCAGCAGCTACGAGGCCATCCTGCGTCGGCTGCTGACGGCCAAGAAGCCGCCGGCCGTCGTCATGCTGGGCCTCACGCAACAAGGCAACCAGCCGCGCGACGCCACCGACCTCCAGCTGAAGCTGGCCGCCCACTACGGCCTGACGGCGCTGGACTTCGGCGCCTGGATGCAGGCCCGCGTGGCCGCCGGCACCGACCGCTGGGCCGCGCTGTACGACGAGCCCGTGCACCCCAACGGCACCGGCCACCAGCGCATTGCGCAGGCACTGGGCGAGACGCTGCGCACCGCCGCCACGGGGGCCGCGACCACGACGCCGCTGCCCGCGCCGCTGCACGGCCGCGCGCATGAGTTCACGCGGCTGCTGATGAACGACACGCTCAAGCCGTATCAAAACAGCGGCTTCACGCGCGGCGGCGAGGCGCACCCCGAATGGACCGGCCAGCAGCCCGGCTGGGTCGCCACGGCCGACGACGCCGAGGCGCGTTTCCTGGTCTGGGGCAGCGAGGTCGCCGTGTTCCACGCCGAGAGCGAGCACTACCGCAACCTGGAGGCCCGCGTGGACGACGGCCCCTGGGTGACGCTGCAGGGTTATGTGCCGGAGCGCAGCGGCTACCTGGGCTGGCACTACACCGTCGTGGGCCGCGACCTGGAGCCCACGGCCCACCTGCTGCAGGTGCGCGTGAAGCGCGATGCCTGGGCGGGCAGCGGCCGGCCGGCCAGCCTGCTGGCCATCATGTCCGCCGGCATCCTGCCGCCTGCGCTGCGCCCCAGCGCCTTCGAGCCGCAGGCGCCGAGCAACCGCATGGGCCTGGTCCCCGCCACCGACCCGCGCCTGCGTTGGGTCGGCCGCATCGGCCCCGGTCCGCTGCCGTCCACCAAGCTGCTGGTCTGGAGCGGCAGCGAGCTGCGCGCGCGCTTCACTGGCCGCGAGCTGGCGCTGGAGTTCTCGTCCACGCACTGGGGCACCAGCCACTTCACGGTCGAGATCGATGGCCGAGCGCTGCCGCTGGCCGTGCCGGGCAAGGGCTGGACCGTGTGGCGGCTGCGCAAGCCGCTGGCCGACGGCGAACACACGCTGCGGCTGGTGAAGCGCACCGAGGCGCCCATGGCCGAGGTCGCCTTCCACGGCCTGCGGCTGGCCGACGGCGGCCAGCTGCTGGACCCGCCGCCGGCCCGGCCGCTGAAGCTGGAGTTCTACGGCGACTCCATCACCGCCGGCGCCTGCAATGGCGACGTCGATGCCGACCAGTACGACGACCTGTACTACCACGACGGCACGCGAGCCTACGGCGCGCTGACCGCCGCGAAGCTGGGCGCCGACTACGTGGGCGTCGCCGTCAGCGGCATCGGCGTCACGGCCACCTTCAACGAGCTGCTGATGCCTCAGGTCTGGAACCGCTACGCGCCGAGGCTTGATGCAGCCGTTGCACCGCCCGACCCGCGCGCGCCGGACGTGGTGCTGGTCAACCTCGGGCAGAACGACCACGGCTTCCCGGGCACCAAGGGCCAGCGCATCGCCGCCGACTTCGGCCCACGCTATCTGGCCTTCGTGCGCGAACTGCGCGCGCGTTACCCGCAGGCCCGGCTGGTGCTGCTGGCCGGCGGCATGACGGCGTGGAAGGACGAGCCCGCCATCCCGCGCGCGCTGCAACAGGCCGTCGCGACGCTGCGCGGCGAGGGCGATGCGCGCGTGTGGACCTACACCTTCCAGGCCTTCGCCTACGCCCATCCGCGCATCGACGTGCACGCGCAGATGGCCGACGAGCTGACCCGTTTCCTGCAGACCGAGGTACTGAAATGACGACACCCGACATGCGCCGGCCCGAAGCGCTGTGGGCCCACATGCGCCACACGCTGGCCTTCTATGCGCCGCGCGTGATGGACCCGACAGGCGGTTGCTTCCAGTTCTTCAAGGACGACGGCACCGTCTACGACCGCCGCACCCGCCACCTGGTCAGCAGCACGCGCTTCGTGTTCAACCATGCGCTGGCCTGGCGCTGGTTTGGCGGCGCGACCGCGGATGTGGCGCACGCGCTGGCCTTCGTCAACACGGCCCATGCCCAACCCCAAGGCGGCTACGCCTGGGTGCTGGACTGGCACAACGGCCAGGCGCGGGTCACCGACGGCACCAACCACTGCTACGGCCTGGCCTTCGTTCTGCTGGCCAACGCGCACGCGGCCGAAGCCGGCGTGGCCAGGGCCAGCAAAGGCATCGCGGCCACCTTCGAGCTGATGGAGCAGCGCTTCTGGGAGTCCGCCCATGGCCTGTACGCCGACGAGGCCACGCCCGACTGGCAAGTCGGCTCCTACCGCGGCCAGAACGCCAACATGCACGCCTGCGAGGCCATGCTGGCCGCCCACGCTGCCACCGGCGAGGCACGCTACCTGGACCGTGCGCTGACGCTGGCCACGTCCATCGCGCAGCGTCAGGCGGCGCAGGCCGACGGCCTGGTCTGGGAGCACTACAAGCCCGACTGGACGCCCGACTGGGACTACAACCGCGACGACAAGACCAACATCTTCCGCCCCAGGGGCTTCCAGACCGGCCACCTCACCGAGTGGGCCAAGCTGCTGCTGATGCTGGACCGCCGCCTGGGTGATGCCGCGCCCGGCTGGCTGGTGCCGACCGCCCGCCACTTCTTCGACACCGCCATGCAACGCGGCTGGGACGCCACGCATGGCGGCCTCGTCTACGGCTTCGCACCGGACGGCGAAGTCTGCGACGCCGACAAGTACTTCTGGGTGCAGGCCGAGAGCCTGGCCGCCGCCGCGTGGCTGGCCGTGCGCACCGGCGACGACGCCTACTGGCAGTGGTACGACCGCCTCTGGGCCTACGCCTGGCGGCACTTCGTCGACCACGAGCACGGCGCCTGGTATCGCATCCTGGCGCCCGACAACGCCAAGCTCACCGACGAGAAAAGCCCCGCCGGCAAGACCGATTACCACACGATGGGCGCCTGCCAGGACGTGCTCGCCGCGCTGGGCGTGCAGCCGCCCGCCCGATAACGAAGGAGACGACGACATGAAGACCATCCTCGGCGCGGCACTGCTCGCCACCGCCCTGTCGGCCCACGCGGCGCCTGCGCTCGAATGGCGCGGCATCAGCCTGTCCAGCGCCGAATGGGGCGAGAAGCTGCCCTTCCCCGGCGTCTACGGCAAGGACTACGTCTACCCGACGGTCGCCAGCACGGCCTACTACCAGGCCCAGGGCATGAACCTGATGCGCATCGCCTTCCGCTGGGAGCGGCTGCAACCCGTGCTGATGGGCGAGCTGGACCCGACCGAGCTCGGGCGCCTGCGCGAGTTCGTCGACGGCACCACCGCGCGCGGTCTGCACGTGCTGCTGGACCCGCACAACTACGCCGCCTACCGCGGCCACCACGTCGGCAAGCCCGAGGTGCCGCACGCCGCCTTTGCCGACTTCTGGCGCCGGCTGGCACTGCAGTTCAAGGACAACCCCAAGGTGCAGTTCGGCCTCGTCAACGAGCCGCGCGAAATGCCGACCGAGACCTGGGCAGAAGCAGCCCAGCAGGCCGTCACCGCCATCCGCGCCGCGGGCGCGAAGAACCTCATCACGCTGCCCGGCAACGGCTACACCGGCGCGTGGAGCTGGTTCGAGTCGAAGTGGTACGGCACGCCCAATGCCGATGTCATGGGCAAGGTCCGCGACCCGCTGGACCACATGGTGTTCGAGGTGCACCAGTACTTCGACAAGGACGGCTCAGGCACCAACACCGAATGCGTCAGTCCCACCATCGGCGTCGAGCGGCTGCAGCGCTTCACGAAGTGGCTGCGCGACAACAAGCGCCGTGCGCTGCTCGGCGAGTTGGGCGGCGGCGCCAACCCGGTCTGCGAACAGGTCATCCGCAGCGCACTGGACCACTTGAAGGCCAACGCGGACGTCTGGACCGGCTGGCTGTGGTGGGCCGGCGGACCGACCTGGGGCGACTACTTCCTGTCGCTGGAGCCGGGCGCCGACGGCCGCGAGAAGCCGCAGATGCGCTGGCTACAGCCCTACCTGAAGGACTGAGTCAGGAAACGGGCATCGGCGCCGAAGCTGGCGAGCTTGCTGCGCACCGCATCGCTCAGCGCCGCCGGCTCGGCAAAACCCTGGCGCTGCCAGTAGGGCACCGAGCCCTGCACGGCCACCAGGCCCATCTCGCGCAGGCCCAGCGTGCGGGCGCTGTCGGCCAGCCGGGCCAGCAGCCGCGCGGCCAGGCCCAGCGAGCGGGCCTCGGGCGCGACCGCCATGTCGTGCAGGTACAGCAGCGTGGGTGACGCAGGCCGCTCGCAGTGCGGCGCATCCAGTGCCGGTAAGGTGGCCTCGCAGACCGGCAGGCTGACCGCGTAGGCCAGCGGCTCGCCGTCGTCGTCCCGGCGCGCCAGCCAGCAGCAGCCCAGGCCGTCCGTCACGGCCAGCTTGGCGGCGAAGGCTTCGCGACGCTCCAAAAAGCCGACGCCGTAGCAGCGCTTTTGCAGCGCCAGTACGGCGTCGAGATCGGCTGGAGTCATCGCGTGCAGTTGCACGCGATCCATCGGCGATCAGCGGCCGAAGCCGCCCTTGCGCGGGCCACCCGGGCCGCGGCGCTCGCCACCGAAGGACGGGCGGTCGCCGCCGAACGAGGGCTTGCCACCGGCGTTGAACGCCGGACGGTCGCCACGCGGCTGGAAGCCACGGTCGTCGCGCGGTGCGAAGCCGCGGTCTTCACGCGGCGCAAAACCACGGTTGTCCGGGCGCGGCTGGAAGCCACGGCCCTCGCCGCGCGGCGCGAAGCCACGGTCGTCACGGGGCTGGAAGCCGCGATCCTCGCGCGGGGCAAAGCCCCGATCTTCACCACGCGGCTGGAAGCCGTCCTGGCGCGGCGCGAAGCCGCGGTCCTGGCCGAAAGGCTTGCCACCGCCATGGAAGGGGCGGCCGCCGTCTTCACGACGGAAGGGCTTGTTGCCGAAACCGGGGCGGCCGCCACCGAAGTGGCCACGCGGGCCGCGGTCGTCGAACGAACCGGCCGGACGCGGCGGGAAGATGCGCGGTTCCTGGGTCTTGGGTTCCAGGCCGGCGATCTGCGAGACGGGGATGGTCTGCGTCGTGAACTGCTGGATGCGGCGGATCATGGACACGTCGTCGCGCAGGCCCAGCGTGATCGCCAGGCCCTGGCGGCCGGCGCGGCCCGTGCGGCCGATGCGGTGCACATAGTCCTCGGCCTTCATCGGCAGGCCGTAGTTGATGACGTGGCTGATGGTCGGCACGTCGATGCCGCGGGCAGCGACGTCGGTGGCCACCAGCACCTTCAGGTCACCGCGGCGCAGGCCCATCAGCACGCGGTTGCGCTTGCCTTGCGGCATGGCACCGTGCAGCGGGGCGACAGCGTGGCCGATCTCGGCCAGGCGCTCGGCCAGCCAGTCGGCGTCGCGCTGCGTGCTGGTGAAGACGACGGCCTGGTCCAGTTCCGGCGCGGCCAGGATGGACTCCAGCAGCTGGTCCTTGTGGTGGGGGTTGTCGGCCCAGTGCAGGCGCTGCTCGATGTTCTCGTGCGTGTCGGTGTGCGACGCGACCTCGATGCGCTGCGGGTCCTTCAGCAGCTGCTGCGCCAGGCGGCCGACGTGGCCGGCGAACGTGGCGCTGAACATCACGGTCTGACGCTCAGGCGGCGTGTTGCCGGCGATCATGTTGATGTCGTCGATGAAGCCCATGTCCAGCATGCGGTCGGCTTCGTCCAGCACCAGCATCTCGACATTGCTCAGCACGCACTTGCCCGAGTTGATGTGGTCGATCAGGCGACCCGGCGTGGCGATGAGGATGTCCAACGGACCGGTCAGTTGGCGGATCTGCAGCGGATAGGGCATGCCACCCAGCACCGTCGCGACCTTCAGGCCGGGGATGAAGCGGCCGTAGGTCTGAGCGGCCTTGCTGACCTGCATGGCCAGTTCACGGGTGGGGGCCAGCACCAGGATCTTGGGGCCGTAAATGACGCCCTTTTCGCGGCGCTTGGTGTTGTCGCCGCGCGCGGCGAGGATCTTTTCCAGCGCGGGCAGGATGAAGGCGGCGGTCTTGCCCGAGCCGGTGCGCGACGAGACCATCAGGTCCTTGTTCGCGATGGCAGCGGGGATGGCTTGCGCCTGCACGTCGGTGGCGTTCTCGTAGCCGGAATCCTTGACGGCTTGCAGCACGGTGGGGCTCAGGCCCAGGGTCTCGAAACTCATCGTTCGTTCTTTCGTTCACAGTCACGCCGCGCGGCAAAAAGCGCAGCGCCGAGGGGCGTCAAAAGCCCTTCGGAATCACATAAGTCGCTGGGAGATAGATCAGCTCGCGTCGTGCGGCTCGGGCCAGTTACGGCAGCCCGGGTGCGGCGCGGGGAACAGTCAGTCAAAGCGACGGCTTCATCGCCGCCGACCGATCCGTGTTCGGAGTCCGATGCGAGTGATCGAACGAGGTCAGAGGAGACGTGGAACACCTGGGGCAGCCCCAGGCGAAGCCGCGACTGTAGCATCGTTCAGGGTTTTCACCAAGCGCTGCTCAAGCCTGCGGCGCCTTCGTCAAGTCCGTCACGGCCGGCAGCGGCGCCGCCAGCAGTGCGCCGATGTCCAGGATGCCGCGGCCGAAGACGCCGTCGGGCTGCCAGTGCGGCCCCGGCACGCGCGCCGTTCGCCGGGCCAGCTGGCGGAAAGCCTCGGGCACACACCAGGCCTGGCCGGCATAGGCCGCGGCGATCTCCGCGCGGCGGTGCGTGAGCCACAGCGCCGCCGCGCCGGTGGTGATGGCGGTGGCGTAGGAGGTACCGTCACCGCCGCCGGTGTAGCGGAACCTGGTGGCCGAGCGCGGGTCGGCGCGGCGCAGGTCGGCGGCCGGCGCGCTGAAGTCCACTTCCGGCCCGAAGCTGCTGCCCGACCACGGCTGCTCCCTGGACGTGACGCCCGCCACCGCCACGGTGCGTGACAAGCGTGCCGGCGCGACGACCGGGTCCACGTAGTTGCCGGCCGCGCAGACGACGATGACGCCGGCCTCGTAGGCGCGGTCCAGCGCCTTCTTCATCCCGGGCAGGACCTGCCCCAGCACCACGCCCAGGCTCACGTTGACGACACCCACCCCCTGCTGCACCGCAGCGTCCAGCCCGTCGGCGAACTGACGCTGCGCATGGTTGATCCAGACCGCATCGGTCATGCGGATGGACAGGTGAGGCACCCTGGGCGCGACACCGTAGAAGGGCCGGCCGTCGGCCACCGGATCGTGGCCGCTGATGGTGGCGCCGATGCGCGTGCCGTGGCCGCCGTTGAAGCCGGTCACCGGGTCCAAGCCCCCGCCGGGCTCGGGGGGCTGGAAGGCATTGCCGCCCCCGTTGGGCGGCGGCGGCAGGTCGGTGCGGCTCTGGGTCTCGTCCACCCAGGTCGTCGCACCGAAGCCAAAGGCGGGGTGGCGGGTGTAGCCGGTGTCGAGCTGGCCGACGCGCGTCGCGCCCCAGGCGATGTGGTCGGGCCCGCCCAACAGCTGCCAGGCCGCGGGCGCACGCACCATGTCCAGATGCCAGTCCAGCGTGCCGACCGGCGCGGGTGGGGGCGGCTTCAGCACCGGCAGCGCCTCGGCGTCGCGGGTGCGCAGCAGGGCGAGGATCTCGTCGTCGTTCAGCCGCCGGGGCGTCTGCATGCCCAGCACGCTGAGCCAGACCTCGGGCGGCGCCGTGTACTCGCGCTGCAGCGCCTCCAGCAGATGGCCGCGCAGCAGCGCGCGATCCGGGCCGACCGGGAACAGGCGCACATCCAGCCCCGGCAGGTATTTGCGCAGCCGCCGCTGCACATCGGCAAGGGGCCGTCCGTCGGTCTGTATCAGGTAGCCGGCCATCATGGGTCTCCCGTGGTCTGTGCCGGCATTGGACGCAGTCGCTCACGACCGCGCCTCCGCAGAACTACCGAGCCAAGGTGGCCGGCAGCCAGCCGCGCAGGCTGTTGAAGAAGGCCAGGCCTGACGCGCGCGCCAGGTCATCGCGCGTCAGGCGGGCCTCGCGGACACGGCCTTGTCCCAACAGCTCGGCGCGCAGCACGCCAGGCAGCAGGCCGCTGTCCAGCGGCGGCGTCAGCCACTGGCCGGCCAGCTGCACGGCGAGGTTGCCGAAGCTGCACTCGGTCAGCTCGCCGGCCTCGTTCCACAGGATGAGGTCGAAGGCGTCGGCCGGCTTGTCGAGGGCGTACAGCTCGCGCCGCGTGGTCTTGTGCGCCAGGAACTCGGCGCCCGGACCGCGCGTGGGCATGGCTCGGTCGGCCAGCGCCAGGCGCACGGGCTCGGCCGTGGGCATGAACGGCGCCAGCGTGTGCGCCAGGCGGCCCTCGGCGTCGCAGGTGAGGCGCAGCCGCCAGTTGCCCTGCGGATGAGCCGCTGCCACCGACTGCAGGTGCGCGCGCGCATCGGTCAGCGAGAAGCGCAGGCCGAAGTGGCGCGCCGTGCGCTGCATGCGCGCGAGGTGGGCATCGCCACGCAGCGCGACGCCGTTCTCCAGCCGCAGCGTCTCCAGCGCCTCGACGGGCGCCTCGGCCCGCGCCAGGAAGCGCGACTTGGCACGCCATTCGGCGATCTCGGCGGCGGGCTCGCTGTCCAGCGTGATGGCGCTGCCGATGCCGCAGGTCAGCGCATCGCCGACGAACTCGACGGTGCGTATGGGCACGTTGAAAGTCGCCACGCCGCCGGGTTGGATCAGCCCCAGCGCGCCGCAATACCAGCCGCGCGCCGTGGGCTCCAGCTCGCGGATGATCTGCATGGCCCGCACCTTGGGCGCACCGGTCACGGAGCCGCACGGGAACAGCGCCGCGAACGCGTCGGCCAGCGTCAGGCCGGCACGGCTGACGGCCGTGACGGTGGATGTCATCTGCCAGACGGTCGGCAGCGCATGCAGCTCGAACAGCCGCGGCACGCGCACCGTGCCCAGCTGCGCGACGCGGCTCAGGTCGTTGCGCAGCAGGTCCACGATCATCAGGTTCTCGGCGCGCTCCTTCTCGCTGGTGCGCAGATGCTGCTGCGCGGCCTCGTCGTCGACGCGGTCGCGGCCACGCGGCGCCGTGCCCTTCATGGGCTGCGCGGCCAGCAGCCAGCTGGCCTTGGCGCCGGGCACGGGCCGCCAGTCGAAGAACAGCTCGGGCGACACGCTGGCCGCGCCGGCCTCGCGCAGGAACAGGCTGAAACCGCCGGGCTGGCTGGCATGCAGCGCGAGGAACAGCTGCGCGGGGCCCAGTCCGCCCGCGCTAGCGCGCAGCCGCGTGGTCAGGTTGACCTGGTAGCAGTCGCCGTCGCGGATGTAGGCGCGTATGCGCTCGATGGCAGGCGTCGCCTCGGGCTCGCCGTCGGCCCAGCCGAGGAAGCCGGTCCAGGCGCCCTCGCCGGCCGGCCAGTCCTCGGGCGGCGTGTCGTAGACGGCGAACTCGGCCAGCGCGGCGCTCGTGCCATGCGTGGCCAGCGCCGCGTCGAAGGCGGCGGCGGCCTCGTAGCGCAGTCCGCCCAGCACCCAGGCGCCGGCGCGCGCGGCAGCTTCGGCGGCGGCGATGACGGGTCGGACCTCATCGAGCCGCAGCGCCCTCAGCCAGCGCGAAGGCGGTGCGGTCCAGCAACCCCGCAGCCGCTCCCCGTCCTCCCGCGCGAGCGGATGGCGGGGAAAGTCGAACGCAGCCTGAATCAATTCAAAGCGCCAGGAACGTCGTCCGGTAGTGCGCCAGTTCCTCGATGGACTCGTGGATGTCGGCCAGCGCCGTGTGGGCCTGCGCCTTCTTGAAGCCCTCCAACGCCGCCGGCTTCCAGCGCTTGGCCAGTTCCTTCAGCGTGGACACGTCCAGGTTGCGGTAGTGGAAGAAGTCTTCCAGTTCGGGCATGTAGTTCGCCAGGAAGCGACGGTCCTGGCAGATGCTGTTGCCGCACATCGGGCTCTTGCCCTTGGGCACGTACTGCTTCAGGAAAGCGATGGTCTGTGCGGCGGCGTCGGCCTCGGAGACGGTGGACGCCTTCACGCGGTCGATGAGGCCGCTCTTGCCGTGCGTGCCCTTGTTCCACGCGTCCATCTTGTCCAGCGTCTCGTCGCTCTGGTGCACGGCGAAGACCGGGCCTTCCACGCGCTTGTCCAGGTTGGCGTCCGTCACGACGACGGCGATCTCGATGATGCGGTCCTTGTCCGGATACAGACCGGTCATCTCGAGGTCGATCCAGATCAGGTTGTTTTCGCTCAGGCTCAGGGTGTCGGACATGGTGGGTTCTCTCAGAAGTCCGGGAATTCTCGCAGCCTAAAATTTCGCCATGTCGCCCCTGCCCCTTTCCCTGGCGTTTGCCGTCGCACTCGCCGTTTCGACGCTGCTCAAGTTCTGGCTGTCCTCGCGCCAGATCCGTCACGTCGCCTCCCACCGCGGCCAGGTGCCGGCAGCATTTGCCGGCAGCGTGACGCTGTCGGCCCACCAGAAGGCGGCCGACTACACCATCGCCCGCGCCCGCTTCGGCCTGCTGGCGCTGGCCTTCAACGCGGTGGTGCTGCTGGGCTGGACGCTGCTAGGCGGCCTGGACGCGCTGAACGGCTGGGTGCTGGAGGCCAGCCAGGCGCTGCCCGCGGCCTGGCAGCCCATGGGCTACCAGTTGGGGCTGGTGGCGGCCTTCGTGCTGATCGGCGGCCTGCTGGACCTGCCGTGGGAGCTCTGGTCCACGTTCAGGATCGAGCAGGCCTTCGGCTTCAACCGCATGACGCTGGGCATGTACTTCAGCGACATGCTGAAGGGTCTGGCCGTGGGCGTGGTGCTGGGCCTGCCCATCGTCGCGCTGATCCTGTGGCTGATGGGCGCCATGGGGCCGCTGTGGTGGCTGTGGGCCTGGGTCGCGTGGATGAGTTTCCAGCTGCTGGTCATGGTCATCTACCCCAGCGTCATCGCACCGCTGTTCAACAGGTTCGAGCCGCTGGCCGATGTTGCACTGAAGGAGCGCGTGGAGCGGCTGATGGCCCGTTGCGGCTTTGCGGCCAAGGGCCTGTTCGTCATGGACGGCAGCCGGCGCTCGGCCCACGGCAACGCCTACTTCAGCGGCTTCGGCCCGGCCAAGCGCGTCGTCTTCTTCGACACGCTGCTGTCCAAGCTCAACGGCGGCGAGGTGGAGGCCGTGCTGGCGCACGAGCTGGGCCACTTCAAGCACCGCCACATCACCAAGCGCATCGCGCTGGCCTTCGTCATGAGCCTGGCCGGCCTGGCGCTGCTGGGCTGGCTGGCGCAACAGCCGGCCTTCTATCTCGCCCTGGGCGTGCAGCCCAACCTCGCAGCGCCCAACGATGCGCTGGCGCTGCTGCTGTTCATGCTCGCCGGCCCGGTGTTCGGCTTCTTCGTCACGCCGCTGGCCAGCCACTTCTCGCGCCGCGACGAGTTCCAGGCCGACGCCTACGCCCGCGCCCAGGCCAGCGGCGCGGACCTCGCCTCGGCGCTCTTGAAGCTGCACGAAGACAATGCCGGCACGCTGACGCCCGACCCGGTGTATGCGCGCTTCTACTACTCGCACCCGCCAGCCGCTGAACGCCTGGCCGCCCTCGCGTCATGAACGATTTGCTGCTCGCCCAATGTGACCCCAAGGCCCCGCTGCTGGACGCCGACACGCGCGCCCGCGTGCTGGCCGCCCTGCCCGGCTGGCTGCCCGATGCTGAAGGCCGCGTCATCGGCCGCCGCTTCGGCTTCGACAACTACTACCAGACCATGGCCTTTGTCGACGCGGTCGCCGAGATCGCCCATGCGCAGGACCACCACCCCGAGATGCTGGTCGGCTACGACGCCTGCACGGTGAGCTGGACCACGCACTCGCGCGGCGGGCTGACGCTGAACGACGCCATCTGCGCAGCGCAGGTCAGCGCGCTGCCGGAAGCGTCCGGTACATGAGCAAGTTCCAGGCGCTGGACCTGGGACTTGTCGTGCGCGGCCATGGCCGCCACTACATCGTCGAGGACGCGGAGGGCAAGCGCCTGGTCTGCCACCCGCGCGGCAAGAAGAGTGATGCCGTCGTGGGTGACCAGGTGCGCTTTGCCGAGTCCGGCGACGAGGGCGTCATCGAGGCCGTGGAACCGCGCCGCAACCTGCTGTTCCGCCAGGACGAGTGGAAGACCAAGAGCTTCGCCGCCAACCTGGACCAGATGCTGGTGCTGGTGGCCGTGGAGCCGGTGTTCAGCGAGAGCCAGCTGGCGCGCGCGCTGATCGCCGCCGAGTCGGCCGGCATCCGCATGGCCATCGCGCTGAACAAGACCGACCTGCCCGGCACCGACACCGCCCGCGAGCGGCTGGCGCCGTACCGCGCGATGGGGCTGAAGATGTTCGAAGTCGCGCTGAAGGCCGACCGCGAGGGCTCTCGCGCCACGCTGGAACCCTGGCTGAAGGAACAGCGCAGCTTCGTGCTGGGCCCTAGCGGCACGGGCAAGAGCACGCTGATCAACCTGCTGGTGAAGGACGCCCAGGCCCAGGTCGGCGAGATCTCGCAGGCGCTGAACTCCGGCCGCCACACGACCACCACCACGCAGTGGTACTGGACCGACGACACGCGCAGCACAGCGCTCATCGACTCGCCCGGCTTCCAGCAGTTCGGCCTGGGCCAGATCGCGGCAGCCGACCTGTGGCGCTTCATGCCCGACCTGCGCGAACACGCCGACTGCCGCTTCGCCAACTGCTCACATATTCACGAACCCGGCTGCGGCGTGCGCGCGGCGGTCGATGCGGGCTTGATCAGCGCCAGCCGATACCGCATCTACGGCGAAATCCTCGAAGAACTGCAACGCAAGACCTGGTGAAGACCGCTCTCCTCACGCTGTGCGCCGCCGCCCTGCTGGCCGCCTGCGCCAGCCCCAAGCTCACGCCGCCACCTTCGGCGGACGGCTGGCAGTCACTCGCCCTGCCCGGCAAGAAGTCGACCCGCTACAGCTGGACCGAGAAGGACGGCCGACCGGCGCTGGAGGCCGCGTCCGAACGCTCCGCCAGCATCTGGCGCAAGCGTCTGGACCCGGCGCTGGACGGCGTCGGCCAGGTCAGCTTCTCGTGGTGGGCGCAGCGCCTGATCCCCGACGCCAGCGTGGCCGACATCGACCGCGAGGACGCCGTCGCGCGTGTCATCTTCGGCTTCGGCGGCGACACCGACAAACTGCCGCTGCGCACGCGCATGAAGTTCGAACTGGCCCAGGCCCTCACCGGCGAGGCGCCGCCCTATGCGACGCTGATGTACGTCTGGGACAGCCAGTTGCCGGTGGGCACCGTGGTCGTCAACCCGCGCAGCGACCGCATCCGCAAGATCGTGGTGGACTCCGGCCCGGGCCATCTGCACCGCTGGCGCGACCATCGCCGAGACCTGGCGGCCGACTTCCGCCTGGCCTTCGGCGAGGAGCCGGGGCCGCTGACGTCCATGGCGGTCATGACCGACAGCGACAACAACCGCGCGTCGGCACGAACCTGGTACGGCGCGGTGGAACTGGTGCCGCCGCCGCTCAGCGGCGGGGAGGCTGCAAGGGCAAGGGCGCCGAGTCCTTGACCTCGCGCGCCTCGATGTCGACGACATCCTCCGCCGACGGCGCCTGACGCTGCGCCCAGGGATTGCGGTTCATGCGGAACGCCAGGTTGGGCTTCTTGCCGCGAAGCAGGCTGACGGCGACGAACAGCGCAAAGGCCAGCACGGCGAACAGGAACACGGCCAAACCCACGAGGGCTCCGGCAAGCAGGATGACGAGGCGGATCAGCGAACGGAACAGGCGCATGGCCTGCATTGTCGGACGGCTCAGCCCCGCCCGACAAAAGGCATGTTCGTCGCCATGACCGTCAGGGTCTGCACATTGGCCGACAGCGGCAGGCCGGCCATGTAGACCACGGCGCGGGCCACGTCCTCGACGTCCATGCGCGGCTCGACCGCGACCTGGCCATTCGCCTGCGGCATGCCGCGCGCCATCTTCTCGGTCATCTCGGTCGCGGCATTGCCGATGTCGATCTGGCCGGCCGCGATGTCGAAGGCACGGCCGTCCAGGCTCAGCGACTTGGTCAGGCCCGTGATCGCATGCTTGGTGGACGTGTAGGGCGCCGAATTGGGCCGCGGCGCATGGGCCGAGATGGAGCCGTTGTTGATGATGCGGCCGCCGCGCGGCTGCTGCGCCTTCATCAGCCGGAAGGCCGCGCGGGCGCACAGGAAGCTGCCGGTCAGGTTGGTGTCCACCACCGCCCGCCACTGCGCCACCGGCAGTTCGTCGATGGGCACGCCGATGGCGCTGATGCCGGCGTTGTTGAACAGCAGGTCCAGCCGGCCGAAGCGCTGCTGCAGGGTGGCGAAGGCGGCGTCCACCTGGGCCTCGTCGGCCACGTCGGCGGGCAGAAGCAGCGCCCCAGGCTGCAAGTCCGCCAGCGTCTCGCGCAGCGCCGCCTCGCGGCGGCCCAGCAGCGCCAGCGTCCAACCCTCACGGGCCAGCGCGCGGGCGACCGAGCGGCCGATGCCGGAGCCGGCCCCGGTGACGAGTGCAACTTTGAAACTCATGTCAGCCCTCCGTGATGACTGCAATTCGGGCCGAGCGCCGGGCCGCTCCCAAGCCGGCCCGTCTGGCGATGTGCTTGCGGCTCAATGCCGCAAGCATCGCCGTCCCCTCGGGGGACCGACTGGCGCACCTGCGTTCAGCAAGTTGCGCCGGGCGAGGGGCTCACCTCAGCGCGAGATGGGCATCAGCAGTGTGCGCTGCACCCAGCCGCTGAAGTTGGCGGCGTCCACCTGCATGAAGCCGTCCTTGACCTCGCCGCTGGCCACCAGCTCGTCGCTGCGGTTCAGCGTGGCGACGACCTTGCTGTCGCGCGAGGCCGAGGCGTAGACCTTCACGTTGGCGATCTTGGCGACGAACATCTGCCCGGCGTTGACGGGCGCGCCGGCCTTGGTCGAGGCGCCCGCATTGGCGTCGCCGGAGGCGCTGCCCGTGCGGATCAGGCTTTCCTGGTCGCGGATGGCCAGCACGATCTTGTTGAAGTTGTCCAGAAAGCTGGCCGCGATGAGCTTGCCCTCGGCGGTGCTGGTGTAGCCGCCCAGCCCACCCACCGCGCCGCCGCCAAAGCCCCAGCCACCAATGGAGAAGTCCATCTTGCTGGCCTTGCCCTCGGCCGCGGCGACCTGGATGCTGGAGCGCACGTCGGCCAGCATAAGGCTGGTGGACGCGTCCTTGAACTTCAGACCGCCGGCAATGGCACCCAGCACGCCCAGCTTGCCACCCAGGAAGCCGCCGATGCCACCGCTGGTGTTGGCGCCGACCTGCACGTTGGGCGTCATGACGAAGTCGGCCGCCTGCATCTGGCCCTTGCCGATGTTGGACTCCTGGCGCATCTCGCCAGCGGCGGCCAGCGCGCGCTCCTGCTGGATGTTCTGCATGGCCTGGCCGCGCTCGACCACGTCGAAGCAGCCGGACTGCTGCACCATCATGCGCAGCAGCGCGGCGGGCGAGCCCAGGCCGTAGTGCGACAGGTGATTCCAGCCGGTCTGCGGCTCGGCGACGGCCAGTACGCCCATTTTCTTGGTGCATTTCTCGACCGTGGAGCCGGCCTCCTGCGCCTGGACGGTGGCCGCGGCCAGCAGGGCCAGCATCAGCGTGGGAAGTGTCTTGTGCATCGCTTTCCTCCAAATCTTGCGAACCCGTGATTGTGCCCAGTGCCCGCCCGCTGACGCATCCCAAGCCCGCACGAGCAGGGTCGCTTGGATCAGGGGCGCAGCACCAACCGGTACCGCGTCTGGCCGGGCAGAAAGGGCAAGGCCTCGCCGGCCAGCCAGGTGGCGTGGTCGCCCTGATAGTAGGGTGACATCGGGTGGCCGCTCTGCCCACCGGGGATGACCAGCAGGCCCTTCTCCTCGTGGCCCGGCGACACCACCATGCGCTGGCTCTGGCCGTGGCCGTGGTTGTGCACGCGCGGCATGTGGCTGTCGCCGGCCATGCCCTGGCTGGCCTGGTCCAGCCAGCCGGACAGCACCGGCAGCGCCATGCTCAGCGGGTGGCGCATGCCGGTGCCGTTGTCGGCGCCCCAGGTCGCAGCGGCCAGGCTGCCATGCTTGGCGATGAGCTGCCGGCGGCTGTCCAGCACCGCACGCTGCAGCAGTTCGGGCCAGGTCTTGTAGGTCTCCGGCAGCGTGTCCGGCCGGGCGGCCTGGATCAGCGCCCAGCCCGGCGTCTCGGGCACGAGCTTCAGGTCACGCGCCTTCAGGCCCTGGGCCTCCACCAGCGCGGCCAGCGGGGCAAAGACCTGCTCCAGCGCCCGCTCGCGGAACGCGCGCACCAGCAGGTAGCCCACCGCGTCCGGCCGGGCCGCATAGGCGCTCTTCTCGACCTCGGTGCGGTAGTCGCTCAGCCCGTGGGCGGCGACGAACTCGGGCGTCAGCACCCGCTCCAGCAGCAGCGCGCGCCAGCGCTGCAGGAACAGCGCGCGGTGGTCCAGCTGGATGGCGTGCAGGCCGGCCTCGTCCAGCCGCTCGTGCGCGCGCAGGCCGTCACGGATCTGCTGGCCGCGGGCGCCCAGGTCCCAGCCGCCGTTGCCGACGATCTTCATCGCCTCGCCGCCCACCATGCGCGAGTTGGCCGTCCACAGCCGGCCGTCGGCGGGGTCCACGATGCGCGGCTGCTCGGCAGCAGTCAGATAGCCCTGCCAGCGCGCGCGGCCGTCGCTCCAGTCCTGCGGGCGGTCCATGTCCTCACCCCCGACGCGCTTCGGAATCGCGCCGATGACGGTCCACGCGATGCGGCCCGCGCTGTCGGCCACCAGCAGGTTCTGGTGCGGCACGCCGGTACCGGCGGCCAGCTTCACGGCGGCGTCGACGTCCGCCGCGGTCTCCAGCTGCACCAGCCGCAGGTTCATGCCCTCGCCGTCGTGCGCCACCCAGCGCAGCGCATGGGCCCGGCCGGCGGCGGCCTTGTGCGGCAGCACAGGGCCCCATTCGCTCTCCAGCACCTCATGTTCCACGGCCGCTTCGCCCGCCACCTCGATGCGCTCGACGCTTCGCTTCAAAGGCTTCTCGACGCCGCCCGACAGGTAGTGCGTGCCGGCGGCGTTGAGCTTCAGCACCACCACGTCGGCCCAGTCGGAGGTCGTGTTGGTGAAGCCCCAGGCCACACGGCCATTGCTGCCGGCCACCACCAGCGGCGCGCCGGGCAGGCTGACGCCGGTGACATCCCGGTCACCGGCGGCGTCCTTCCAGGTCATGCGCACCTTGAACCAGGTACCCGGTGAGCGCAGGCCCAGATGCATGTCGTCGGCCACGATGGCGCGGCCGTCCACACCCCGCGCGGCGGCGACGGCGAAGTTGTTGCTGCCCAGGTCGCGCGCGTCCTGCAGGCGACAGTCGGCGCAGGCGGTCTTCAACGTGCGCAGCGCGTCGGGCAGCGGGCCGGCGGGCAGCGGCACGGCACTGACGCGGCTGTCGTCCATGGCAGCCTGCCAGTCGGCGCTGTGCTGGGTCAGAAAGGCGTACCAGTCGGCCGGCACGGCATCGTGCAGCAGCCCCATCGCGATGTCGTCGCGGCCCTGCGCGCCCTGCAGGTCCAGGTACATGCCATAGGCCACCAGCACGCTGTCGGCCGGCGTCCAGGACTGCGGCTGCTGGCGCAACAGCAGGTACTCGGGCGGGCGGCTGCCCAGCGCTGCAAGGCCGGCGTTGACGCCCACCGCATAGGCCTCCAGCAGCGCGCGCTCGTCGGCCGGCAGCGCGGCCAGGCCGGTCTCGGCGCGGTGGCGGAAGCGGTGCAGCCGGCGCGACTTGTCCAGCGGCAGCGCCTTGGCGCCCACCAGCGCGGACAGCTCGCCGGCCGCGTTGCGCCGCATCAGGTCCATCTGGAAGAAGCGCTCCTGCGCGTGCACGAAGCCCAGCGCGCGCGCCAGGTCCAGCCGGTTCTCGGCCGTGACGGTGGCGTAGCCGCGCTCGTCGCGCTGCACCTCGGCCGGCGCGGCCATGCCGGCGAGGCTGCGCTCGCCGTCCAGCTGCGGCAGGCTGGCGCGCAAGGCCAGCCACAGGCCCAGGGCCAGCAGCAGCACAAGCACGAGCAGGCCACCAAAGAGACGTTTCAGCCAGTGCATCTCAGCTCCACCAGTTGTCCATGACTTACGGGCCGAGCGCCGGGCCGCTCCCAAGCCGGCCCGCGCTGGCGATGTGCGAACGGCTCAATGCCGCGAGCATCGCCGTCCCCTCGGGGGGCCGACCAGGCACGCCCGCGTTCAGCGGGGCGGGGCTGGGCGAGGGGCTTCAAAACGTCCCGGGGTAGCTGCCGCCGTCCAGCAGGATGTTCTGCCCGGTCAGGTAGCCGGCTTGGGCGCTGCACAGCATGGCGCAGATGGCGCCGAACTCGGCGGCCGTGCCGAAGCGTTGCGCGGGAATGGCCGCGCGGCGCTTCGCCTGCAGTTCATCCAGCGGCTGGCCCGATCTGGCCGCCGCGCCGGCCATGTTCTTGCGCAGGCGGTCGGTGTCGAAGGCGCCCGGCAGCAGGTTGTTGATCGTCACGTTGGCGCCGGCCAGCCGCGGCTGGCGGGCCACGCCGGCGACGAAGCCGGTCAGCCCCGAACGCGCGCCGTTGGACAAGCCCAGCGTGTCGATGGGCGCCTTGACCGCGCCCGAGGTGATGTTGACGACGCGCCCGAAGCCGCGCGCGGCCATCGCATCGACGGTGGCCTTGATCAGCTCGATGGGCGCCAGCATGTTGGCGTCCAGCGCCGCGATCCACTGCTCGCGCTCCCAATCTCGGAAGTCACCCGGTGGCGGGCCACCCGCGTTGTTGATGAGGATGTCCACCTGCGGGCAGGCCGCCAGCGCCGCCTGGCGGCCCTCGGCCGTCGCGATGTCGCCGATGACGGCCTTGACCTCCACGGCCGGGTTCATCGCCTTCAGCGCCGCGACGGTGGCCAGCAGGTCCGCCTCGCCGCGCGCCGTGACGACGACGTTGACGCCCTCGCCCACCAGCGCCTCGGCGCAGCCACGCCCCAAGCCCTTGCTCGCCGCGCACACCAGCGCCCAACGTCCAGTCAATCCGAGATCCATCGCTCGCTCCAAAAGAAAATGCGGCCGTGCACAGCACGCCGCATCATCGCGCGACGCTCGCCGGCCCGGCGCTACCGGTCAGCCGAGAGCGTCACCGCCAGAACTTTCCATCGGGCCCGATGATGGACACATCGGTGAACTCCAGGCCGTTGTGCTCCTTGTCGTTGTAGCCGATCTGCAGGCCGCCCACGTCGATGCGCGGCCCCTCCAGCGCCCGGATCAGGGCGTTGCGGTCCACGTCCTTGCCGGTGCGACGCAACGCCTCGACGACCAGCTTGGCCGCGGCGAAGCCTTCCAGCTGCGCGGGCGTCAGCTCACTGCGGCCGGCGGCCTTGGCCAGGCCCAGCGCCTCACGCACCAGCGGGTTTGACGTGGAGCGCTCATAGGGGAAGAGCTGCGTGACGATGACGCCACGGGCGTTCTCGCCCAGGCTCTTCACGAATTCGTGCGAGGCGTTGTTGGACAGCGTGGCCACGTGCGCCGTGGAGCCCGCCGCGCGCAGCGCGTTGACCCCCTCGGCCACCGCATAGCCCGGCCCGATCAGCACGACGGCCTCGATGCCGGCCTTGGCAATGGCCTGCATGGTCGGCGCAAGATTGGGCTTGTTGCGGTCGAAGCGCAGGTTGGACAGCGCACGCAGCTTCAAATCGTCCAGGCCCTTGATCGCTCCCTTGCTGGCATCGGTGCCGAAGGGGTCGTTGACCTGCACGATGGTGATGCGCTTCACGCCAATGCCGACCAGGTGCTTGACGGCGCGCTCGGCCTCATCCTGGTAGCTGGCGCGCAGGTGGTAGACGAAGGGCTGCACCGGCTCTCGCAGGCTGGCCGCCCCGGTGGCTGGCGCGATCAGCGGCAGGCGGTTTTCCTTCAGCACCGGCAGCATGGCCGCGGTCGGCTCCGTGCCGCGGCTGAGCATCAGCGCCAGCACGCCCTGGCTGGCCAGCGACTTCGCCTGCGCCGCGGCGGTGGCGGGGTTGTACTGGTCGTCCTGCGTGACCAGCTCGACGTTCTGGCCGCGGATGCCGCCCTGCGCATTGACCGCATCGAAGTACAGCCGCGCGCCGTCGGCGCTCTCCTGCACCAGGCCAGCCACGGGCCCCGAGAACCCGGCCACCATGCCGACCCGCAGCGCGCCCTGCGCGAGCGCGCCGTTCATGCCCATACAGGCGGCCAACAATGCCGCCAGACCTGCCCAACGATTCACTGTTCTTCCTCCGCGCTCGCGCGGGTGCGCGACGAGTTTTCTGGCGGCGGATTTTGGCGCCTGAGCCGCGCTCGCCAGCAGCCCCTGCGCCCCAGGAAAAACCCGAGGCGAACGGGCAGCGCTTGCGCATTTCGACCGGTTTTCACGGGCCTACACTCGCTGCGCCACGCGCCCCCACATGCCGGACCGTCCCGCCCCGCCTCAGCCCGCCAGCCCGCCCCATGCCCAGCCCGCCTGGCTGGGCTGGCAGCGCAGTTCGCTGACCGTCGCCGTCGTGCTGGCACTGCTGCTGGGGCTGCTGCTGCCCACCACGGCCGTGCTGCTGTACGACGTGCAGAAGACCCGCGCCACCGCGATGGAGGATCTGCGCCGCGACCTGGCCCGCGCGACCGAGGTGATGGCGCTGTCGCTGGCCGAGCCGGTCTGGCAGGTGTCGCCCGACCTGGCCGATCCCATGGTCAAGGCGCAGATGGACGACCCGCGCTTCGTGTCCGTGCAGGTCGTCGAGCCGGCCTCGACCGCGCCCTTCCTGTCACAGCAGCGCGCGGGTGTGCAGACCGACCCCGACCTGGTGCTCAGCCAGACCCGTCCGGTGCTGCGCGACGGGCGCGAGATCGCCAAGCTGACCGTGCGCATGAGTGCCGCGCCGCTGCTGGAGACCAAGCAGGCCGAGATCTGGCGCACCGTGTGGCGCAGCGGGCTGACGCTGACGCTGTCGCTGGTGCTGATCCTGTGGGTGCTGCAGCGCTACGTGCTGCGGCCCATGATGGAGCTGACCGGCTCGGCCGAGGCGCTGGCCGCCGGCCGGCTGGAACAGCCGCTGCAGGTCAGCAGCGGTGGCGACGAGATCGCGCGCGTGGGTGTGGCCATGGAGCGCATGCGCCAGGCGCTGCTGTCCGCCTTCGAGGCGCTGCGCCAGCACAACCTGAATCTGGAAGAGACGGTAGCCCAGCGCACCGCCGAGCTGACCGCCAGCAACGCCGAGCTGTCCGACGCGCTGGCCACGCTGCAGAAGGCGCAGCGCGAGCTGGTGGAGTCCGAGAAGCTGGCCTCGCTGGGCCGGCTGGTGGCGGGCGTGGCGCACGAGCTGAATACGCCGCTGGGCAACGCGCTGACTGTGGTGTCGGCGCTGGAGGACCGCTACAAGCAGCTGGAGGCCATGCTGGCCGGCGGCGGCGGGCAGCTGCGCCGCAGCACGCTGGAGGAACTGGCGCGCGACACGCGGCGCGGCCAGGACATCCTGCAGCGCAACGTGCAGAAGGCGGCCGACCTGGTGCGCGACTTCAAGCAGGTGGCCATCGACCAGACCGCCGACCTGCGGCGCGACTTCGACCTCGGCAAGGTGGTGGAGGACGTGCTGGTGATGGTGGAGCCCAGCTTCAAGCACACGCCCCACGTCATCGAGACCGACCTGTGCCACGGGCTAACGATGAACAGCTACCCCGGCGCGCTGGGCCAGGTGCTGACCAACCTGCTGATGAACGCGCTGCTGCACGGCTTCGAGGGCGTGGAGCGCGGCCACGTGAAGGTGCATTGCGAACGCATTGGTGAGGCGGAGGCCGAGCTGAGCGTCATCGACGACGGCCGCGGCATGGACGAGTCGGTGCGGCGGCGCATCTTCGACCCCTTCTTCACGACCAAGCTCGGCACCGGCGGCTCGGGCCTGGGCATGCACATCGTGCACAGCATCGTGACCAATGTGCTGGGCGGGCAGATCGAGGTGCGCTCGACGCCCGGCCAGGGCACGCAGATGCTGATGCGGCTGCCGTTGGTGGCGCCGCAGCGGGCCGGGGAAACCGGCCCGCGATGAAGGCTTACTGCGAAGCGCCCGAGGCCGGTACCGACGCCGCCTCGACGGGCGCTGCGACCGCCGCGGAGGCGGCATCGGACGTGGCCGATGCCGGCTCATGCGGAACGCTGATGCCGTGCGACTCACCGCTCAGGTCGATGTTGCCGCCGCTCTTGGTCAGGATGTAAAGCGCCAGGGCGGCGAAGGCGATGAAGCCGACGATCAATTTCCACATGCTCGGGGTCTCCGTATCTAGAAGACCGCGATTGTGGAGGCCGAGCCTGACGCTCAACTGAAGGCAAAGACCTCGCTGACGCCCTGGTGGCTGTAGCCGAGCTCATGGCTGCCGCTGGCGAAGTTCACCCGCAGCGCCGCCCATTCCGTGCCGTGCTGCCAGCGCAGGTGCAGTTCGTCGTCGGGTCCCGGCAGGACGCTGAACTGGCCGCCGAAGGCCGGGTGCGTATTGCGCAGCCGGATCAGCTCGATGAGGCGGCGCACCACCGGCCGCTCGCAGTCGCGGGCGATCTCGGCGGTGTCGTAGTAATGGCGGTTGATGTCGCGGCCGACCTGCGTGCGCGCCAGCAGGTCCATGTCGTTGTGGCCCGCAAGCAGGCCCACGTAGTAGACCTGCGGCACGCCGGGCAGGAAGAACTGCAGCGCGCGGGCCAGCAGATAGGCCGTCTCGTCGCGGCCCATCGCGTCGAAGAAGGTGCAGTTGACCTGGTAGAGATCGAGGTTGCTGGCCGCGGCGCCGGTGGCCTGGCGGCTCTGGCCCTGGCTGGCCGCGTGGATGCGATCGACCAGCGCGTCCAGCTCGTCGGGCGGCACCAAGCCGGGGTGTGCCTCGCGGTCGCCGGCATCGGCGCCGATGTCGATGATGCCGATGCCGTCATGCGTGTCGAGCACGGTCAGCGCATTGGTCGGGCGGATCGCTATCCAGCGCTTCAGCGCCGCGGCGGTCCTGAACGCGAATGCGTGCAGCACCAGCGGCGGCAGCGCGAAGTCGTAGACCCAATCGACCTGGGCCGCGATCTCGATCTGGCGCTGGAAGTAGGAGTGGATCTCCACCAGCACTTCGATGCCCAGCGCCCGCGCCTCGGCGGCGAACTCGGCGATGAAGTCGAAGGTCTCCGGCATCATGAAGCAGCTCGCGCCGGCCTTCTTGATCGCGTAGCCGACGGCGTCCAGCCGCACCATGCGGATGCCGTTGTCGGCAAAGGTGCGCAGGATGCTGGTGAGGTAGGCCCGGCCCTGCGGGTGGTGCACGGCGATGTCGATCTGCGCGGCGGTGAAGCTCGTCCACAGGATGCGGCGCTCGCCGTTGCGCAAGGTCGCGTAGGTCAGCGGCAGCCCGGGGCGCGGCCGGTAGACGGCCAGCAGGTCCCGCTCGGTGGCACCGCTCGGGAACACCGCGTCCAGCGTCAGGAACAGGCCCGCATAGGCCGAGGCCTCGCCCTTCTCGGAGTAGTCGAGGAACTGCGGCGACTCGGCCGACATGTGGTTGACGATGACGTCGGCCATCACGTCCAGCTCCTCGGTCAGCGCCTTGATGTCGCCCCATCGCCCCAAGCGCGGGTCGACCTGCGTGTGATCGATGGGGTCGAAGCCGGCGTCGGCGCCGTCGATGGCGTGGAAGAACGGCAGCAGGTGCACGCCACCGAACACGCCGGCCAGCGGCGAGCCGGGGGCGGTCAGCAGTTGCTGCAGCCGCGCCAGGTCGGCGCCGTGGCGCTGGCCGCCCAGACGGTCCACGTAGGTGATGAGTTGGACTTGGTTCTTCATGATGAAGCCTTCGGAGTCTTGACGGCCAGCACGCACAGCGCAGCGAGCGCCAGCAGCACCCCGGCCAGGCGGATGACGTTCTCGGGGCGACCGCCCAGCAGGCTGTCGTAGAACAGCGGCAACGTGACGGCCTGGATCAGCATGGGGATGACGATGAACATGTTGAAGATGCCCATGTAGACCCCGGCCCGCTCGGGTGGGATGCTGCCGGCCAGCAGCACATAGGGGTTGCCCATGATGGAGCCCCAGGCCAGGCCGATGCCCACCATGGGCAGGAACAGCAGCCAGCCCTCGCTGCGGATTCCCGGCAGCGCCCACATGCCGGCGGCGGCGCAGGCCAGCGCGAAGGCATGCACCCATTTCGCGCCCAGCCACTTCGTGAAAGGCACCATCGCGAAGGCGGCGACAAAGGCAACCGCGTTGTAGAAGCCACCGACCTGGCCGTTCAACAGAGCGGCGTCGCGGAAGCCTGCGCTGTGCGGATCGTCGGTGCCGAAGACCGTGGCGGCCAGCGTGGGCACGATGTAGATCCAGTAGCACATCATTCCGTACCACTGGAACAGCGCCATCCACCACAGCCGCCGCATCGTGGGCGGCATCTCGCGCACGGCACTCCAGATCTCGGCCAGCGCCGGGCCGAATCCACGCGGTAGCGCGCGCAGCCGGGCCAGTTCCTCAGCCGGCAGCGGCAGCTCGGGCACCTTGCGCACGGACCACCAGACGGTGGTGAACGACAGCAGCGCGCCCAGCACGAAGGCCAGTGTCGTCACGACCGGGATGCCGTTGGCGCCCAGCGCGTCCTTGTTCATGCCGAAGAACACCAGCAGGCTGGGCGTGAGGTAGGCCAGCGTCTGCGCCAGGCCCGTGAACGAGGCCTGCGTCAGGAAGCCAGCCGCATGCTGCTCCTCGCGCAGCCGGTCGCTGACGTAGGCGCGGTAGGGCTCCATGGTCACGTTGTTGGCCGCGTCCAGGATCCACAGCAGGCCGGCGGCGAACCACAGCGCGGGGCTGAACGGCATGACGAGCAGGCCAAGGGAACACAGCAGCGCGCCGATCAGGAAGTACGGCGTGCGACGGCCCCAGCGATGCGTCGTGCGGTCGCTCATCGCGCCGACGATGGGCTGCACCAGCAGGCCGGTGATGGGGCCGGCCAGCCAGAGGTAGGGCAGGCTCTTGCCGTCCGCGCCCAGCATCTGGTAGATCGGGCTCATATTGGCCTGCTGCAGGCCGAAGCTGAACTGGATGCCGAGGAAGCCGACATTCATGTTCAGGATCTGCGAGAACGACAGGTGGGGCTTGTGCATGCTCAATCCTCCGCGGGCAGCGCGTGCAACGCCTCACGCCAGGGCCGCAGCGCGGCGGGGTCGTCCGGCAGCGGGCCGCGCACGCCGCAGATCATCGCGGCATAGCGGTTGGCCAGCTGCAGCGTGGCGGCGCGGTCGCGGCGCAGCGCGTGCCCGGCCAGCAGCATGGCGGTGAAGCTGTCGCCCGCACCGACGCTGTCCACAAAATCGGGCTGGGCCACGCCGTCGCCAGCCACAAGCAGCTGGCCGTCCTCGCCGTACAGCGCGTAGCCGGCCGCACCGCGCGTGACGAGCAGCTCCTGCAGTGCGAAGCGGGCCATCAACGCGGGCAACGTGGGCTCGAACCAGGCCAGCAGGCGTTCCAGCTCGTCCTCGTTGATCTTGACCCGGTCGGCGAGCATCAGCGACTCGGCGGCGAGGCCGGGCGTGTCGGTGCCGGGGCGCAGGTTGAGGTCCAGCAGGCGGGGCACCCGGGCGCGCTTGAGCACCGCCCGCAGCGCCGCACGCGAGACCATGTGCCGCTGCATCAGGCTGCCGAAGTAGACCAGCCCGGCATCGGCCGCGGCGGGCGGCGCCAGGTGGTCCCAGGCCGCATCGGCGTGGATCTCGAAGCGGTGGCTGCCGCCCTCGCCTTCGTGCACGCTGACGCGGCCGGTGGCGTGGGCGGCATCGCGCTGGATGCCGTCCACCGCGAGGCCAAAACGGGCGGCGCTGTCCAGCACCAGGCGGCCGGCCGCGTCGTCGGCGCCGATGCGGCTGACGAAGCGCACCGGCACGCCCAGGCCCGCCAGCGAGCGCGCGACGTTGAACGGCGCGCCGCCGGCCACCGCGCCGTCGTGGAACTCGTCCACGAGGGCTTCGCCGATGACGAGGACGGGCGCCATCAGAAGCTGTAGCGCAGGGAGGCCTTGACGGTGCGGCCGGTGTAGGCCCGCGCGGCGCCGCGGCCGTCGTTGCTCTCGGTGTAGGCCAGCTCGTTGAACAGGTTGTTGGCGGCCAGCGAGAGCATGAGCTTGTCGGTGAATGCGTAGCTGGCGAAGGCGTTGACCACCGTGTAGGCCGGCAGCGTGATGGTCAGCGGGCCGGTGGGGCCGTCGTCCTGGCTCTTGGTGGTGCCGACGATGCCGACGCCGAAGCTCAGCGCGTCGTTGACGATGACGGTGGGCGTAAGCTGGTACACCACCTTGGCCTGGCGCTTGGGCGCGCGGCCGTCGGACTGCTTGGCGTCCGTGTAGGTCAGGCCGCCCAGCAGGTTGACGATGCCGAAGCGGGCCGAGCCTTCCAGCTCCAGGCCGTTGCTGCGGTAGCGGTTGGCCTTGGCGACGATGGGCTGCGTGGTCACGTCCACGTTGACCTCGTCGGTCTTGGCGTGGAACAGCGTGGCGAACAGGCTCATGCCGTTGCCGCGGATCTTGATGCCGGCCTCGGCCTGGCGGACCTTGTTGGTCGGGATGGTCGGGCTCGTGCCGTTGACGAGGTTGGGGTTGTTGAAGAAGGTGATGCGGTCGGCGTTGTAGGCGGCGCCATCGGAGTAGCGGGCGAAGACGGAGAGGTCCTTGCTCAGCGCGTAGTTGCCGCCCAGCGAGTAGGACGTGCGGCCTAGGCGATAGTCGATGGCGTTGGGCTTGCTCAGGTCGTAGCTCAGGCCCGCGTTGGACTGGTAGTAGCTGCCGCTGGCCTTCTGGTTGTCGCGGCGCAGGCCGATGTCAGCGGACAGCGGGCCCGATTCGTAGTTCAGCACCAGGTAGGGCGCGGTGGTCGTGTACTTGCTGTCCTGCGTGTTGCTGCAGCAGCCGCCGAAGCCGGGCGTGCCGTTGACGACGCCGGGCACGTTCAGCAGGCGGGCGCCGTGCTCGTCGGCGGACAGCGAGTACTGGTTGAAGTTCCACGTCAGGTCCAGCTTCTGCACCGAGGTGTAGAGGCCGGCGACAGCGCTGAGCCGCGCGCCGCCGCCCAGGCCGAAATCGCGCGAGAACTTCAGGTCGTTGGCCATCAGGCCGGCGTTGTCCACCTGCGTGTTGAAGATGACGGCGGTGAACTTGTTGCCGGTGTAGGCCTTGCCGGCGTCCGCGCCGCTGGCGATGGTCGTGCCGGCCGGCGCGGCGGCCACGTCGTCTCCAGGGAAGATGCCGACGAAGCGGCCCGAGTTCTTGCTCCACGAGAACTTGTTCTGCAGCCGGAAGCCGCCGCCGGCGTCCAGGTCCATCTCGACGCCGAAGGCATCGCTCTTGGCGGCCAGGCCGTCGCGGATGCTGCTGGTGCTGCGGCCGTTGTTGTTGGCCAGCGTGTTGTCCAGCGGCCAGTTGGCGTCGTAGAAGGCGGCGCGGCGCGGGTCCAGTCCGGGGATCTCCTGGATGCTGCCGTTGACGTAACGCACCGGCGTGGGCATGAAGGTGGGGCTGTGGTCGTCCAGGTGCTTGGCGCTGAGGCGCACATAGCTCTTGCCCTCCAGCTCGAAGGTCACGTTGGCGCGCACCTGGCCGCCGTTCTCCACGCCGTCGGCGCCCTTGCGACCGCCGTCGCCCACGCGGTAGAAGCCGCCGACGAAGAAGCGCGTCTTGGGGGCCAGCCGGCCGCCGTAACCGAAGTCCAGCCGGGTCTGGTCGAAGTCCAGGCCCTGGGTCAGCTGCAGCGTGCCGCCGGGCTCCAGGCCGGTCTTGCTGATGAAGTTGATGATGCCGCCCGGCGCGCCGGTGGCCAGCAGTGCGGCCGAGCCGCCGCGCACGACTTCCAGGCGCTCGAAGCCCGCATCGGCGCGCATCCAGGTGTCGGGCGTGGCGAAGGCGATGTCACCGAACTGCAGCACGGGCAGGCCGTCCTCCTGGAACTGGATGTAGCGCGCGCCCCCGGCCGAGACCGGGATGCCGCGCACGGCCACGTTGGCGTTGGACTCGCCACCGCTGGCTTCGGCGCGGATGCCGGGCACGCCGCGCAGCAGGTCCGTCGAGCTGGCCGCGGTGACGGCGCCGACGCTGTCGCTCTCGATGGAGGAGATGGCCACGCTGGAGCGCATCTTGGACTTGGCCGTCGAGCTGCCGGTGACGACGACCGCGTCGAGCTTGAGGCCGTCGGCGGCGGGTGCGGGCTCGGCGGCCTGCTGGGCCTGGGCGGCGGTGGCCAGCAAGGCCAGCGCGACGGCGGCCGACAGCGGCTGGAGCGAGGGACGGCGGCCGGCGCGGCTGGCGGACGGGATGGGGCGGGTCATGCTTGTCTCCTGGTGGGCGGTGTTTGGGCGCCTTCTGTGGGCGCGTGGGTCCGGCGCCGTTGCCCAGCGCCGAACCGTGCCGGCATTCTGCGCGGCCATCCGTCAATTTGCAATCGATTGCATTTCAGTAGAAACGCGTATTTGTTGGTAAAGCTAATCGTTCATCGACTGCCTTTTGAGAACGTTCTCAGAAGCGGCCGAAATCCGGTGCGACACGGTCGCGCCCTGCGCCCGCGATCAGCGTGCGGCGTCGGGTGCGCTGGCGCGCAGCTTCAGGTAGACCGGCAGCGTGCGCGGCCCGGTGCGCTCGCCGCGCATCTGCGCCAGCAACACCTCCACCAGCTCGGCGCCGGCCTCGGCCACCGGCTGGTGCACGGTCGTCAGCGGCGGGTCGCAGTAGGCGGCCAGCGCCATGTCGTCATAGCCGGTGACGGCCACGTCGCCCGGCACGCTGCGGCCGGCGGCGCGCAGCGCCTGGATGGTCAGCAGCGCCAGCACGTCGCTGCAGCAGACGACGGCATCGAAGTCCTGCCGCGTCGCGCAGAAGTGCTGCAGCACGCCGGCCGCCACGCCGGGCTCGAACGGCGCGGCCACCTCCAGCGCGGGGTCCACCGCGAGGCCGGCCTCGCGCAGCGCCTGCGCATAGCCCTGGCGGCGCAGCCACACCTCGGGCAGCTGCGCATCGCCGACGAAGGCGATGCGACGCCGGCCCGACTGCAGCAAATGGCGCGCAGCCAGCGTGCCGCCCAGCACGTTGTCGCCGCCCACGCTGGCGTACAGCTGCTGGGGCAGCTCGCCACCCCACACCACCAGCGGCAGCTTGCGCGCGGCCATCTCGTTGAGCTGGTCGTGGTGCCGCCACTGGCCGATGAGGATGACGCCGATGGCCTTGCCGGAATCGAACCAGCCCGCCGCCAGATCCAGGTGCTCGGCATCCACGCGCGACAGCAGCATGTCGTAGCCGCGGTCGGTCAGCGCGTCGGCGATGGAGCCGACGATGGACAGGAAGAACGGGTCCGAGATGTGCTGGCGCGACTGGCGGTCGTAGGGCACCACCACGGCCACGGTCTTGTTCTCCTGCAGCCGCAGGTTGCGCGCGCCGAGGTTGATCGAATAGTTCAGCGAGCGCGCCAGATCGGCGATGCGCTGACGCGTCTCGGCATTGATCAGCTCGCTGCCGTTGAGCGCCCGCGACACGGTGGACACCGACACGCCGGCCAGCCGGGCGATGTCGGCCATCTGCAGGCGTCGCTGCTCGCGGGCGCTGGGTTCGGGGGGAACTTGGGGTTCGGTCATCGGCGCGCATGGTCGCAGGGCGCCATGCCGACGACAAGGCCCGCACCAATGAAAAAGGCCGGCATGGGAGCCGGCCTTGCAGGAAGCCCCGGATCAGGCCCGGGGCGACTGGACTGTCGCTCAGTCCTTGGCGTAGATGTCCACGTCCTTGGTCTCGCGGACGAACAGCAGGCCGATGACGAAGCTCATCACGGCGATGACGATGGGGTACCAGAGGCCGTGGTAGATGTTGCCGTTCTGAGCCACCATCGCGAACGTGATGGAGGGCAGCATGCCGCCGAACCAGCCGTTGCCGATGTGGTACGGCAGGCTCATCGAGGTGTAGCGGATGCGGGTCGGGAACAGCTCCACCAGCATGGCGGCGATCGGGCCGTAGACCATCGTCACGTACAGAACCAGCACGAACAGGATGCCGATGACCATGGGCACGTTGGCCTTGGCCATGTCAGCCTTGGCCGGGTACCCGGCGGCCTTCATCGCGTCGCCCAGATCCTTCTTGAAGGCGGCGATGGCCTTGGTGGAGGCTTCGTCGAACTTGTGCTCGGTCAGCTTGCTGGCGGTCGGGACGGCGATTTCCTTGTCACCCACCTTGACCACGGTCGGCGCACCGGCAGGGGCCTCGACGGTCTCGGAACTGGCCGACGAGCCCGCCAGGGCGCGCTTGGCGATGTCGCAGGCGCTGGTGAAGTCCACTTCACGGGCAATCGGGCTGCCCTGGAAGGAGCAGCTGGCCAGGTTCGTGCTCAGTGTGACCTTGGAGGTCTCCTGCGCACGAGCCAGGTCAGGGTTGGCCGCGGCGGTCAGCGCCTTGAACAGCGGGAAGTAGGTGACGGCCGCCAGGATCAGGCCGGCCATGATGATGGGCTTGCGGCCGATCTTGTCCGACAGCGTGCCGAAGATGACGAAGAAGGGCGTGCCCAGGATCAGCGAGATGGCGATCCAGATATTGGCCGAGGAGGCCTCGACCTTCAGCACCGAGGTCAGGAAGAACAGCGCGTAGAACTGGCCCGTGTACCAGACCACGCCCTGACCGGCGACCAGGCCGAACAGCGCCAGCAGCACGATCTTCAGGTTCTTCCACTGGCCGAAGGACTCGGACAGCGGCGCCTTGGAGGTCTTGCCTTCCGACTTCATCTTCTGGAAGGCCGGCGACTCGTTCATGGACAGACGAATCCACACCGAGATGCCCAGCAGCAGGATGGAGACGATGAACGGGATGCGCCAGCCCCACTCGCCGAACTCCTTCTCGCCCAGCGAGGTGCGCACGCCCAGGATGACCATCAGCGACAGGAACAGCCCCAGCGTCGCCGTGGTCTGGATCCACGACGTGTAGGCGCCGCGCTTGCCGTGCGGTGCGTGCTCGGCCACGTAGGTGGCTGCACCGCCGTATTCACCGCCCAGTGCCAGGCCTTGCAGCAGGCGCAGGATGATGAGGATGACCGGAGCGGCAGCGCCGATGGTGGCGTAGGTGGGCAGGATGCCGACGATGAAGGTCGACAGGCCCATGATCAGGATGGTCACCAGGAAGGTGTACTTGCGGCCGATCATGTCGCCCAGGCGGCCGAACACCAGCGCGCCGAAGGGGCGCACGATGAAGCCGGCGGCGAAGGCCATCAGCGAAGCGATGAACGCGGCGCCGGGCTCCAGGCCGGCAAAGAACTGCTTGGCGATGATGGCCGCCAGCGATCCGTAGAGATAGAAGTCGTACCACTCGAACACCGTGCCGAGGGAGGAAGCGAAGATGACCTTCTTTTCCTCTTTGGTCATCGGCGCCGCGGCGGAAGCTGCTGCAGTTGCCATGAAAAGTCTCCGTCTGTTGTCGGGCCGTCCCAGGATGGGCCTTCCCTTGCGGGCGGACTATTCACAGCGCCTCTGACCGTGTTCTGACGCCAGTCTGAATCGAGGCTGACAAACTCCGCAGCAACCCGGAGGTTTCGTTTCTCAATGCGGGAATCAAGGACCGTCGCGGGTAAGTCCCGAGTCTGGATGTGAGCCGGATCAATGCCGGCGCGCGAGGCCGGGCCGAGGCCGCGCAGCGTCTTCCCAGGCGCCGCTGCGGAACCACGGGTCGCCGTCGAGCGCGGCGCGCAGCATGGGCAGCGCGTCCTGGCCCCAGAACAAGCGGCCGTCGCACTCGACGGTGGGTACGCCGAACACGCCCAGCGCCAGCGCGGCCTCGGTCTCGCTGCGCAGGCGCTGCTTGACGGCCTCGCCGGCCGGGCCCTGCGCGGGCGCCAGGCGGGCCGTCAGCTCGGCCAGCCGGCCCGGGTCGCCGGCATCCGCGCCGGCCGCACGCCAGACATGGTGGAACAGCTGCTCCACGACCCAGCGTCCCGGCGTGTCCCCCGGCTGGCCCTCGGGCGCCGCGCAGGCCCAGGCCAGGCGCAGCAGCGGCAGCGGGTTGAACGGGTGCTGGGCCGGTGCATCCAGCACCACGCCCTGGCGGTGCGCCAGCCAGGCCACCTGGCGGAAGGTCCAGCGCCGCTTGACCTCGATCTCGGCCGGCCCCTTCTGCCCCAGCGCCTGCAGCAGCGCCGCGAACAGGATGGGGCGGTAGACCACCTCCACGCTGTGGCCGGCCAGCACCTCGGGCAAGGCCTCGAAGCCCAGCGCCGCGTAGGGCGAGATGGGGTCGAAGTAGAAGGTCAGCCGCTTCATCGATCCTGTTCCTCGGTCAGGGGCCACGGGCCCAGCCACAGCCCGTGGCGGTGCAGTTGCACGCGACGTTCGGGCAATTGCTCCAGCACGTGGCGCTGCAGGTCCGCCGGCGCCCCGCCCCAGCCGGCGATCTCGTCGATGCTGCGCGCACAGCCCCGGCACCAGCCGCTGGCCGCGTCCATCTGGCAGACGTTCACACAGGGGGATTTGGGCCCCTCGCCCGTCGGGTACGTCGGGCGATCCCCCGAGGGGATGGCAGGCCCGCTTGGGGCAGCGCGGCGCTGGTCCTGCGGAGGCACGACGGCCTTCACGACTGCACCACGTCGATGACCGGCGCGCCGGTCAGCGTCTCCAGTTGAGCGGGCGTCAGCTTGAACACGCCGTTGGGGTGGCCGGCCGCGGCCCAGATGATGTCGAAGCGGAACAGCTCGCGGTCGATGAACAGCTGGGGCAGCGCCGCCCCGTCGGCCGGCGCGAACCCGGCCGGCGACACGCCGCCGATGGAGAAGCCCGTGCGGGCCTTCACGAAGTCGGCATCGGCGCGGCCCAGCGCGCCCGTGTGGGGCTTGAGCTTGGCCTCGTCCACGCGCTTGTCGCCCGAGGTGATGACCAGCACCGCCGCGTCGTCGGCCTTGCGGCGGAACACGACGGACTTGGCGATCTGGCCCAGCGTGACGCCCAGCGCGTCGGCGGCCTCCTGGGCCGTGCGGGCCGCGACGTCCAGCCACAGCGGGGGGTGGGGATGGGCCAGCGCCGCGAGCGCGGCGCTGACGCGTTGGAAGCCTTCGGGTCGGGATTCGGGTTCAGCCATGAGCAAGATTGTGCGCGGGCTCAGTCATGCCCCTTGCCCTTGCCATGCCCTTTGCCCTTGCCATGCTCCTTGTCGTGCCCCTTGGGGCCGTGCCTGTGGTCCTGGCCGCTGTAGCGCTCCTGGTACCAGTCCTCGCGCACGAAATAGACCGGCACGCCGCAGGCGTTGTAGCGGGCGCAGTGCTTGGCCCAGTTCTTCTGGTGGCCCGGCGGGATGCGCATGTAGACCGGCTCCACGTTCACGGGCCGGCGCTGCACCCAGACCGGCTGCGCGACGATGACCGGCGGTGGCGCCGTGTTGCCGATGTCGATGCGGCCGTAGAAGCCGGGCTGGCCGACCTGGATGGACACCCCCACGTCGGTGGCCTGTACGGCCCCGGCCAGCAGGGCAGCGCCGAGGCCCAGGATGATCTTCTTCATGATGTCTCCTTCATCAAGGTGATGGGGTCGATTCGATCACGGGCGCGGCGACCAGCGGCGTGAACAAGGGCATGGCCACCCGCACCGGCACCACGTCCAGGCGCGCGCCCAGCACGGTGCAGTCGCCCTCGCCCAGCCAGCCGACGAAGCCGGGGCCGCGCCGCAGGCGGAACTCGAAACCCAGCTCGGGCGCCGGATCGTCGGCCTGCGGGCGGGCCCGGTAGGCCAGGCCGCCGACCTCGTCGGACGGCCCATCCAGCAGCTGCTGCAACGCGGCGCGCACGCAGCCGTCGCCCAGCATGTCGAGGAAATAGCGCTCGACCTGCTGGCCGGGCACGAAGCCCGGCGCCGTCGGGTCGATGCGCCGCCCCTTGCGCGGGGACGGCGTAGTCTCGCCGCTGGCAAGGTCGTGGCTGTCGCCGTTGTCGAGGTAGGACAGCCGGGCGCCGGCCAGGTTGAAGGCCGGCAGCGCCGGATCGCGGGTCGCCGCGCCCAGGTCCACCAGCACGGCGCCGCTGCCGCCGATGACTTCCAGCCGCGTGCCGCGGATGACCACGGCGGCGTTCTCGTCCACACCCAGCCCCAGGCGGCAACCCAGGCGCTGCAGCGCCGGCAGCAGGCGGCCGATGCGGCCGCGCTTCAGGAAGTGCTGGTCGATCAGCAGATCGGCATCCACGAAACCCAGGCCGCTGTCGTACTCGCGGCCAGCCCGCCACTGGCCCTTCAGCACGGCCAGGTTGTCCATCGCGTCGCGGAACATCCAGCGGCTCATGACGGCCGCGCCGGCGCTGGTGCCGGCGATGACGCCGCCGGCCTCGAACACGGCGCGAATCGCGCCCAGCATCGCGGTCGGGGCGCCGCCGGGCTGCAGCGTGTCGACGATGTATTCCTGCGCACCGCCCGAGAAGAACACGGCCTGCGAGGCCGCGACGCGGGCAATCAGCGCCGGGTCGTGCAGCGCGGCCTGCAGATCCACGCCTTGCAGGTGCGCCGCGATGGGCACCAGCTCGGCCCGGGCGCCGCAGCGCTCCAGTGCCGCGACGATCTGTGCGCCGATGCGCTCGGGTTCGTAGGCGGCCGTCGGGAACACGGCCACGCGGGCCCCGGCGCCCCCGGCCTCGTCGACGAGGCGCTGCCAGACCACGGCGCTGTCGGCTTTCAGGGCGCCGCCGATGACGATGACGGTGCCGGTCGGGATCGAAGTCTGCAAGATGCGCAAGGAGGCCGGGCCTCAGGACCCGGCAGCAGGAGATTTCACAAGGGCAGCATCTTGGCAGGCCGGCGCGCTCACGGACAAGCGGAGCGGCCCGGGGATATGCAAGCCTTGTGACAGGTCGCTAGGAGCCCGTGCGAGGCTGTGGCGATGACGCCGCCGGCGCGGGGGCCGCCGCGGCCGGCACGCGCGGCGGCGTCCAGCCACCGTACAGCGGCATGGGCAGGCGCACCGGCGTGATGTCCAGGTAGAGGTTGGTCACCGTGAATTGCTCGCCGCCGAACTCCTCGGTGCTCCAGCCCATGGAGTCGGACCCCTTGTAGACGCGGAACAGGAAGCCCAGCTCGGCCAGCGGGTCGTTGGGGCGCGGCAGCACGTCGAAAGCCAGGCCCTTGATCTCCTTGCGCACGCTGTCGATCAGGCGGCTCATCGCGTTGGAGATGGTCGAGTCGCCCAGCATGTCCAGATTGAAGACGTCGTCCGTGTAGTAGGGCTTGAAGTTGGGCGACTCGGCGTCGTGCACGTCGCCGCGCAGCTTGGGCGCCGACGGCGTGGTCGTGCGCGCCTGCAGGTGGTAGCGGTCGCCATGCTCGAGGTAGGACAGCCGCGCGCCCTGCACGTTGAAGGCGCCCAGGCTGGTGTCCTGCTGCGCCTCGCTCAGGTCCACGATGAGGCAGCCGCGGTCGCCGATGACCTCGATCTCGTCGCCACGGATGATGGCCGCGGTGTTCTCGTCCACGCCCAGGCCCAGCTTGTAGCCCTTGGCCATCATCACCGGGATCATGCGGCCGAAGCGGCCGCGCTTCAGGAAGTGCTGGTCCACGAACAGGTGCGGGCCGACGAAGCCCAACCCGCGGTCCACCTGCTTGCCATCGGCGAAACGGCCCTTCAGCACGTTCATGACGCTGGGCGCGTCGCGGAACATGATGGTGCTCATGATGGCCGCGCCGGCCGAGGTGCCGGCCACCACGCCGCCCTTGCGGTAGACGTCCCAGATCGCCTCCAGCATGGGCGTGCTCTGGCCGCCCGGCTGCAGCACGTCGACGATGCGCTCCTGCAGCCCGCCGGTGAAGAACACGCCCTTGGCCGCCTTGACCTTGGCGATCAGCGCCGGGTCGCGCACGACCTTGTTCAGGTCCACCCACGAGAACTTGGGTGCCACCGGCAGGGCCTCGGCGACGGCGCCGCGGCGCTGCAGCAGGTCCACCACCTGCTTGGCGCTGGCTTCGGGATCCTCGCTGGCGGTGCCGAAAACGACGAAGCGTGCGCCCTTGCCGCCGGCCAGCTGCACGATGCGCTGCCAGACCTCCTCGTTGTCGGCCTTCAGCGCGCCGCCTATGGGCACGGCATAGCCGCGGATGGGCGGCTCCGCGTCCACCTGTGGTGCCGGGGCCGCCGGCTTGGGCGCCAGGTTGCGCGGGGCTGGGGTGATCGCGCGCTGCTGGGCCCGCTGAGACTGCGCCGCCGGGGGCGCCACCGTTGTCGGCTGCGCCGCCTGCGCGCCCATGGCCATTGCCAGCGTCGCCAGCCCGCCCCAGATCCAAGACCACCTCATGCGCTCAACCCTCCTTGGTCAGAGCGCACATGATGACAGAGCGCCTGAGCCCGTCAGGAAGCCACGGCGTGGCGCGGACGATACGTTCCCCACGACTGGCGACCAGCGGCTGACGCCACCATGCCTAGACTGCCACGCATCACAGCCTGGAGATGCGCCGATGAAATCGCCCTGCCCCACCCGCCTGGCCGCCGCAGCGACGCTGCTCGCACTGAGCTTCGCTGCCCAGGCCCAGAGCCAGCTCGAACGGGTGGAGGTCACCGGTACGGCCATCAAGCGCATCGAGGGCGAGACCGCGCTGCCGGTGCAGGTCGTCACGCGCGCCGAGATCGACAGGGCCGGCGTGACGACGGCCGCCGAGCTGATGGCCCGCCTCAGCGCCAGCGCCAGCAACCTGACCGACGGCGGCAGCGTGGGCTACGGCGGCTTTCGCGACCAGATGGGCTTCAACGCCGCCAACCTGCGCGGCCTGGGCGTGTCGTCCACGCTGGTGCTGCTGAACGGCCGGCGCATGGCCAACTTCGCCTCGCCGGGCGACGCCGCCGGCGTGGACCTGAACAGCATCCCGGCCGCCGCCATCCAGCGCGTCGAGATCCTGCTGGACGGCGCCTCGTCGCTGTACGGATCGGACGCCATCGGCGGCGTCATCAACTTCATCACGCGCAAGGACTTCTCCGGCGCCGAGATCCATGCGCTGGTCGGCAACACGAGCGAGGGCGGTGGCGGCAAGCGCACCGCGACGCTGGCCGGCGGTTTTGGCGACTACGCGCGCGACGGCTTCAACCTGATGGCCGTGCTGGACGTGCAGAAGACCCGCAGCCTGAACGCGAACAACCGCAAGTTCATCCAGGAGCTGGACATCCCGGGCCGCCTGCCCGACCTGCTGTCCAGCGCCAGCTTCCCCGGCAACATCCTGCTGGACCAGAACCTGCCGGACTCGGACCAGCGCGACGCGCTGATCGCCGATGGCTACAAGGCCAATGGCAAGGACGTCATCAGCACCTACCGCATCAACCCGTCGGCGGCCACCGGTTGCGCCCCGGCCAACGGCAGCCTGTACCTGCCCGACGGCATCGGCGGCGTGGACGGCTGCACCTTCGACTACATGCGCGACATCGAGCTGTATCCCAAGTCGAACAAGACCAGCCTGTTCGGCCGCGGCGTGCTCAACCTGGGCGGCGGCCACCAGTTGTTCGCCGAGGCCTCCGTGGCCCGCGCCAAGACCTACTACACCGGCACGCCCAACCGTGTGGACGCCGAGATCGACGTCTCGAAGGTGGACGCGCTGAAGAACAGCAGCATCGCCGCCTTCCCCGCCGGGGACGAGCGCCGCATCCTGGTCGTGCGCACCCGGCTGACCGAGGCCGGCCTGCGCACCAGCGAGCTGGTGTCCACCGGCAACCGCTTCGTGCTGGGCACCAATGGCCTGCTGGCCGGCTGGGACTACGAGTGGGCGCTGAACCACAGCACCAGCAAGGTCTCGGACCGCGACCACCAGGGCTATCTGAACGAGCAGATGATCATGGACGGCTTCGCCGCCGGCACGCTGAACGCGTTCGGCCCGTCGGCCGCCGCAGGCCTGGACCTGTACGAGAAGGCCCAGATCCGTGGCGAGGTGCGCCGCGCCACCGGCACCATGGACAGCCTGGACTTCCGCATGTCCAAGGGGCTGATGCCGCTGGCCGGCGGCGACCTCGCGGTCGCGTTCGGCGGCGAGCTGCGCCGCGAGAAGCAGAGCTACCACCAGTCCGACGCACTGAAGCAGGACCTCATCCTGGGCGAGACCTCGCAGGGGCCGGACTCCGACTTCGGCAAGTCGCGCAAGGTCTCGGCAGTGTTCGGCGAACTCAGCGCGCCCATCACCAAGCAGCTGGAGCTGCAGGCGGCGATGCGCTACGAGCACTATCAGGTCAGCGGCGGCGCGCTCAGCCCCAAGCTGGGCCTGAAGTATGTGCCGACGCCGGAGCTGCTGCTGCGCGCGTCCGTGGGCAAGGGCTTCCGCGCGCCCAGCATGTCCGACCTCTACCGCCCGCTCACCGAAGGCACGGCCGCCACGCTGGTGGACCCGCGCTGCCTGGAGCTGGACCCGGACGCCACGCCCACCGACTGCTCCGACACCTGGACCACGCTGAACTACAGCAACGCCAAGCTCAAGCCCGAGAAGTCGCGCCAGTTCTCGCTGGGCGTGGTGTTCGAACCGGCGCGCGGGGTCAACCTCAACCTCGACTACTGGAACATCGAGAAGCGCAACCTGATCAGCACGCTGGGTGTGGACGTCATCCTGTCCGACCTGGCCAAGTACGGCAGCCTGGTGATACGCGACGAGGACGAGTGGATCGACCACATCGACCTCGTCAAGGAGAACCGCGGCAAGCAGCGCATCTCCGGCCTGGACATCGGTGTCGCCTTGAGCGAGCTGAAGACCGCGCTGGGCCAGTTCGGCCTGCGCCTGAACGGCACGCTGACGCTGAAGTCGCAGCAGCAGACCGGCAACGGCGACCCCTTCGTCAGCAACCTGGGCCGCTTCATCAACGACGGCGTCGTGCAGCGCTGGCGCCACACGCTGAGCGTGGACTGGGAGCACGGCCCGTTCTCGGCCACGCTGTCCAACAGCTACCTGCAGGGCTACGACGACCAGCACATCGTCGGCAAGCCCGACCGCAAGGTGGGCGCCTATTCGCTGTGGAACCTGTCGGCCGGCTGGGAGGCCACCAAGTCGCTGACCTTGCGCGCCGGCGTGCAGAACCTGACCGACAAGTCGCCGCCGTTCTCGCAGCAGGCCTGGTTCTTCACCTCGGGCTACGACCCCAGCTACACCGACACGCGCGGCCGCTACGGCTACGTCAGCGCGAAGTACAGCTTCAAGTGACGCTCAGCTGACGATTTGACGCACCCAGTCCGGCAAGGCGATGGCCTTGTCGGTCTGGGCGTCGAACCACAGCGTGGTCGCGCCGCCTTCGGCGCAGATCACGCCCGGCTCGTCCACGCGCTCCAGCGTGATCCAGGTTTCAAACGATGTGCGGCCGGGATCGCTGACGTAGTGCTTGGCCAGCACCTCGCCCGGGCATTTGAGCTGCCGGTAGAAGTTGCAGAAGGCATTGACGATGACCGGCCCCTGCCCTCCCGGGTTGGGCGGCGCGCCAATGCTGGTGAGCCAGTCCACACGCGCCATTTCCAGGTAACGGAAATACAGCGTGTTGTTGATGTGGCCCATCGCGTCCATGTCGCCCCAGCGCATCTGGATGCGCAACTCGAAGGTCAGCTTCTTCTGCGCCGGGACGACATACCTCATGGCTGAATGCCCAGCTCCGCGGCGATGCGGTTGACCAGCTGGCGCAGCGACGCGACCTCCGCACGCAGCAGCGCCACCTCCTCGTCGCGCGGCATGGCCGCCGCCACGGCCTGCTCGACCGACGCCACCGGCCCGCACAGCAGATGCGCCCAGCGCGCCTCGCGGGCGCCCGGCGCCTTGGCGAGCTTGACGGCAAAGGGCTGCTCGCGCTCCGCCAGCTCCTCCAGGAAGCCCTCCACCGACGACACGTCCGCGAAGCGGTGCAGCCGCTCGGTGTTCTGCCGCAGCTCGGCCGCCGTCTGTGGGCCACGCAGCATCAGCTGCGTCAGCAGCGCCGCGGCCGCGCCGGGAACGCCCAGGCCACGGGCGAAGTTGTGCTCGTAGCGCACCACGCGGCTGCCGCTCACCGTGTTGACCAGGTGCAGCGCCTTCAGCTCCTCCACGGTGGCCAGCACCTCGGCCTCGCTCACGTCCATGACCGGGTCGCGCGCGGTCTTCTGGTTGCAGCCGGCGGTCAGCGCGTTGGCCGACAGCGGGTAGCTGTCGGGCACCGTGTGCTCCTTCTCAACCAGGACCGCGAGGACGCGGGCCTCCAGGGGGGTCAGGTCTCGCTTGATCATCGGGCGCTCAAACTCCGAAACCGTCGTCGGCCTGGATGACCGCGCCGTTGATGAAATGGCTCTCGTTGGCGCACAGCATCAGCAGCGCCGTGTCCAGGTCCTGGGGCTGGCCGACGCGCTTGCGCGGCAGCAGGTCGATGAGCTTCTTGCCCTGCTCGGTGCCCCAGTGGTGGTGGTTGATCTCGGTGTCGATGTAGCCGGGGCAGATCGCGTTCACGTTGATGCCGTACTTGCCCCACTCCAGCGCCATGGCCCGGGTCATGTGGATGACGGCCGCCTTGCTCATCGCATAGACGCCGATCTGGCCCAGCACGCGCAGCCCGGCCATGGACGCCACGTTGACGATGCGCCCGCCGATGAAGGTGCCCGGCGCCGCGCCGCGCGCGCGGGCCAGCATGCGCTTGCCCACCTCCTGCGCGACGAAGAAGGCGCCGCGCGTGTTGGTGTCCATCACGTAGTCGTAGTCGTTCTCGGTGACGTCGGTGAGGCGCTGCGTGGTGGACACGCCCGAGTTGTTGATGAGGATGTCCAGCGTGCCGACCTCGGTCTCGGCATGGGCCACGGCGGCCTTGATGCTGGCCACGTCGGTCACGTCCAGCTGCACGACATGGGCGTCGCCGCCATTGCCCTCGATCTCGGCGCGCAAGTCCTTCAGCCGCTCGATGCGGCGCCCGGCCAGCACGACGCAGGCGCCGGCCGTGCTGAGCGTGCGAGCGAACTGCGCGCCCAGGCCGCTGGACGCGCCGGTGATGAGGGCCACGCGGCCTTCGAGGTTGATGGCGTAACTCATGAGACTGCCTTCTGAGTGGGTTGCAGCCATCCTAGCTGCCTAGACCTTCATCACTAAAAAAGCACGGTCGTTCGATTCTCGACCCAGCCTCTCTAGAATCGCGCGCAGTTCAAAGCTCACGGAGCCCCGCATGACCTCAGAAGAAATCCTGGCCCAGTTCGGCCCCCGCGAGTCCATGGAGTACGACGTCGTCGTCGTCGGCGGCGGCCCGGCGGGCCTGGCCACGGCCATCCGGCTCAAGCAGCTCAAGCCCGACGCCAACATCGTCGTGCTGGAGAAGGGCTCGGAGCCCGGCGCCCACATCCTGTCCGGCGCCGTGATGGACCCGCGCGCCATCACCGAGCTGTTCCCCAACTGGCAGGAGCTGGGCGCGCCGCTGACGCAGGCCGTCACCAGCGACGATGTGCTGTTCCTGTCCGAGACCGGCAGCAGCCGCACGCCCGACTGGCTGGTGCCGCGCAACTTCCACAACCACGGCTGCTACGTCATCAGCCTGAGCGACGTGGTCAAGTGGATGGCCCAACAGGCCGAGGGCCTGGGCATCGAGATCTTCCCCGGCTTCGCCGCCGCCGAGGTGCTCTATGACGAGCAGGGCCGAGTCAAGGGCGTGGCCACCGGCAACATGGGCCTGGGCAAGGACGGCGAGCCCACCGACCACTTCCAGCTCGGCATGGAGCTGCTGGGCAAATACACGGTCTTCGCCGAGGGTGCCCGTGGTCACCTGGGCAAGCAGTTGCTGGCCAAGTACGACCTGACCGCCGGAAAGGACACGCAGACCTACGCCATCGGCATCAAGGAACTGTGGGAGATCCCGGCGAACAAGGCCCAGCCCGGCAAGGTCGTGCACACCGCCGGCTGGCCGATGGAAGGCGACACCTTCGGCGGCGGCTTCCTGTACCACCTGGACGGCAACAAGGTGACGCTGGGCTTCGTCATCGGGCTGGACTACGACAACCCCTACCTCTCGCCCTTCGAGGAGATGCAGCGCTGGAAGACCCACCCGGCTGTTACCGCCCACATCGAGGGCGGCAAGCGCATCGGCTACGGCGCCCGCGCCATCAACAACGGCACGCCGCAGGCCCTGCCCAAGACCGTGTTCCCGGGCGGCTGCCTGGTGGGCTGCGACGCCGGCTACCTGAACGCCGCGCGCATCAAGGGCAGCCACGCGGCCATCAAGAGCGGCATGCTGGCCGCCGAGGCCCTCGCCCCCGCGCTGGACGCCGGCCGCGCGCAGGACGAGCTGACGGCCTACCCCGAGGCCTTCGAGAAGAGCTGGCTGAACGAGGAGCTGCAGCAGACCCGCAACTTCAAGCTCTGGTTCAAAAAGGGCAAGACCACCGGCCAGCTGATGACCGGCATCGAGCAGTGGCTGCTGCCCAAGCTGGGCGTGAGCAGCCCGCCGTGGACGCTGCACAACCACAAGGCCGACCACCAGGCCCTGCGCCCGGCGGCGGACTTCCAGCCCATCGCCTACCCCAAGCCGGACGGCAAGCTGAGCTTCGACCGCCTCTCGTCGGTGTTCATCTCCAACACCAACCACGAGGAAAACCAGCCCGCCCACCTGACGCTGAAGAACGCCACGGTGCCGGTGCAGGTGAACCTGGCCAGGTTCGCCGGACCCGAGAGCCGCTACTGCCCGGCCGGCGTCTACGAGTTCGTGCCGAATGAAGCGGGCGGCGGCGAGCGGCTGCAGATCAACGCGCAGAACTGCGTGCACTGCAAGACCTGCGACATCAAGGACCCGACGCAGAACATCGTCTGGGTCACGCCCGAAGGCGGCGGCGGGCCCAACTACGCCGGCATGTAAGCTGCGCGCCATCTCCCGGGAGGTGGCGCATGTCAGCAGGCAGCATCAGGGTCGGCATCGGCGGCTGGAACTTCGAGCCCTGGCGCGACAGCTTCTATCCCCGCGGCTGGCCACAGGCGCGCGAGCTGGAATATGCGAGCCGACGCCTGACGGCCATCGAGATCAACAGCACCTACTACGGTGCGCAAAAGCCCGCCACCTTCGCCAAGTGGCGCCGCGAGACGCCCGACGGCTTCCAGTTCGCGCTGAAGGCCATCCGCTTCGCGACGCAGCGCCGCGTGCTGGCCGACGGCGCCGAATCGATCAAGCGCTTCATCACCTCCGGCATTGCCGAGCTGGGCGACAAGCTGGGGCCCATCGTCTGGCAACTCGCGCCGACGCACAGGTTCGACGCGACGGACCTGGGCGCCTTTCTCGAACTGCTGCCCGACCAGGTGGACGGACTGAAGCTGCGCCATGCGCTCGACGTGCGGCACGACAGCTTCCGCTGCGCGGATTACCTCGCGCTGGCCCGCCGATTCCGGGTGGCGACAGTGTTCACGGAGTCCGATGACTACCCAGCGATCCCCGACCTGACGGGCGACTTCGTCTACACGCGCCTCATGCGCACGCAAAGCGACGAGCCACTGGGCTGCAAGCCCGAGGTCTTCCCGGCGCTGGCGGCATCGGCGCGGGCCTGGGCCAGCGGCGGCGAGCCCGATGGCCTGCCGCACATCGGCCCCGTGGCACCGGCCGCCCCGCGCGACGTGTTCGTCTTCTTCATCAGCGGCGCCAAGGAGCGCGCGCCGCACGCGGCCATGGCGCTGCGGCGCGCGCTGGGCGAGGCGGTCCAGGCCTGAGCCCTACTTGCCCTCCGGCACCTCGGCCGCGCGCGCCACCACCTCGATGGGCTGGCGGCCGGCCAGGCCGAGGAAGAAAGCCTGCAGCTGCTGGGCCGTGACGGCTTGCAGGCCGTCGGCCTGCCCCAGCAGTGCGGCCTTCATGCGCGGCTGGGCCAGGATCTGCGGCAGCCAATAGGCCCAGTAGGTGTTGCTCTCCCGCGCCTTGGCCAGGCCCTCCAACATCGGCTGCCTGGCGCGCTGCAGCTCGTCGGCGCTGACCGGCTGCGCGCCGAGTTCGCGCAGCTGCGCCCGCAGCACCTCGCGCAGGTCGTCGAACTTCTCCGGTGGCGTCTCGATGGCCAGCGCGAAGGCACCCTGCCCCGGCGTGTCCAGCGAACCGCCGCCCGTGACGATGGGCGAGTAGGTGATGCCAAGCCTCTCGCGCACACTGTCCATCAGCCGCGCCCGCAGCAGCGCCGCGGCCAACTGACCGGTGTGGGACAGCGCAGGGTCGGCCCAGTGGTCGGGCATGGCCCACTGCCAGCCGAGCAAGGCCTGGTCGACACGGCCACGGTGGTAGGCCACGTGCGGCGCACCGCCGTCGGACAGCGGCGCCTGGAGCAGGTCCACGCGCGGCAGGCGCGCTCGCGCGGCCCCGGCGCCGAACGTGGATTGCACGGCAGCGATGGCCGCCTCCACGCCCACGTCGCCCACGATGACGACATCCGCCGCACCCGCCAGCGGCCCGCGCAGGATGGCGGGCAGGTCGTCGGCACGCGTGGCCTCATAGTCGGCCGCGCCAGGCGCGACACCCAGGCGCGCGTCGCCGCTGTTCATGACATGGCTGCGGGCGCGCAGGAAGACCAGCGCGGCTTCCGTGTCGACCCGGCCGGCCTGCGCGGACGCGAGGTCCGCCAGCTTCTCGGCCATCTCGGGCCGGAAGCCCGGATCGCGCGCATGGGCAGCCAGCACTTGCAGCTGGGTCAGCAAGTCGGCGGGGCGGGTAATGCCGGCCAGCAGGAAGTGCCACTTGTCCGCTGCCAGCCCGACACCGACCTGCTTGCCGCTGCTTTGCCGCCACTGCGTCAGCTCGGCCGCCGAACGCTGGCCGGTGCCGCCCACGGCCATCAGTGGCAAGGCCCAGACGGCGCGCAGCTGCTGCGGCGTCATGCCACTGCGCCCCTGGCCCAGCAGGGCATGGACGTAGACCTTGTCCTTCTCGTGAGTGGTGGTCTTCACCACCAGCCGCGCGCCGTTGGCGAACAGCACGGTCGTGCTGCCCAGCTCGGCATCGGTCGTGCGGCCGACAATGGCGCTGGCCGTGCCGAAGTCGGTATAAGGCCAGTCGACGGCGGCCGGCGCGGCGCGATCGGCCAGCGGGCGGGACAGCGCCTGCGCCAACTGCTGCTGCAGCGCCTGCGTGCCGACGGCGCTCGCCTTGGCACTGCGGAACAGCAGCGGCTGGCCGCCGAAGAGTCGGCGCAGCGCGGCGGTCAGCTCCTCGGGGCGGATGCCGGCCAGAAGCGGCTCGTTCTCGGCCAGCGTCTGCTCGGCGCTGCGGTGCAGAGCACCTCCGTGGGCGATCACGAGCAGTTGTTCGGCAATCTCGGCATGCGGGCGGGTTGCGGCCCGGGCGACGTTGCTCTGCAGCATGCTGCGCATGAAGGTCAGCGCGCGCTGCTGGTCAGCGGCTTGCACGCCCTGGTCCAGCAGCTGCCGCAGCTCCTCCACCGCGGCATCCAGCGCGGCGGCCCAGCGCTCCGGCGGCACGGCGACCTCGATGGACGCGGCCCCCGTCACCCCATACACGCTGCGCTCCACGTCGGCACGCGCCGAGCGATAGCCGCTGCCGGCCTTGAGTCCCCGCTCGCCCAGCCGCTGGTTCAGCACCCTGACCGCCATCTGCTGCACCAGCCGGTCGCGCAAGGCCGCCGTACTCAAGGCCACGTCCTCGACGGGCCTCAGCCAGGTCAGGGACAAGGCGTCCGGCGCCCCTGCGGCGATGAACTCGCCCGTCGGCTGCATGCGACTGGGCTTGCTGAGGTCCGGCGCATCGGGCTGGCCGGCGGGCTGCCAGTCGGCGAAGCGGTCACGGATCTGGCGCTCGACCGCATCCACGTCGATGTTGCCGACGATGATGAGGGCGGCGTTGTCGGGTCGGTAGTAGGCCTGGTAGTAACGCCGCAGCCGCTCGGCCGTTGCGGCCTGGATGGTCTCGATCTGGCCGATGGGCAGACGCTGCGTGACCCGTGTGCCGGCCAGCATCAGCTGCAGCTTCGCGATGCTGGCCCGCAGCGTCGGCTTGTCGCGCACGCGCTCCTCGGACAGGATGACGCCCTTCTCCTGCTCGATGAGCTGCGGGTCCAGCGTCAGCCGGCTGCCGATCTCTCGAAACAGCATCAAACCCGTGTCCAGCGCCTGTGCGTCGGCCTTGGGGAAGTCGAAAAGATAGACGGTCTGGTCGAACCCCGTGCGCGCATTGGTGTCGGCTCCGAAGCGCAGGCCCTGGCGCTCCAGCATGCGAACCACCTCGCCGTCCGGCAGGTTGGCACTGCCACGAAAGGCCATGTGCTCCAGAAAGTGCGCCAGCCCACGCTCCTCGTCGCGCTCCTGCAGCGAACCCGAGCCGACGTACAGGCGCATGGCCACGCCATCCTTGGGCGTCTCGTTGTGCCGCAGCGCGTAGCGCAGCCCGTTGGGCAGCCGGCCGAAGCGCACCGCCGGGTCGTGCTCGCGCTGCACGACTTCATGGCCCCAGCGCGGGCCCGCATCGGCCTGCGCCTGCGGCACCTGCAGCGCCAGCGTCAGCGCAGCGAGCAGTCCCGCGGCACAGCGGCGGAAATTCGACGCATGGTTGGTCTCGTTCATTCGCGTTCTCGTCCCTGTCGCCCCGTTGCAGGGCGGACGCACGGTAGCGCGCCAGCAGCGCGGGACCGAATCACGCGCCTGATCGATTGCCGGGCAATATTCCCGGCGGGTCCTGGCTCAGCCCTCCAGCCTCGCCATCCACTCGGCGACCCGCCGCTCGTCCGCCGACGCGGACGCCCCCAGCGCGTCGCGGATGCGCTGGCGCTCCGTCGCCGCGCGGTTCTGGCTCAGCTTGAGCTTCAGCTCCCAGCGCGTCACGCGGATGCGAAAACCCACGATGGCGCCCAGCAGCTTGTGCTGGTAGGCCTCGGGCAAGCCGCGCCACTGCTCGGCGTAGTCGGGCTCGAAGCGCCCGATCAGCCGCTTCAGCAGCGCATCCTTGTCGGCGGCGCCGTCGATCAGCTCGATGTCGCCGTAAGCATGCAGCGCCGCGTAGTTCCAGGTCGGCACGTTCTGCAGGCTGTCGTAATGGCTGGGGCTGACGTAGGCGCTGGGGCCGCTGAACACGGCCAGCAGCGAGGTCTGCCGCTGCAGCCAGCCCCAGTGCGGGTTGGCGCGGGCCATGTGGCCCTCCAGCTGAAAGCCGTCATCCGCGGCGACGGCCACCAGCGGCAGATGGCTGCCAAAGCTCTCGCCCTGCGCATCCGGCCCCACCAGCAGCGCCAGCGGATGCTCGGCCACCAGGCGCAGGGCGTGGTCCAGATCGGTGGAAGCGAAATGCTTGGGCAGGTACACGGCGGTCTCGCGGCAGCGGCAAGGTGGGCAGGGGCTCGATCATCTCGCAGCGCCACGCAAACGCCTTTTCTGTGACGGCTTGCGCGGGCGTTGCCGGCTTTCCCTCATGACGGCGACTCCGCCCTGCGGCATGCTGCCGCCCCTGACGGTCGGTGCCTGCTTGCGATCCATGCGGGCCCGTCGGCCGTTCAAACCTGTTGCGGAGAACGGCTCACGATGAACAAGGTCTGGCACAAGGGGCTTCCCTTCAGCGCCGAGGTGGCGCCCTATCTGCGCCGCATGGCGCTGGTGGACGAGCACCGCGAGGCGCTGCTGCGCCTTCAGGGCGTGTGGGACAGCCTGGCGCTGCTGGGCCAGATGAGCGGCACCGCCACCGACATCGCCCACACCCGCACCGCGTTCCAGAACCTGACCACCACGCTGCTCGACAGCCTGGCCCGGCGCCTGTGCCAGCACGCGCTGCAGCGCATGGACGGCAAGGCCCGCGTGGCCATCGACATCCTGGTGCGCAACCTGTTCGAACGCACCGCCGACGTGGGCTTTCTGGCCGTGGACGGCCCGCTGTGCGCCCACGCCGCGCTGGACCCGGCCGACCCGGCCCACGCCGCCAGCCGCGCCGCGCTGCAGGCGCGCTTCGCGGCCTACACCGCCAAGTACTCGGTCTACGACGACGTCATCGTGCTGTCGCCGCGCGGCGAGGTGCTGGCGCGGCGCGACGACGGCCACGCCGTCACCCATTGCGACGAGCCCTGGATCGCCGAGGCGCTGGCCGCCGACGCGCCCTACTTCGAGCGCCACGGCGCCACCGCGCTGCTGGGCGGCCGGCAGGGCCTGATCTATGCCCGCGCGCTGCGGTCGGGCGACACCGTCATCGGCCTGCTGTGCCTGTCCTTCCGGCTGGAGGACGAGATGGCCGCCGTGTTCCGCCAGCTGCTGGCCGGCCCGGACGAGCGCGCCGTCATCTGCCTGCTGGACGGGCAGCAGCGCGTGCTGCAAAGCTCCGACGCCTGGCAGGTGCCGCCGGGCGCGCGGCTGGCCGCGCGGGGCGAGCGCGTCGTCTTCGCCGGCCGCGACTACCTGTGCGCCCGCGCCGCCGCCAGCGGCTACGAAGGCTATATGGGCCCGCCCGGCTGGCAGGCCTGCGTGCTGACGCCGCTGGAATGCGCCTTCGACGCCGACGAGGGCGCGGCCGGCGACGAGCTGCGCCACCTGGGCGCCACGCTGGACACGCGCCAGCTGTTCGACGCCGAGCTGCAGGGCATTCCGCTGGAGGCGCGGCGCATCCAGCGCAACCTGTCGCGCACGCTGTGGAACGGCAAGCTGCGCAGCCACGCACAAGCCGAGGGCGGCGCGCCGGGCAACGCCGGCTTCGCCACCACGCTGCTGAACGAGGTGCAGCGCACCGGCGGCCAGCTGCGCGAGGTCTTCGAGCAGGCCATCGCCCAGCTGCAGAACCAGGCGCTGGCGGCCGTGTTCGACGCCGCACTGTTCCAGGCCCGGCTGGCCATCGACATCATGGACCGCAACCTCTACGAGCGCGCCAACGACTGCCGCTGGTGGGCGCTGGACGTGCGCCTGCAGCGCGCGCTGGCGGCCCAGGGCACGCCGCAGGCCCAGGCCGCCGCGGCCGAGGCCCAGCAGGTGCTGCAGCACATCAACGGCCTCTACACCGTCTACTCGCTGCTGCTGGTGTTCGACACCCAGGGTCGCGTGGTGGCCGTGTCGGACCCGGCGCAGGCCGGCCACGTCGGCCAGCGGCTGCAGGCCGGCTGGGTGCAGGCCGCGCTGGCGCTGCGCGACTCCGAGGCCCACGCCGTGTCGCGCCACGAGACCAGCCCGCTGTACGGCGCCGGCCAGCCCACCTACGTCTACGCCACCTCGCTGCAGCACCAGGGCCAGGTCGTCGGCGGCATCGCCCTCGTGTTCGACGGCGAGCCGCAATTCGCCGCCATGCTGAAAGACGCGCTGCCGCAGGACGCCGGCACCGCCGCGGCCGGCCT
>DASWWC010000214.1:0-82166 GCA_036401055.1 Roseateles sp.
TTGCCAATCATCACCATGGTGATCACTCCTCAAACCCCCGCCCAGCTGTGGATATCTCGGGCAGGGTAGGTTGAACACCTGGGTCAAATTTCGGTCGGCAGAGCCCTCACGGGTGGGTCAAATTTCAGTCGGCGCCAACAGTTGAGATTCAGCTGCATCAAGCGCTCCTTCGCGACGTCACGGCTTGATGCTACTGTATAAAATAACAGTTCAACAAGCGTGGTGAGACCGTACGCGAATCAGCCTCGTCAGGCTGCCAGGCAGCACTTCTTGTACTTTTTGCCGCTGCCACAGGTGCACGGCGAGTTGCGACCAACCTTGACCCGGCGAGCGTCCTTTGCGAACTTGTGGAGTGCATCGCGCCAACCTTTGCCGTCGCCCAGCCGCGAAGTCAGCTCGTCCATGTCGTCGGACTGCTCCCAGGGCGACTGGTTGGCAATTGCGGCATGAATTTGGCCGTCGGTACCGATGGACACGCCGAACCAGCTGTTGGACCGCGTGGAGTACTTGCGGGCCTCGCAGTGTGACTGCAGCTGAGCCATCGCCTCGGCATCGTGCACTGCATTGACGTGCAGCGTTACCCCAGCCTGCCCCTCGCCGAAATGGAAAGTGACGTCGTGACGTTTCCCGTCTGCGCGCCCCTTCCTCACCAAGGCCTCGTATGCCTGATTGAACCCTCTAACTGAGTCTTCGCCCAAGGATAGGAGCAACAAGCAAAACTCAATCGCATGAGGTATCGCCTGCTCCTCAAGTTGCGCAACTACAGACTCGAAGTGCGTGCCCTTGAACTTCGTCAGGATTCCAGGTGGCTCGCGCTCACCGGCGTGTCCGTCGCGCCGAACCAGCATCGCCGCGTCCATGTCCGCTGTGAACGAGTCATCCAATAGCGCCAGATTAAAGTCACCCTGCGGCCCCATGTTCGTCCGCAGGTGAATAGCCAGCGACGTGTGTTCATGGTTCACCAGAATCTTCTCGCCGATAGCTGCGCGCATCCGCAAGTAGTGAAGGAATCGGAGCGGGCTGAACAGGAACTCCGTGAGCACATCAAGCAAGAAGACGTCCATCACAAGCGGTGAATGGATAACGTCGGTGCTGCGGGGCTTCAGATATTGCCGAGCCTGATGGGCAAGGGCCGGGTAATGCTCCGCCACCAAGCTCAGCGTAAACACCTCCCTGATGGAAGGAGGAGCGGCAATCTCAAATCCGCGGGCGTCCTCGAGACGACAGCCCCCTGTAACCAAGAAATTTGCGCAATCCCACCCTTGGTCACACGCGTCCTGGATGGCCGCCCCGAAATCCTTCTGCAGCTGGCCATCATTCCCTTTGCGCGCCTCAAGCGTCAGCTTCTTGGCCTTAGCCTGAACCACGATGACGCGGTCGCCAAACATGACCAGGACGTCCGCCTCTCCCACGACCTGCTTGCCGGTAAGAAAGTTCACGTTCGTGTGGACGTTCTTCCGGCCGAAGACCAAAGCCAAGCGCCGAGCAGCGAAGTTCTCCGTGAATGCCCCCCGATGCGCGTTGGCGGTTGGCCTGTAGGCCTTGTCAGCATGCATCCAGTAGAAGGGCGACTCGTAAACCGCCTCGTAGAACGCTCCAACATCAAACAGCAGCACGCTACCCGTGCCGGTCGGAATCAGAGGCGTCGCAGAAACCTGGTTGAAGTCGCCGACGTGCTGAAACCCCTCATTCCTTCCTGCCATGGTGAAGGCCCGGAAGAAGGCCTGAACGACATCCAGAGCCACCCCACTCCGATGGGAAACATCCTCGGCTCTGAACTCGAACATGGGCAGCCAACTGTCCGGCTGCTTCCCCGAATCCACTGCGGCATTGAAGAGCTCCTGACCCTTCGCGCCCGTCGCGTCGCACATGCTCCGCGCGACCTCTCGCGCCTGATAGGCGGTGAAGCCCTTGTTGGCCACAAGCCAGTTGTCATCCGACCCGTACTTGTCCAGAAGCAGGTCTCGGTACTGGAAGTTAAAGGCACCCTCTGTCGCGTAGAAGATTGCCTCGCGCATCTGAGCACCATCGGCGAACTCGTCGAGCGTTCCATCCTCCATGGCCTTCTTCATCGCGGATGCAGCCGGCGCCCACATGGCCTCATGAAATTCCTTGAGGAGCGAATCGGTCCGAGACACGTACCTTGCTAGGTCCGCCGCCGTCGGAATCGCGAGGTCCAAGGGGCTACGGCACATCAGGCCGAGCACTGTGGTCACCTCGGTCCGTATCAGACGCTCGGGCTGGTGAAACTTTTGCATGTCATCAGCCTTCAGCTCGTCCTGATAGACGATGAGGCTGTCACGCACACAGATGGCCGCTACCGCATGGACGTACCCCGGCGATGCGGCCAGAGCCTGCAGCTCCGCGACGACCTCTTGCTCACTTCGAATCGCTTTTCGTTTCATGGGATGAACGTTCTAGGCGGCCGAGACTGCTTAAGGTGGCTCGACGATGCCCGACTCCGCTTCTTGCCTCCAATTGGGCGATGGAACGATAACGCCACGGGCAGGCTCTAGCTCGACCAGGTGGCCGCGTCAGCGCTTCCATATCTGCGTGTCTACCGGGCTGCCCTACGCCGGGTGGCTAACATCTACTTTGAGTGGTGGCGAGCCAGGCTGGCCGTTGAGCGAGCCCAGGATAGAGTCAAAGCTCAGCACCGCGATATCAAGAACCTTCGAGGGAGATGGTGCATTGACGACGCTCGACTTCGCCAGAATCAGAAGCGCTCCGAAGAGCCGCAACGACAGCTTTGAGGCGCTTGCGGTTCAACTTTTCCGGAGCAGTTGCTCAGCGCCCGAAGGTTCCACGTTTGTCAGCCTTCGTGGTGATGGGGGCGATGGCGGTGTCGAGGCCTACTTCCGCACGCCGGCGGGCGATGTGCTGGGTGTGCAGGCGAAATATTTCTTCAAGCTGGACGCGGCTGAGCTCGACCAGATTGACGGCTCGCTTAAAACGGCCCTCGTCAACCATCCGACGCTGTCTCAGTATTGGGTGTACATCCCGTTCGACCTGACCGGCCGTACAGCTGGCGGGAAGCGCGGCGTCAGTCAGGCTGAGCGCTTCGAAGCTTGGAAGAAGGACGTCGAAGCCCGAGCCAGAAAGCGCGGCGCGCAGCTGACCGTAACCCTGTGCGCGGCAGCGGTCATCCGCACCCAGCTGCTGGACGTCGACCCTCACGGCGGACGACGAAGGTACTGGTTCGACGATTCCGTCCTCACCTTAGCCCGCATCCAGCGGTCCATCGATGAAGCCGTGGCGTTCGCGGGGCCGCGGTACTCCGGCGCGTTGGACGTGGCCACCGATGCACATGACGGGCTGGACTTCTTCGGCGGAACGGGCGACTTCGCGGCATGGCGGGAGGAATCGCTCCTGCCGGTCATGTCATCGATTCAGAGTCTGCGCGGCTACGGTAATAACGCCCTGGACATCCTTGGCGAGAAGGACGCCGCGTCTGCCAGGGAGCTGATTAAGCGATTGCTCACGGCTGCTGGCGGAATCTCGGACGCCGCTACTGCGGCGGCAGCCGTTGCGGCGCTCAACGAAGCCCTGGCAGAGCTGCTACCGCTGTTTGCCAGGGCCCGTGAGGCCCAAGAGGTGGCCTTCTACGACAAGCATGGTCGAGAAAGGGACACGCCATCCTTCCGCCAGTTTCATGCTGAATACATGTGCAATTTCCCGGCCGGCGACATGGACGCGGCACGAGACTGGGAAAAGGCTGCTCGTCGCCTTGAGTCGGTGCTGGCGTCCGGCGAGATTGGCGCAGCGCTGACGAACTCGCTGCTGCTGGTCGGGCCAGCCGGAATCGGGAAGACGCACGCCATCGTCAGCGCCGCGATTCGCAGGCTGGCGCTAGGCGGCTTCTCGCTGGTGGTGTTCGGGGACGACTTCGGTAAGGCCGAGCCTTGGGAGGTCCTTCGCACGAAGCTGGGCTTCGGAGCAGGCGTCGACCAGGATGCGCTGTTCGAGTGCTTGCAGGCCTGCGCCGACCACTCGAGGCTTCCGTTTGTCATCTACATCGACGCGCTCAACGAAAGTCCTCGGGACGCGCGATGGAAGAAGAAGCTTCCGGAGCTCTTGGTGCAGTGCAAGCCGTATCCGGGCATCCGCGTGTGCGTGTCCACGCGCGACACGTACCGAGACTTGGTCGTCGACTCACGCTTTCCAGGCTTTGCCTTCGAGCATGCGGGCTTTGCCGGACAGGAGTTTGAGGCCGTCCAGAAGTTCGCCGCTCACTACGGGTTAGATGCGGAAATCACGCCGCTCTTTAGCCCCGAGCTGAGCAACCCGCTGTTCCTGCACATCGCATGCAAGACGCTGAAGGATGAGGGGCGCAACTCGCTCGACGTCTCGCTGCCCGGCTTCACGGCGTTGTTCGAGGGTCATCTCAAGCACTGCGACGGCCTGGTGCGCGAGCGTCTGGGCTACGCGAATCCACGTAACCTGGTTCGCGCCGCCATGTTGCGGTTGGCGGACACCCTTACGCAAAACCTCCCGCAGAAGCGTACGTGGGAGGCGTGCACCGCTGCGTTGCAGAGCTTGACCGGCACCGACGTCTCGGCGGAAGACCTGCTGAAGGAGTTGGAGCATGAAGGACTGCTCATCCTCTCGGGAGGCCAGGATGACTTTTGGCTCGTTCGGATGGGCTATCAGCGGTACGGTGACGTGCTCCGCGCGACCAGCCTGGTCGAAGGTGCCATGACCCCGTCTGGTTTTGACGTGGCCAAGCTGGCGCTTGCGCTGACGTCGGTGGACAAGGATGAGAAGGGTCTGCTTGAGGCACTTGCTGCCGTGCTGCCGGAGAAGACGGGAGTCGAAATCACGGCCAGCAAGCTGGGCCTGGACCCCGCGCTTGCGCACGAGCTCTTCATCAACGCGCTCACATGGCGTTCAAGAGTCAGCGTGACGAGGGACGTCGAGGACCACGTGATGGCCGCGCTCTACACGCGCGGTCTGTGGCTGCAGGTCTACGAGGTGTTTTTCCGCCTGAGCCTCGTGCCCGACCATCGCATGAACGCAGCGCACTGGCTCCATCCATTCTTGAACCGCACGGCGCTCGTGAATCGGGATGCTTACCTCTCGCATGCAGTCGCAAAGTCGTTCGAGGACCACGGTGCGGTGTGGTCGCTCATCAACGCGACGCTGAAGGCGGACATCACGAGGTGGCCGTCTGAGAGCCGCAGGCTTGCTGCGTTGACGCTTGCCTGGCTGGCTTCCGCATCGGACCGTCGTGTACGGGACCGGTCATCGAAGGCACTTGCCAGAGTCATCGCGACCGAGCCGATGCTGGGGAGGGAGTTGGCCCGCGAGTTTGAGGATTGCGATGACGACTACATCTTGGAATCCATCGCACTGGCCGTCTATAGCGCGTGCCTGCTGACGCCGGAGCGCAGCGCGGAGTTTGTGCCTGCCCTCGAGGGGCTTTTGATGACTACATCCAGCACGCCGAACGTGCTGGTGCGGGACTCAGTGCGCCTGCTGGCCGAGCTGGTGGTTGACGCGCCAATCCCGGCGGGTGTGGCCAAGCTGCTGAAAAGTTACCCCGCAAAGGCGCAGGCCCCGACGAAATGGCCGACGCTTTCGGATGCAAAACCGCTGTTGGACTTGGAAAAGCTCCCGCTGAACATGAAGCTGTGGGGTGAGTCGTTGGGCCCTGACTTTTGGCGCTACCAGGTTGAGTCGACAGTTCACGATTTCGAGCTCGAGAAGGCTGGCATCACGTACGAGAACATCGCGTGCTGGCTGATGGTGGAGACGCTGCGCCTTGGCTACCCCGGCCACGAGCAGTGCGCACTTGAGGCAGACGGCTACATACAAAGCCAGTATGGGGGCGGTCGAGCTCGCGAGGGGTACGGCGAACGTCTCGGGAAGAAGTACTACTGGATGCTGCTGCACCGGCTCGTGGGCATCCTTTCCGACAACTTCGAACCCAAGCAGGACTCGTGGTCTGATTCCAAGCCAGGACCGAAACATCTGTGGTCGGTCGACCTGCGCAAGGCTGACATCACCGATGTGCGCGACCTCTCGCCGGCGCGCGAGTACCCGGACCAACTGCTGCAAGGACCGCAGTACTCCTTTCCGGACAAGGCCAGCGCCGACATCAAGAAGTGGGTGCGGCAAGATGATTTCACGCCGCATGGCGCCTGCATTGTTCGCAGTCACGACGGCGAGGCGTGGGTAGCCCTTTCCCTGAGCGCGAGGGATAGTGACTCCCCTCCGAGTAGCGAGGAGTGGCGAGACGGGCATCTCGGCGTGGAGATTGGCTACACCAGCGTTTTTGTTGGCGGTTGCGGGTCCCGGTCAGCTCGCATTGGCGGCGAAAGAGATGTGTTCGATGGACGCGGTGCAAGCTGTTACCGCGGCTACTTTGGCGAGTACCCCAACAGCAAGGTTTTCGACCAGCTAATGGAACACGGTAGCTTCAGCACTGGGCCTGAGCAGATGCGCTTTTCGGAGGTCACGCTGATGCGCGGCGCTGAGTGGGAATACGACTTCTCTTGGACGGGCGCCGAACGAGCGGAAGGTATGCGCGTACCTTGCCAGGACTTGGTCAGCCGCCTTGGATTGCGTTGGGACAGGCTGCGGGGCTGGGTCGACGTGCAGGGAAACCTGGCTGCCTTTGAGGCTAACGCAAAGAGGCGGAATGCGTTGTTCATCAAGCGGTCCAGCTTGAACCAGTATCTTCAGGACACCGGCCAGATGCTGGTCTATCGCCGATTCGCGCGACGGGGCCTGTTTGATATGCGCGGCCGCAACGGGTCGCAAATAGACATGTTCGCCTGGATGAAGTACCGACCAGACGTTGAACCGGAAGTCTTCAACACATCCGAGCGCCCATTCAACTGCTGAACAAAGTCATGCGCTCGGGCGTGCGATGGGCTACCGCGCACTCCGCTCCAGGCTTTGAAAGATGGCGACCTGCCTGCGACCATGACCGCAGCTGAAGGGTTCGCCGTCCGCTGACCGCCGCTGCGCGCGTAATCGCTAGTAACTAGGAGGGCGCGAGGTGCACGCTGTGAGCGCCGCGCCGCCTCTCAAGGCGGCGCTTGCTAGAAGGGCGTGCCTGGCTGGTTCGCGACCTCTTTAGACAGTTCGCGACCTGATTAGACAGCGCCGGTTCTGAGAGGTCGAGCGGCCAGCCGCCCAGTTCGCGACCTGTTTAGCGGTTCGCGACCTCGTTAGACAGTTCGCGAGAGGTTCTACAAGTTCGCGACCTCGATAGACAACACCAGCATGCGGAGAAACACGGTACATCAAGCGCGTGGCAGTTCAAGAAGAACTTCGCAATATTCCGCCAAGTCCTTATTTGGAAAGAGAATTCGATCTTCCGGCTGTATAAATCAACAGCTTAACTAAGTGCTTGATTTCATTGAAAAAACTTGTGTGGAACCTTGACCCTGACTGGTGCGGGCCTTAAAGTGGTGGAAAGTGTCGTTTCGTGGTGATAAGTGTCGGAAATCGTCTTTCAGGGGGCCTCCAACTTGGCGTTAGACGCCAAGGGGCGCCTGAGCGTTCCTACGCGGCACCGCGAGGTACTGCAACTGCTCTGCGAAGGGCGGCTGACCATCACCAAGCACCCGGACGGCTGTTTGATGCTGTTCCCGCGGCCGACCTGGGAGGTCTTCCGTGACAAGGTGGCGGCGCTGCCGATGTCCGCTGCCGGCTGGAAGCGTGTGTTCCTGGGCAATGCCCAGGATGTCGAGATCGATTCCGCGGCCCGCGTGCTGATCGCACCCGAGCTGCGCAAGAGTGCCGGCCTGAAGAGCGACGTGATGCTGCTGGGCATGGGCAGCCACTTCGAGATCTGGGACACCGAGACCCATGCCGCCCATGAGGCCGACGTGATGGCCGGCCCGCTGCCCGACTCGCTCAAGGACTTCAGCTTCTGATGGCCGCGATGGACGAGAACGCCCCGTTCCGCCACACCACCGTGCTGCTGAACGAGGCGGTGGACGGCGTGCTGGCGCGACCTGATGGCATCTATGTGGATGGCACCTTCGGGCGCGGCGGGCATTCGCGGCTGCTGTTGAGCAAGCTGGCGCCCGCGGGCCGACTGATCGGCATCGACCGCGATCCCGAAGCCATCGCTGCCGCCGCGGCCATCGCGGATGCGCGCTTCAGCATCGTCCACAGCGGCTTTGCCGACATGGCCGAGGCGTTGGCGGGCCTGGGTGTCCATCAGGTGGATGGTGTGCTGCTGGACCTGGGTGTGTCCAGTCCGCAGATCGACAACCCGGAGCGCGGCTTCAGCTTCCGCTTCGACGGGCCGCTGGACATGCGCATGGACACCACGCGCGGCGAGAGCGCGGCCGACTTCCTTGCGCAGGCCGACGAGCGCGAGATTGCACGGGTGATTCGGGACTATGGCGAAGAACGGTTTGCTGGCCAGATTGCAAAGGCGCTTGTTGCTCGCCGAGAAGCCGGTGCGCCGCTCACGCGCACCGACGAGCTGCGCGAACTCGTGGCTCGCGCGGTCAAGACCCGCGAGCCCGGCCAGGACCCGGCCACGAGCACCTTTCAAGCCCTTCGGATTCATGTCAATGGCGAACTGGCCCAGCTGGAGCAGGGGCTGAAGTCCGCGCTGCGGCTGCTGGCGCCCGGTGGCCGGCTGTCGGTCATCAGCTTCCACTCGCTGGAGGACCGCATCGTCAAGCAGTTCATCGCCGGCCACAGCAAGGCCGAGGTGGACCGCCGTGCACCGTTCGCACCGCCGCCGCCGCTGGCGTTGAAGGCGCTGGGGCGCGTGAAGCCGAGCGAAGCCGAGGTCAGGGCCAATCCGCGCTCACGCTCGGCGGTGCTGCGCATCGCCGAGCGGACCGACGCGCCGCTGAAGGACTAGCGGCGTGGTCAAGCTCAACCTCATCCTCATCCTGGCCGTGCTGGCCAGTGGCCTGGGCCTGGTGCACAACGCCTACGAGTCGCGCCGCCTGTTCACCGAGCGCGAGCGCGCCAAGGCCGAAGGCCAGCGCCTGGCGACCGATGCCGAGCGCCTGAAGGCCGAGCGCCATGCGCAGGCCACCAACCTGCGCGTGGAGCAGGTGGCCCGCGAGCGCCTGGGCATGCAGCTGATCTCGCCGGCGGTCGTCGCGTCGGGGGTGGCCCAGTGAGCAAGCCGCCGAAATCCGGCGCCCGTCTGCTCGGCTCGGGCCGCGCGGTCAGCTACTCGACCAGCCCGCTGCTCGCGTCCAAGACGCCGCCGTGGCGCTCGCGCTTCCTCGTCGCGCTGGTGGGGCTGGCCTTCGCGGGCCTGCTGGGCCGGGCGGTGTACGTGCAGATCCTGCACACCGATTTCTTCCAGAAGCAGGGCGAGGCGCGCTACGCGCACACGCTGGAGCTGCCAGCCAGCCGCGGCCGCATCAACGACCGCAGCGGCCAGGTGCTGGCCGCCAGCGTGGCCGTGCCGTCGATCTGGGCGATTCCCAAGGAGGTCGATGCCGACCCGGACAAGCGCCGCGAGCTGGCCAAGGCGCTGGGCCTGAGCCACAAGGAGCTGCAGGCCAAGCTCAACCCCGAGGCGCGCTTCGTCTGGCTCAAGCGACTGGCCGACGACGAGACCGCCACGCGCGTGAAGGCCATCGGCATCAAGGGCGTGTTCCAGGACCGCGAGTACCGCCGCAAGTACCCCGAGGGCGAGGCGGCGGCGCATGTCGTCGGCTTCACCAACGTCGAGGATCGCGGCCAGGAAGGCATCGAGCTGGCGTTCCAGAAGGAGCTGCAGGGCCGCGACGGCTCGCGCTCCGTCGTGCGCGACCGGCTGGGCCGCGTCGTGGAGGACATCGGCGACATCGTGCCCGCCACCAATGGCCGCGACGTGGACCTGGCCGTCGATTCCAAGGTGCAGTTCTTTGCCTACCAGCGCATCCGCGACGCGGTGGCCGCGAACAAGGCCAAGGCCGGCTCGGTGGTGGTGCTGGACGTGCAGACCGGCGAGGTGCTGGCGCTGGCCAACTTCCCCAGCTACGACCCCGGCAACCGCCAGAACCTGTCCGGCGAGCAGCTGCGCAACCGCGCGCTGACCGACGTCTTCGAGCCCGGCTCGACGATGAAGCCCTTCATCGCCGGCCTGGCGCTGGAGACGCACCGCGTGAAGCCCGACACGCTGGTGGACACCGGCAACGGCCGCTACCCCTTCCACGGCGCCGTCATCAGCGACACCAAGGCGCATGGCGTCATCACCGTGCACGAGGTCATCCAGATGTCCAGCAACATCGGCACGACCAAGCTGGCCATGCAGATGCCCGCGCGCGAGATGCACGAGATGTTCACGGCCATCGGCCTGGGCCAGCGGCCGCAGATCAGCTTCCCCGGCGCCGTGTCAGGCAAGCTGCGGCCCTACAAGACCTGGCGGCCCATCGAGCAGGCCACCATGAGCTACGGCTACGGCCTGTCGGCGTCGCTGTTCCAGCTGGCGCGCGCCTACACGGTGTTCGCGCGCGACGGCGAGATCATCCCGGTCAGCATGCTGCGCCAGCCGCACGACCATCCGGTGCCGGGCATCCGCGTGTTCAGCCCGCAGGTGGCGCAAGACGTGCGGCGCATGCTGCAGGACGCCGCCGGCCCGGCCGGCACCGCGCGCCTGGCCCAGGTGCCCGGTTACAGCGTGGGCGGCAAGAGCGGCACGGCCCACAAGCAGGAGGGGCGCGGCTACACCAACAAGTACCGCTCCTGGTTCGTCGGCGTCGCCCCCATCAACAAGCCGCGCATCGTCGTCGCCGTCATGGTGGACGAGCCCACCGCCGGCGTCTATTACGGCGGCGCCGTGGCCGGTCCGGTGTTCAGCCAGGTGACCGCGCAGACGCTGCGGCTGATGGGCGTGGCGCCGGACCTCGATGTGAAGAGCCAGATCGTTGCCAACCAGAAGGCCGTTCCAGTGGAGGAGAGCTTCTGATGTTGACGCGACTGAAAAGTCCCGAGGCCGCTGCCCGCTGGTTGCGCGAATGGTGCACCGGCACGCTGCGCACCGACAGCCGTCAGGTCATGCCCGGTGATGCCTTCATCGCCTGGCCGGGCTATGCGCGCGATGGCCGCGAGTACGTGGCCGCGGCGCTGGCGGCCGGCGCCGCCACCTGCCTCGTCGAAGACGCCGACGTGGACCGTTTCGGCTTCGTCGATGCGCGTGTGGCGTCGCTGCCAGGCCTGAAGGCGCGCACCGGCGAGATCGCCGCGGCCTTCTTTGGCAACCCTGCGACCAAGCTGGACGTCATCGCCGTCACCGGCACCAACGGCAAGACCTCGTCGGCCTGGTGGATCGCGCAGGCTTCGGCGCAACTTGGCAAGCGCTGCGGCGTGGTCGGCACGCTGGGCATCGGTGAGCCGCCCAAGCTCGACTACAACGGGCTGACCACGCCCGACCCGGTGCTGCTGCAGGCCGCGTTCGCGCGCATGCGGCAGGACGACTTCGCGGCCTGCGCCATCGAGGCGTCGAGCATCGGCATCGTCGAGGGGCGCTTGGCGGGCACGGCCATCCGCGTGGCGGTGTTCACGAACTTCACGCAGGACCACCTGGACTACCACGGCGACATGGACGCCTACTGGGTGGCCAAGCGCGCGCTGTTCGGCTTTCCCGGCCTGCGCGCGGCCGTCGTCAACCTGGACGATGCCAAGGGTGACGGCCTGGTGGCCGAGCTGTCGGCTCTGGACGTGTGGACCACCGGCGTGCAGCGGCACGATGCGCGCCTGAGCGCGCGCGGCCTGCACTACACCGGCGAGGGCCTGGCCTTCACGCTGCACGAGGGCGACGACGCGGCGCCGGTGCAGACCGGCCTGATCGGCGACTACAACGCGGCCAACCTGCTGGGCGTGGCCGGCGCCTTGCGCGCACAGGGCCATTCGCTGGCCGATGTCGCGCGTGCGCTGGCCCGCGTGACGCCGGTGCCCGGCCGCATGCAGCGCGTGGGCAATGGCCGCGAGCTGCCGCAGGTCGTCGTCGACTATGCGCACACGCCCGACGCGCTGGACAAGGCGCTGTCGGCGCTGCAGGGTCTGGCGAAGGCGCGCGGTGGTGAGCTCGTCTGCGTGTTCGGCTGCGGCGGCGACCGCGATGCGGCCAAGCGTCCGCTGATGGGAGCCATCGCGGCACGGCTGTCCGGCCGCGTCGTCGTCACCACCGACAACCCGCGCACCGAGGCGCCGGCGCAGATCCTGGCCGACATCACGGCCGCAGCACCGGGCGCCACCGTCATCGAGGCGCGCGAGGAGGCCATCCGCGCGGCCATCGCCGAGGCCGGCCCGCGCGACATCGTGCTGATCGCCGGCAAGGGGCACGAGGACTACCAGGAGGTGCATGGCGTGCGCCGGCCGTTCTCCGACGTGGCCGAGGCGCGTGCGGCGCTGTTGGAAAGGGCGGGGCTGTGAACTTTCTGACCCTGGCCCAAGCACAGGCGCTGTTGCCTGGCTCGCAACTGGTGGGTGACGGTGCGACCGGCTTCGCCCGCGTGCACAGCGACACGCGCACGCTGCAGCAAGGCGACCTGTTCGTCGCGCTGCGCGGCGAGCGCTTCGATGCCAACGATTTCATCGCGCAGGCGCAGCAGGCGGGGGCCGTCGCGGCGCTGGCCGAGCGCAATCTCGGCGCGCTGCCGGGTCTGCTGGTGCCCGACGCCAAGCTCGCGCTGGGACAGCTGGCCGCTGCGTGGCGCCGCCAGCAGCAGCTGCCGGTCATCGCCGTCACCGGCTCCAACGGCAAGACGACGACGACCCAGATGATCGCCAGCATCCTGCGCGCCTGGGTGGGCGACGATGCACTGGCCACGCAAGGTAACTACAACAACGACATCGGCGTACCGCTGACGCTGCTGCGTTTGCGGCACGACGACGAGCTCAGCCATCGCGCGGCCGTCATCGAGCTGGGCATGAACCACCCCGGCGAGATCGCGCCGCTGGCTGCGATGACCGCACCCACCGTCGCGCTGGTCAACAACGCGCAGCGCGAGCACCAGGAGTTCATGGCCACGGTAGAGGCCGTCGCGCGCGAGAACGGTGCGGTGCTCGAAGCATTGGCGCCCAGCGGCTGCGCCGTCTTCCCCGCCGACGACGCCTGTGCGCCGATCTGGTTCGAGATGGCCGGCGCGCGCCCGCACCTGACGTTTGCGCTGCACGGCGAGGCCGATGTGACCGGCGAGGCGCAATGGCAGGGCACGGGGGATAGGAGCTTTTGGGCGCTGGAGCTGCACACGCCGGCTGGCACGGTGCCGGTGGTGCTGCAGATGGCCGGCGAGCACAACGTGCGCAACGCGCTGGCTGCGGCCGCGTCGGCGCTGGGCGCGGGCGCGCCGCTGTCGGCCATCCGGCAGGGCCTGGAGGACTTCCGCGCCGTTAAAGGCCGCAGCGAGCTGAAGCGCGACGCGCGCGGCCGCCCGCTCATCGACGACAGCTACAACGCCAACCCCGACAGCGTGCGTGCCGCCATCGCGATGCTGGCCGCGCTGCCGGGCAGCGGCTGGCTCATCCTCGGTGACATGGGCGAGGTGGGCGATCAGGGCCCGGCCTTCCACCGCGAGGTGGGCGCCTACGCGGCCGAGCTGGGCATCGCGCACTTCTGGACGGCCGGCAGCGCCGCCCGCGACGCGGCCACGGCCTTCGGCCCGTCGGCCCGCGCCTTCGACACCACGGCCGCGCTGATCGCGGCCCTCAACGAACAACCCGACGCGGCCCAGACCCTGGTCAAGGGCTCGCGCTTCATGAAGATGGAACAAGTGGTCGCTGCTCTCCAGAACAACGCCGGAGGCCCGCATGCTGCTTAGCCTCGCCCAATGGCTGCAGGGCCTGTACCCCGACCTGGGCTTTCTGCGCATCTTCCAGTACATCACCTTCCGCGCCGTGATGGCCGCGATGACGGCGCTGCTGATCGGCCTGGCCTTCGGGCCCTGGGTCATCCGCAGCCTGACCGCGATGAAGATCGGCCAGCCCGTGCGCAGCTACGGCGTGCAGGCCCACCTGGCCAAGACCGGCACGCCCACGATGGGCGGCGTGCTGATCCTGATCGGCATCGGCGTCTCGACACTGCTGTGGTTCGACTGGAGCAACCGCTTCGTCTGGGTGGTGATGATCGTCACGATGGGTTTCGGCGCCGTGGGCTGGGTGGACGATTGGCGCAAGGTCGTCGACAAGAACCCGGAAGGCATGCGCAGCCGCGAGAAGTTCTTCTGGCAAAGCCTGATCGGCCTGTTCGCGGCGCTGTACCTCGCGTTCAGCGTGTCGGAGACGAGCTTCCTCGGCGTCGTGCAGCTGTTCTTCCGCTGGGTGTCCAGCGGCTTCTCGACCGAGCTGCCGCCCAAGGCCGACCTGCTGATCCCGTTCTTCAAGACCATCTCCATGCCGCTGGGCGTGTGGGGCTTCGTCGCGCTGGCCTACTTCGTCATCGTGGGCACCAGCAACGCGGTGAACTTCACCGACGGCCTGGACGGCCTGGCCATCATGCCGGTGGTGATGGTGGGGTCGGCGCTGGGCCTGTTCGCCTACCTGACCGGTTCGTCGGTGTTCTCCAAGTATTTGCTGCTGCCCTACATCCCGGGCGCCGGCGAGCTGCTGATCTTCTGTGCCGCGATGGCCGGTGCGGGCTTGGCCTTCCTGTGGTTCAACGCGCATCCGGCGCAGGTGTTCATGGGCGACGTGGGCGCGCTGGCGCTGGGCGGGGGGCTGGGCACGCTGGCCGTCATCACGCGCCAGGAGATCGTGCTGGGCATCATGGGCGGCATCTTCGTCGCCGAGGTGCTGAGCGTGATGATCCAGGTCAGCTGGTTCAAGTTCACGAAGGCGAAGTTCGGCGAGGGCCGCCGCATCTTCCGCATGGCGCCGCTGCACCACCACTTCGAGAAGGGTGGCTGGAAGGAGACGCAGGTCGTCATCCGTTTCTGGATCATCACCATGCTGCTGTGCCTCGTCGGCCTGGCCAGCCTGAAGCTGCGGTAAACCGATGAAGCTGGACCTGCCGCAATTCGCCGAACAGCGCGTGCTCGTGCTGGGCCTCGGAGACTCCGGTCTCGCGATGGCCCGCTGGTGTGCGCGTTTCGGTGCGCAGGTCACGGTGTGGGATTCGCGTGCGCAGCCGCCCCAGCTCGAAGCGCTTGGCGACACGGCGGCGTTCATCACCGGTGAGCTGTCGGCCGATGTCGTGGCGGGCTTCAACTCGGTGCTCAAGAGCCCGGGCCTGTCGCCACTGGATGCGCGGCTGGCGGCCGTCTATCAGCACGGCCCCGCGGTGCGCGGCGAGCTGGACCTGTTCGCCGACGCGCTGGCCGCGCTGAAGGTCCAGCACGGCTATGCGCCGGCGGTGCTGGCCATCACCGGCACCAACGGCAAGACTACGACGACCTGCATGACCGGCCTGCTGGTCGAGCGGGCCGGCAAGCGCGTGGCCATCGCAGGCAACATCGGCCCGACGCTGCTGGACACGCTGACGGAAGCGCTGGACAAGGAGCCCGATCCGGCGCCACTGCAGACGCCCGAGGAGGTCGTCGCGGCCGAGATCGAGGACGAGACCGTCGAGGAAACCGTGGCTGCCGAAGAGGCGGCCGCCGTGCTGCCCGATGAAGAGACGCCGCTGCCCATAGCCCCGCCGCCGCCACGCGGCCCGGTGTTCGAGACGCTGCCCGAGGTCTGGGTGCTGGAGCTGTCCAGCTTCCAGCTCGACAACGTCGCCGGATTCGAGCCCACCGCCGGTGCGGTGCTGAATCTGACGCAGGACCACCTCGACTGGCACGGCGACATGGCCACCTACGGTCGCGCCAAGGCGCGCATCTTCGGCCGCGAGTCCGTCATCGTTGCCAACCGCGACGACGCCGAGGTCGAAGGCCTGGTGCCGCAGCCCGTGTTCGTGAAGGGCACGCGCGGCAAGCCAGGTCGCACGGTGTCGCGCCGCGTCGTGCGCTTCGGCTTGAGCGCGCCGACGGCGCCGGGCGACTTCGGCCTCGTCGATGAAGGCGGCCTGGCCTGGCTGGTGCGCGCCCGCGAGCTGGACCCGACGATCAAGAAGCGCAAGGGCGATGAAGACGAGCCGCTCGTCATCCAGCGCCTGATGCCCGCCGACGCTTTGCGCGTGCGTGGCCGGCACAATGCGGCGAACGCGCTGGCCGCGTTGGCGCTGGCGACCGCCGCCGGCTGCGAGCTGGCGCCCATGCTGCACGGCCTGCGCGAGTACCGCGGCGAGCCGCACCGCGTGGAGCCGGTCGGCAGCATCGATGGTGTCGAGTTCTTCGACGACAGCAAGGGCACCAACGTCGGCGCCACCGTCGCCGCGATCTCGGGCCTTGGCGCGGACCGCGCGCCGGCCAAGCTGGTGCTCATCCTTGGCGGCGACGGCAAGGGCCAGGACTTCGCGCCGCTGGCGGAGGGTGTTCAGCGCCACGCCCGCGCCGTCGCGCTGATCGGCCGGGACGGGCCGCAGATCGAGGCCGCGCTGGCCGGCACCGGCGTGCCCATGCAGCGCCACGACACGCTGGAAGCGGCCACGGCCTGGTGCCTGGCGCAAGCGCAATCCGGCGACAGCGTGCTGCTGTCGCCCGCCTGCGCGAGCCTGGACATGTTCAGGAACTACGCCCACCGCGCTGAGGTCTTCGTGGCCACGGTGCAGCAGCTGGCGGACGACCGGGGAGTGGCCCTGTGAACGCGGTGCTGAGCGGCTTCACGGCCAAGCTGCAGTCGCTGTTCAAGCGCGATGGCGGCGAGGACGCCAGCGTGCCGGTGCGCGACTGGGTGTCCACGTCGGCCGGCCGGCCCACGCAGCTGCAGGGCTTCGACGTGACCATGGTCTGGGTCGTGCTGGCACTGATGGCCTTCGGGCTGCTGATGGTCTATTCGGCCTCCATCGCGCTGCCGGACAACCCGCGCTTCTCCAAGTACCTGCCCACGCACTTCCTGACGCGGCACATGGTGGCCATCGCCTTCGGCCTGGTGGCGGGCCTGGTGACCGTGCAGATCCCGGTCGCCGTCTGGGAGCGCTGGGCGCCGTGGGTGTTCGTCGTCGCGCTGGTGCTGCTGGTGGCGGTGCTGATCCCCGGCGTCGGCAAGGTGGTGTACGGCGCGCGGCGCTGGATTCCACTGGGCGTCATGAACTTCCAGCCGTCCGAATTGGCCAAGTTCGGCATTGCCCTTTACGCGGCCAACTACATGATGCGCAAGATGGACGCGCGGGAGAACTTCTTCCAGGCCGTCACGCCCATGGCGATTTCGCTGGCCTTCGTGGGGCTGCTGCTGCTGGCCGAGCCGGACATGGGCGCCTTCATGGTCATCGCCTGCATCGCGATGGGCATCCTGTTCCTGGGCGGTGTCAACGGTCGCATGTTCCTGCTCATCACGCTGGTGCTGGTGGGAGCCTTCGTGCTGATGATCAGCTTCAGCGAGTTCCGCCGCGAGCGCATCTTTGCCTACCTCAACCCCTGGGACGAGAAATACGCTCAGGGCAAGGCCTACCAGCTGACACACAGTCTGATCGCCTTCGGTCGAGGCGAGTGGTTCGGCCAGGGGCTTGGCAGCAGCGTCGAGAAGCTGCACTACCTGCCCGAGGCGCACACCGACTTTCTGCTGGCCGTCATCGGCGAGGAACTGGGCTTCGCCGGCGTGGCCGTGGTCATCCTCGCGTTCTTCTGGTTGACCCGCCGCTGCTTCCTGATCGGCCGCCAGGCCATCGCACTGGACCGCGTGTTCGCGGGCTTGTATGCGCAGGGCATCGGCATCTGGCTGGGCGGCCAGGCCTTCATCAACATGGGCGTGAACCTGGGGGCGCTGCCCACCAAGGGGCTGACGCTGCCGCTGCTGAGCTTTGGTGGCTCGGCCATCCTGATGAACTGCGTGGCGCTGGCCGTGGTCCTTCGCATCGACCTGGAAAACAGGCAGCTCATGCGCGGAGGCCGCGCATGAGCGACAGACACCTGGTCGTGATGGCCGCCGGCACCGGCGGCCACGTCATTCCCGGTCTCGCGGTTGCAGAGGAAATGCAGCGCCGCGGCTGGACCGTGTCCTGGATAGGCACGCCGCAGGGCATGGAGAACCGGCTGGTGCCGGCGCGTGGCATCGCGCTGGATGCGCTGCCGTTTGCCGGCCTGCGCGGCAAGGGTTTGAAGCACACGCTGCGCGGCATTGCGGGCTTCTTCAAGTCGCTGGGCGCGGCCAGGCGCGTCTACGAGCAGCGCCGCGCGACCGCGGTGCTGGGCATGGGCGGTTATGTCTGCGTGCCGGCCGGCCTGACGGCGGCGCTGACCGGTCGGCCGTTGATGCTGGTCAACGCCGACGCAGCCATGCTGAAGAGCAACTTCGTGTTGAAGCCGTTCGCCCGACGCATCGCCTTCGGCTTCGACGGCGCCGCGGCGGCCTCGACGTCGGGGGCGGTCGTCAGCGGAAATCCGGTGCGGGCCGAGATCGAGGCGCTGCCGCTGCCAGCCGAGCGCTTCGCGGATCGCATCGGGCCGCTGCGCCTGCTGGTGCTCGGCGGTTCGCTGGGCGCTCGCGCGATCAACCAGGCCGTTCCGCAGGCGCTGGCGCTGTGGCCAGAAGACCAGCGGCCGCAGGTGCTGCACCAGTCGGGGCAGGACCACCTGGGCGCCGTCTGGCAGGCCTACGCCGACGCGGGCCTGTCGGCCGAGGTGCGCCCCTTCATCGACGACATGGCGGCAGCGTTGGCCTGGGCCGACGTGGTGGTGTGCCGTGCCGGCGCGATCACGGTCAGCGAGCTGTGCGCGGCCGGCTGCGCCGCGGTGCTGGTGCCGCTGGTCGTCAGCACCACCTCGCACCAGCGTGACAACGCGGTGTTCATGGCGCAGCACGGCGCGGCCATCCACCTGCCGCAGACCGAGCTGACGCCGCAGAAGCTGCATGAACTGCTGAGCGGCCTGGACCGCGGCGCGCTGCTGGCGATGGGCGAGAAGGCCCGCGGCCTGGCGCGTCCGCGCGCAGCGGCGCGCGTCGCCGACGAAATCGAAGGAATGTTGAAGTGAAGCACGCGGTTCAACGGCTGCATTTCGTGGGCATCGGCGGCGCCGGCATGAGCGGTATCGCCGAGATCCTGCACAACCTCGGCTTTGCGGTCAGCGGCTCCGACGCGGCCGAGAGCGCGACCACCGAGCGGCTGCGCGCGCTGGGCCTGCGCGTGGAGATCGGGCATGCGGCGCCGCACATCGGCGATGCGCAGGCACTGGTCACCAGCACCGCCGTGGCCGCCGACAACCCCGAGGTCGTCGCGGCACGTGCGCGCCAGGTGCCGGTGGTGCCGCGCGCCGTCATGCTGGCCGAGCTGATGCGGCTGCGCCGCGGTATCGCCATCGCCGGCACGCATGGCAAGACCACGACGACCTCGCTGGTGACCGCCATCCTCGTCGAGGCGGGCCTGGACCCAACCTTCGTCATCGGCGGCAAGCTGAACGCCGCTGGTGCCAACTCGCGGCTGGGCCAGGGCGAGTTCATCGTCGTCGAGGCCGACGAGAGCGATGCGTCCTTCCTGAAGCTCAGCCCGGTGCTGTCCGTCGTCACCAACATCGACGAGGACCACATGGACACCTACGGCCATTCGGTCGAGAAGCTGCATGCGGCCTTCGTCGAGTTCCTGCACCGCATGCCCTTCTACGGTGCGGCCGTGGTGTGCGCGGACGATGCCGGCGTGCGCGCCATCCTGGGCCGCATCGAGCGGCCGGTTGTCAGCTACGGCCTGAGCGAGGGCGTCAGCGTGCGCGCGGTCAACGTGCAGGCGCTGGCCGGCGCGCAGATGCGCTTCACCTGCCAGCGCGAGGAAGCGCCGGACCTGGACGTTCTGCTGAACCTGGCCGGTGAGCACAACGTGCGCAACGCGTTGGCCGCCATCGCGATCGCGATGGAGCTGGACTGTGATGACGCCGCCATCCAGAAGGCACTGGCGAATTTCTCCGGCGTGGGCCGCCGCTTCGAGAAGCATGGCGAATGGCCGTCCGCCGATGGGGGCCGGTTCTCGCTGATCGACGACTATGGCCACCACCCGGTGGAGATGGCCGCGGTGCTGGCCGCCGCGCGCGGCGCCTATCCGGGGCGCCGCCTGGTGCTGGCCTTCCAGCCGCACCGCTACACGCGCACGCGGGACTGCTTCGCCGACTTCGTGCGCGTCATGAAGGGCGCCGACGCGGTGCTGCTGACCGAGGTCTATTCGGCCGGCGAGGCGCCCATTGCCGGCGCGACCGGCCGCGCGCTGGCCGACGCGGTCGGCACGCCGCACTTCGTCGATGCCGTGGCCGACATGCCTGCCGCGCTGGCGCGCCTGACCCGCGATGGCGACGTGGTCATCGGCATGGGCGCCGGCTCCATGAGCAGCCTGCCGGCGCGCGTGAACCAGCATTTCCAAGGAGGCGCAGCATGACGTCGCCTATCGACCTGAACATAGCTGCCAGCTCGCTTGGCAAGGTGGCCGTGCTGTTCGGCGGCACCAGCGCGGAGCGCCCCGTGTCGCTGATGAGCGGCAGCGGCGTGCTGCAGGCCTTGCAGTCCATCGGCGTCGACGCCCATGCCTTCGATCCTGCCGAGCGCCCGCTGCAGGCATTGAAGGACGAGGGCTTCGCGCGCGCCTTCATCGCGCTGCACGGCCGCGGCGGCGAGGACGGCACGCTGCAGGGCGCGCTGGAATGGTTGGGCATCCCGTACACCGGCTCGGGCGTGACGGCCTCAGGCGTCGCGATGGACAAGACCATGACCAAGCGCGTCTGGGCCCACGAGGGCCTGCCGACGCCGCCCTACCTGGCGCTGGCCCGCGCCGAGCTGACGCGCGAGCGCATCCGCGCCATTCCGGACGAACTGGGTTTGCCGGTCATCGTCAAGCCGCCGCACGAAGGCTCCAGCATCGGCATCACCAAGGCCGTCGGCTACTCCGACATGCAGGGTGCGGTCGAACTGGCGCTGGGCTTCGACGACGAGCTGCTGTTCGAGCAGTGCATCGAAGGCCCCGAGGTCACCTGCGCCGTGCTGGGCCAGGGTGCCTCGGCCGTCGCGCTGCCGGTCGTCGAGATCCGCGCCGAGGGCGGCGACTACAGCTACGAGAACAAGTACGTTTCCAACGACACCAAGTATTTGTTCGGCACGCTGCCCGCCGCATTGGAAGCCGAGATCCAGCAGCTGGTGCTGAAGGCCTACCGCCTGCTGGGCTGTCGCGGCTGGGGCCGCGCCGACCTGATGCTGCGCAAGGCCGACATGAAGCCCTTCCTGCTGGAGATGAACACCAGCCCGGGCATGACCTCTCACTCGCTGGTGCCCAAGGCCGCCCAGGCCGTGGGTATTGCCTACCCGCAGCTGTGCCTGTGGCTGCTCTCGCAGGCGAGGCTGGACCGCAGGTGAACTCCGCCTTCGCCACTGCTGCATTGCCGCCCGACGTTCGCTTGATGAACGTCGTGTCGGCGCTGCTCGTCGCCGCGCTGCTGGGCACGGTGGCTTGGACGGCGATGCGCTGGGTGGTGCGGCTGCCGGCATTCAACCTGCGCGCCATCCAGGTGGAGGGCGACGTCAGCCGCAACAGCGTCGCGTCGCTGCGCGCCAATGCGCTACCGCGACTGCAGGGCTCCTTCCTCAGCATGAACCTGAAGGACGGCCGCGCCGCGTTCGAGGCCGTGCCCTGGGTGCGCCACGCGCAGCTGACGCGGGTCTGGCCCATGCGGCTCAAGGTCAGGCTGGAGGAGCACCGCGCCGCCGCCTACTGGGAAGCGCGTGTGGAGGGCGCCGACGCCGCGTCCGAAGCAAGCGCCGAGCGCGCGCTGGTCAACAGCTTCGGCGAAGTCTTCCAGGCCAACCTGGGTGACGTCGAGGACGAGAGCCTGCCGGTGCTGGCCGGCCCGGCCCATGCCGCGGCCAGCATGCTGCAGATGTGGCGGGCGCTGGGCCCGGCCGCCGAGCGCATGGGCGACGGCATCGAACGCCTGGACCTGTCCGGCCGCGGCTCCTGGCGCGCGACGCTGGGCAGCGGCGCCGTCGTCGAGCTGGGGCGCGGCGCCGAGGCCGAGGTCGTCGAACGCTTCGGGCGCTTCGCCCACTCCATCACGCAGGTCACGGCCCAGTACCACAGCCCGCTGCTGTCGGCCGACCTGCGCCACGCCGACGGCTACGCGGTCAGGCTGCGCGGCGTGACGACCCAGATTCCGGGGAAACCCGCAAACAGAAAACGTTGAGGACGGACATGGCCAAGGAATACAAGGATCTGGTCGTCGGTTTGGATATCGGTACCGCCAAGATCATGGCCGTCGTGGCCGAGGTTTTGCCGGGCGGGGAATTGCGCATTGCCGGTCTGGGCGTGGCGCCCTCGCACGGCCTCAAGCGTGGTGTCGTGGTCAATATCGACGCGACCGTGCAGTCCATCCAGCAGGCCTTGAAAGAGGCCGAAATGATGGCTGACTGCAAAATATCTAGGGTTTATACGGGGATAACCGGCAGCCATATCCGCGGCCAGAACTCCACCGGCATGGTCATCGTGCGCGACAAGGAGGTCACGCCGGTCGATGTGACCCGCGTCGTCGAAACCGCCAAGGCCATCAATATCCCCAACGACCAGCGTCTGCTGCTGGTCGAGCCGCAGGAATTCGTCATCGACGGCCACGAGGTCAAGGAACCCATCGGCATGAGCGGTGGCCGGCTGGAGGTCAAGGTCCATATCGTGACCGGCGCCCAAAGTGCTGCCGAAAACATCGTCAAGTGCGTGCGCCGCTGTGGTTTGGAGGTCGATCAGCTGGTTTTGAACCCCAGCGCGTCCAGCCATGCCGCGCTGACCGCCGACGAACGCGACCTGGGCGTCGCGCTGGTGGATATCGGCGCCGGCACGACCGACGTGGCGATATTCACCGGCGGCTCCATCCGCCATACCGCCGTCATCCCCATCGCCGGCGACCTGATTACCTCCGATATCGCGATGGCGCTGCGCACGCCGACCAAGGATGCCGAGGAAATCAAGGTCGAGCACGGCGTCGCCAAGCAGCTGCTGGCGGACCCCTCCGACCAGGTGGAAGTGCCCGGACTGGGCGACCGCAACCCCCGCATGTTGTCCAAGCAGGCGCTGGCCGGCGTCATCGAACCGCGCGTCGAGGAAATCTTTTCTCTGGTGCACCAGGTCATTCGCGAGAGCGGGTATGAGGAATTGCTGTCCTCCGGCATCGTGTTGACCGGTGGTTCGGCCGTCATGCCCGGCATGGTGGAACTCGCCGAGGATATTTTTCTGAAACCTGTCCGGCGTGGCCTGCCCACGTATTCCGGGGCTCTTTACGACATGGTCGCCAATCCCCGCTCGGCGACCGTTATGGGTCTGTTGGAGGAGGCGCGGCTGTCGCGCAACCGGGGTTTCAAGGCCGCTCAGCAGGCTGGCTCGGTGCAAACCCTGCTCGGTCGCGTCAAGGATTGGTTCATGGGTAGTTTCTGACCCCCAAGAACCGAGAAAAAGTTGTTTCAGTACTAGTCAACGTTTGTGTGCTCAAGGCACAATTGCAGTAGGAGATTTGATATGCCCATCGAGATGATCGAAGAGTTTGACCAAGGCACCCAAATCAAGGTGATCGGGGTTGGTGGTGGCGGCGGCAACGCGGTCGACCACATGATCGCCCAGGGTGTTCAAGGCGTTGAATTCATCTGCGCGAATACCGACGCGCAGGCGCTCAACCGGTCCAAGGCCGACCAATTGCTGCAACTCGGCTCCACCGGCCTGGGCGCCGGTGCCAAACCCGAGATGGGCAAGGCCGCTGCCGAGGAAGCCGAAAACCGCATTCGCGAATCCATCGCCGGCGCCAATATGCTGTTCATCACCGCCGGCATGGGCGGCGGTACCGGCACGGGCGCCGCACCGGTGATTGCACGCGTCGCCAAGGAAATGGGCATCCTGACCGTCGGCGTCGTCACCAAACCCTTCGATTTCGAAGGCGGCCGCCGCGCCAAGGCGGCCGATGCCGGCCTGGCCGAACTGGAGGCCAACGTCGACTCGCTGATCGTCGTGCTGAACGACAAGCTGCTGGACGTGCTGGGCGACGACGTCACGCAGGATCAGGCCTTCGCGCACGCCAATGACGTGCTGAAGAACGCCGTTGGCGGCATTTCCGACATCATTCACATCCCCGGCCTGGTCAACGTCGACTTCGAGGACGTGAAGACGGTGATGAGCGAACCCGGCAAGGCCATGATGGGCACGGCCCAGGCCACAGGCCCGGACCGCGCCGCCAAGGCCGCCGAAGCCGCCGTCGCCTGCCCGCTGCTGGAAGGCATCGACCTGTCCGGCGCGCGTGGCGTGCTAGTGCTGATCGCCGCGGGCCGCAGCAACTTCAAGCTGAGCGAGTCGCGCAACGCGATGAACGCGATCAAGCGCTACGCGTCCGACGAGGCTCACGTCATCTTCGGTACGGCCTACGACGAGACGCTGGGCGACGCGCTGCGCGTGACCGTCATCGCCACCGGCCTGACCGCCGGCCGTGCGCGCCAGCAGGCGCCGCTGCAGGTGGTGCAGACTCAGCAGGTCGTGCGCAACGGCACCGACGGCATGCCCGTGCTGACGCAGGCCGTGGCCATGGCCGCGCCGACCGCGCAGCAGGCCAATGTGGGTCTGGGCCTGGGCGACTTCGCCAACGCCAACGTGCCCAGCGTGTGGCGCCATGGCCGTTCGGGCAGCGCGGCCGCCAAGGTCGAGGCGCTGTCGTCCAACGGCATGGACGAGATCGAGATCCCGGCCTTCCTGCGCAAGCAGGCCGACTGACGCGACGCCCCCCGGCCGTCTCCACTGCAAAGGCAAGCCCGTCGGGCTTGCCTTTCTTCATTCCGGCAGGGCCGCCGACGAGATGAAGGCGACGCTGCGGGCGATGACATCGGCATCCACCAGCAGGCGGCGATGCCCCAGCCCGCTCAGGCGCAGCAATTGCGAGCCGGGCCAGGCGGCATGCAGCGCTGCCGACGCGGCAAACGGCACCGTGCGGTCGTCGGCGTCATGCACGATGAGTCCCTCGTGGCGCAGGCCCGGCTGCAGCCGCTCCAGGTCCGCGCAGCCCATGCGGGTGCCGATGAAGTCCTCCACCCAACCGGCAAACGCTGCAGCATCCGCCGGGCCGAGACCGTGCATGGCGGCCTGGCGCTTGACCATGGGCGTCAGCGACGAGGGCCCGGCCAGATGCACGCTGCGCTGCACCTCCAGCCCGTGCGCAAAGGCCAGCAGCGCCGCGGCCGAACCCATGGAGTGGCCGATGACGGCGTGCACCTCGCCGATGTCCGCCGCGACCGCGCGCAGCGCCCGGCCCGCATGCACGACGCTGGCCGCATGCCCGCCCGAGTCGCCATGCGCCGGCAGGTCGAACAGCGTCACCGAGAAGCCGGCCTCGACCAGCGGCCGGGCGAAGCCCAGCAGGTGCGCGCCGCGGCTGTTCCAGCCGTGCACCAGCAGCACGCGCGGGCCCCGGCCCAGCGTCCAGCGCGCCAGCTTGTGGCCGTCATGGCGCAGTGGAGGCTCGGCGGCATCGGCCAGCGCCGCGCGTTCATCGGGTTTCAGCGTGATGCGTTCGGGCACCGAGAACGCGTGGCGGGCGGCGGCCATGCGGCCGTCGTCGGGAGCGTGGGGCAGGGCGGCGTCCATCGCGGCTCCGGTGGGTCAGCCCGCGTAGGCCGGCGTGGCGCTGGACAGGCTGGCCTTGATCTGGCGGCTGACGTCGTCGGCCAACACCTCGAAGGCGCCCGCCTCCAGCTCCGTCAGTGCCTGGCGGGCCACGGCGTCGGGCGAGGACTTGGGCGCGTCGAGGCCGCGTGTCATGTCGGTGTCCATGTAGCCCACATGCAGGCTGGTCACCTGTGTGCCCTGCTCGCGCAACTCGGCGCGCAGGCCGTTGCTCAGCGCCCAGGCGGCGGCCTTGCTGGCGCTGTAGCCTGCCGTGCCGGGCAGCGCGACCCAGCTCAGCGCCGACAGCACGTTCAGCACCGCGCCGCCGCCATTGACCTTCAGCACCGGTGCAAAGGCCTGGCTCAGCGACCACAGGCCGAAGACGTTGGTGTCGAAGCTGCGGCGCGCGGCGGCGATGGCGTCGTCGGCCTGCATGGCCGCGTACTGCGCGATGCCCGCGTTGTTGATCAGCAGCGTCACGTCCGTGCACTGCGCGGCCGCCGCCGCGACCAGGGCCGGATCGGTCACGTCCAGCGCGACGGGCACGACGCCCGGCAGCGTCACGCTGGCCGGATCGCGCGCGGCGGCGTAGACCTTGGCGGCACCTGCCGCGAGCGCGGCGCGCGCAAAGGCCAGACCCAGGCCGCGGTTGGCCCCGGTGATGAAGACGACGGCGTTCTTGAGCTGCATGACGAATCCTTCAAGGCGTTTATTCATGTCGACCGACATGATTGATATAAATGTCGATCAACATGTAAACTGAGTCAAGCCACTTTTCACCAAGACCTTGGAGAGCGCGATGAAGGTCACCCGCGAGCAGGCCGAAGCCAACCGTGAGCGCATCCTGGACAACGCCGCCCAGCTGTTCCGCGAGCGGGGTTTCGACGGCATCGGCCTGAACGATTTGATGCAGGCGGCGGGCCTGACCCGCGGCGGCTTCTACGGGCACTTCGAGTCCAAGGACGACCTGGCCGCGCAGGCCACGCGGCGCGCGATGCAGACCAACCGCGAGGAGTGGAAGCAGCAGACCGACCGCAGCCTGGCGGCCTGGGTGCGCACCTATCTGTCCGATGCCCATCGCGACTATCCCGGCGCGGGCTGCAGCCTGGTGGCGCTGGCGGGCGACGCGGCGCGCGGCGGGCCGGCGGTGAAGCAGGTGTTTGCCGAGGGGGTGGAAAGCTTGCTCGCGACGCTGCAGGGCCAGATGCCTGCGGCCGATGCTGCCGCGCAGCGTGAGCAGGCGCTGGCCATGCTGTCAACGCTGGTGGGCTCGCTGCTGCTTTCGCGCGCGGTGGGTGACGCGCGGTTGTCGCGCGAGCTGCGCGACGCCGCCCGCAAGAGCCTGCCGGCGGGCCGCGGCTGAACGGTCCGGCGCCGGGGTGGCCGGCCACCCCTGTGGCATGCTCGCGCCCCATGTCAATGCCTAGAAGAATTCGTCCGCATGCCTGACCTGGGCCTTTTGCTGCGTGCCTGGCTGCTGGCCCTGGTGTGCGCTGCCAGCCTGGCCGCGCAAGCGCAGCGGCTGCCGCAGCCCAGCCCGCGCGGCGGCGACGATTCCGCGATCACCGAGCTGGCAACCAGCCACTGGACCCGGACCCAGCTGGATGCCTGGTGGGGCGCCCTGCGCCGCCATGCGGTGACGGGCGGCAGCCGGCTGGATGTTCCTCCCGAGCTGCTGCCGCCCGCGGCCGATGCCGCCTGGCGGGTCCAGCAGCTGCCCGATGTGCGCCGTCGCCCGGGCGCGGCGCTGATCTCGGATGCCGAGGGCTACGAAATGCGCTGGTATCGCCTGCACGTGCCTTCCGGCGGCGAGGCCATGGCGCTTTACATGCCGCGGCTGGTGACGCTGTCGGCCGCCGTGCTGGTGCGCACGCCCGAGGGCTGGCAGCCCTTGCTGGACAACCAGCATGTCGAGCGCGAGCAATGGGTGCAGCCGCTGTGGCTGCCGCTGCCGGGCGCGGGTGCCCAGGGGCTGGAGCTGGTGGTGGCGCTGCCGGTGCCGACCGGCAGCTACCACGCGGTGTCACGCATCTTCGTCGGCCCGCGCGACCTGCTGGAGAAGCGCTGGCAATGGCGGGTGCGCATGCAGACGGTGCTGCCGCAGGCGGTCAGCCTGACGCTGGCGGTGCTGGGCATGTTCGCGCTGCTGTTGTGGCTGCGCCGGCCCGACGAGGTCATCTACAACCTGTTTGGCCTGGGAGCGGTAGCCTGGTTCCTGCGCAACCTGCATTACTACGTCAGCCTGCCGACGTCGCCCTGGGCGCAGGACTGGTTCTGGTGGCTCACTCATGCCTCGCTCGCCTGGGTGATGTTGACGGCGCTGCTGTTCGCGCTGCGCTTTGCCAGCCGGCGCTACCGGCGGCTGGAGTACGGGCTGATGGCGGCCGTGGCGCTGGTCAGCGTGCTGAGCATGCCGCTGTGGCTGCGCCGGCTGGACATGGTGGTGCTGCAGTACGCCGTGACGGCCGCCGTTGCCGCCGTCGGCACCGGCTGGCTGTGCTGGCTGGCCTGGCGCGAGCGCCAGGCCGAACTGCGGTCGATGGCGCTCGCGCTGGTCGTCGGCATCGCCATCGGGGCGCACGACCTGGCGGTGCTGGCCGGTTGGGCCTGGCCGGAGCATGTGTCGCTGATGCCCATCGCGACCTTGATCGTTATGCTCAGCTTCCTGCATGCGGTGCAGCGCCGCTACGTGGGCACCGTCGAGCAGGTCAAGGCCGAGAACAGCCAGCTGCAGGTGAACCTGGACGAACAGGTCTCGGTGCTGCAGATGCAGAACGCCCAGCTGCGCGAGGCGGAGCGCCAGCAGGCGCTGTTGCTGGAGCGCCAGCGCATCATGGCCGACATGCACGATGGCCTGGGCTCGTCGCTGCTGTCGGCGCTGGTGGCGGTGGAGCAGGGCAGCATGTCGCACGAGAAGGTCGTGGAGGTGTTACGTGAATGCGTGGACGACCTGCGCCTGGTCATCGACTCGCTGGAGCCGGTGGGGCATGACCTGGTTTCGCTGCTGGCCACCATGCGCTACCGCCTGGGCAAGCGCCTGCAGATCGGCGGGCTCAAGCTGGAGTGGGACGTGCAGGACCTGCCGCCGCTGGCCTGGCTGGAGCCGCCCGACGCGCTGCACGTGCTGCGGCTGATGCAGGAGGCGCTGAACAACGTGCTCAAGCACGCCGGCGCCAGCCGCGTGCGCATGGTCACGCGCCACCATGGCAGCTATGTCGAAATCCGCGTGGAGGACGACGGCGCTGGCTTCGACCTGCAGACCATCCAGCATGGTCGCGGCCTGAAGAGCCAGATCAAGCGTGCCCAGCGCCTGGGTGGCAAGCTGCGCATCGACTCGCAGCCCGGCCTGGGCACGCGGCTATCGCTGCGATTGCCCGTGGAGCGCAAAGCCCAGGGCTGATCCTGGGACAATCCCTGGCATGGTCAAGCAACGCACCCTGAAGTCCATCACCCGCGCCGTGGGCGTGGGCATCCACAGCGGCCAGAAGGTCGAGCTGACGCTGCGGCCGGCCCCGGTGGACACCGGCATCGTGTTCCGCCGCGTGGACCTGTGCCCGCCGGTGGACATCCCGGTGGGCGTCATGTCGGTCAGCGACACGCGCATGGCCACCACCATCAGCCCCGGCGGCGACCCCGGCGGCCCCAAGGTGCAGACCATCGAGCACCTGCTGTCCGCCTGCGCGGGCCTGGGTCTGGACAACCTCTACGTTGACATCAATGCCGACGAGGTGCCGGTGCTGGACGGCTCGGCCGCCAGCTTCGTGTTCCTGCTGCAGTCCGCCGGCATCGCGATGCAGGATGCGCCCAAGCGCTTCCTGAAGGTCAAGAAGCCGGTCGAGGTGCGCCAGGGCGAGGGCAAGAAGCTGATGTGGGCGCGGCTGGAGCCGCACCACGGCTACACGCTGAGCTTCGAGATCGAGTTCGACAACCCGGCCGTAGCGGCCACCGGCAGCCAGTTCGTGTTCGACATGGGTTCGGGCACCTACAAAAAGGAGATCGCCCGCGCGCGCACCTTCGGCATGACGGCCGACATCGACCTGATGCGCTCGCGCGGCCTGACGCTGGGCGGCTCGATGGACAACGCCATCGTCGTGGACGACTACAAGGTGCTGAACGCCGATGGCCTGCGCTACGACGACGAGTTCGTGAAGCACAAGATCCTCGATGCCATCGGCGACATGCAGGTGGCCGGCATGCCCTTGCTGGCCGCATACACCTCGTTCAAGGGTGGCCATGCGCTGAACAACAAGCTGCTGCGCGCGCTGTTGGCGGACGAGGAGGCCTACGAGATCGTCAGCTTCGACGACGTGAAGGCCGCCCCCAAGGGCTTTGCCGAGCTGGCGCCGGCGTGGTGAGGGTGCGGTGCCGCTGAGCACGACTCAGCTCAACCTGCTGGGCGACCGGCTGCGCAAAGAGCCTGTGGCGGAAGCAGACCTGCAACTGCTTGACGACTACCGTCGCCAGTTCGCGGCTGCCAGTGCGGAAGTGGAGCGGGTGCTGCGCGAAGAGTTTCGCCAAAGTCCGGCGGCACGCGAGGCCAAGTCGACGCCGGCGATACGCGCCAAGCTCGTCAGGGAAGGCACCCGGCTTTCGACCATGCAGGACGTTGCGGGCTGCCGCGTGGTGGTGCCGGACAGGCCTGCCCAGCGTGCGCTGGTCGAGGCGCTGATGCAACGCTTTGCGCAATACAAGCTGGTCGACCGCGTGAGCAAGCCAAGCCATGGCTACCGGGCGCTGCATCTGGTGGTGCGTGAGCAGGGGCGCTGGGTCGAAGTTCAGGTCCGTACCGAACTGGAGCACCTGTGGGCCCAGCTCTGTGAGTTGGTGGCCGACCGTGTCGGCCTGGACTTCAAGTACGGCGAAGGACGGCAGAGCCTGCGCGCGTGGATAGAGCGCTTGTCGGATGCGGTCGATGCGATTGAGCGTGATGCCCCCGCGCCGGTTGTGAAGCTGCTCCCGGTGCCCGGCAGCCCCGACATGGAGCCGAACCGCGACAATCTCACGCAGTTCTTGAAGGGGCTCGTGGTGCTATTGCCTGCGCTGCCTGCGTCGGAGGAGTGAGCATGATCTTCTTGATGAATTTCGATCCCAAGCGGCGGCGGCTGCACGCCATGAAGGTGTTCCAGGACCAACAGCGCCCGCTCGCGCAGGATGAGCGGCTGAATTGGGAGCTGCAGCATCTGCGCGCGGGTGATGAGCGCGAAATCGTCCTTCTGACCGCGGTTGATGAGGACACGCTTCGCCGCACCCATGCGCGCTACTTCGCCGCTGCCAGCCTGTTGACCAACTGATGCTGATCGCCCGCCTCGTCATCGGCCTGCTGCTGTTCGCGGCCATCGTCTGCTTCGCGATGTCCATCGCCACCGGCCAGCGGCGCTGGCGGCAATGGGGCCTCCTCATCATGAAATGGACGCTGATCGCCGGCCTGGCCTTCTTCGGCGTGCTGATCCTGGAGCGATTGGCGCTGTTGCTGTGACGCCGTTCACAGCCGGAGGGGCCGCCCCCTTGGCTTGCGGGGATGGCAGCGCGGGCCGACGTCCTCAGAATGACGTCACGGTCGCTGTTCGAGTTGCGGCGGCCCAGTCCGGTAGAACACAAAGCGCCGGGCGCCACGCGTGGAGATGGCCGGGGGGCCGGGGAAGCGTCGTGGGTTGGAAGAGAGATCGTTGAACGCAATGAATTTGGGCCGCTCCTGACGGGGCGGCCCTATTTTTTTCGCATCAGCCCAGGTAGCGCGTGCGCAGATGCGCCTCGAAATGCGCCGGGTTCAGCGCCTCGCCACTGGCGCGCCGCACCAGTTCCGGCGTCTCCCAGCGGCTGGCCGCCTGCCAGACGTTGCTGCGCAGCCAGTCGAACACGCCGCTCAGCTCGCCGCGCGCGATCTGCGCGTCCAGGTCCGGCTGCTGCGCGCGCATGGTCGCGAACCACTGCGCGGCGTACATCGCGCCCAGTGTGTAGCAGGGGAAGTAGCCGAACAGGCCAGCGGGCCAGTGCACGTCCTGCATGGGGCCGTCCGTGAAGTTGCCGCGCGTGTCCAGTCCCAGCAGCTCGGCCATCTTGGCGTCCCACAGGGCCGGGATGTCGTCGACCTCGGCGTCGCCCTCGATCAGCGCGCGCTCGATGTCAAAGCGCAGCAGGATGTGGGCGGGGTAGGTGACTTCGTCGGCGTCCACGCGGATGTAGCCCGGCTGCACTCGTGTCAGCAGCTTGTGCAGGTTGCCGGGCTCGAAGGCGGGCTGCTCGCCGAAGTGCTTCATCAGCAGCGGCGACAGCAGGCCGGCGAACGCCGGGTGGCTGCCCAGCTGCATCTCGAAGGAGAGGCTCTGGCTTTCGTGGATGCCCATCGATCGCGCGCGGGCGATGGGTTGGCCCAGCAGCTCGCGCGGCAGGTTCTGCTCGTAGCGGCCGTGGCCGGTCTCGTGGATGGTGCCCATCAGGCTGGGCAAAAAATTGTCCTCGCGGTAGCGCGTGGTCATGCGCACGTCCTCGGGCACGCCGCCGCAGAAGGGGTGGGTGCTCTCGTCCAGCCGGCCGGCCTGGAAGTCAAAGCCCATCAGCCGCATCGCGTCCAGCCCGAGCGCCTTCTGCGCGGCGGTGGAAAAGGGGCCGACGGGCTCGATGACGGTCTCGGTGGCCTGGCGGGCGGTGACGTCGCGGATCAGCCCCGGCAGCCATTGCCGCAGCGGCGCGAACGCCTGTTCGACCTGAGCCGAGCGCATGCCCGGCTCGTACTGGTCCAGCAGCGCGTCGTACTTCGACAGGCCCGCGCTCTGCGACAGCAGTTCCGCTTCCTGGCGCGCGATCTTCAGCACCTCGCGCAGGTTGGGCGCAAATCCCGCCCAGTCGTTGGCGGGGCGCTGCATGCGCCAGGCGTGCTCGCAGCGGTTGTTGGCCAGGCTCTTGGCCTCCACCAGCGCCTGCGGCAGCGCGTTGGCGGCCCGCCAGGCGCGGCGGATCTCGCGCAGGTTGGCGCGCTGGGTGTCGTCCAGCGGTTCGGTGGCGGCCTTGTCCAGCAGGCCGGCCAGCGCGGGGTCGGTGGCCAGCTGGTGCAGCAGGCCGTCCATCTCGACCAGCGCCAGGCTGCGCGCCTCGTTGCCGTGCGCGGGCATGTTGGCGGCCTGGTCCCACTGGGCGATGGCCTGCAGGTGGGCCAGGCGGTGCAGGCGCTGCTGGCGGGCGCTCAGGTCTTGGTAAGCAGGTGAGGTCATGACAGCCAGGTCTCCGGGATCAGCCAAATCAAGGCGGCGGTGTAGAAGAGGAAGCGCAGGAACTTGCCGATGGCCATGTAGCCCACGCAGGGCCAGAACGGCATCTTGAGCCAGCCGGCGACGGCGCACAGCGGGTCGCCGACGATGGGCAGCCAGCTCAGCAGGCAGGCCTTGGAGCCGAAACGCTGCAGCCACCGCGTGGCGCGGGTGTGCGAGGGTTCGCGGTGTTTGACGGCCTCGACGGCCTTCTCGGCGCCGTAGCCCATCCACCACGACACCACGCCGCCCAGCGTGTTGCCGACGGTGGCGACGAGGATGGCGGGCCAGAACATGCCTGGGTCCGCCTTGACGACCAGGAACACGGCGGGCTCCGACCCCATCGGCAGCAGCGTGGCCGAGATGAAGGCGACGACGAAGACCGCGACCAGCCCGACCTGGGGCAGGGCCAGCGCGGCGAGCAGCTCATGGACGAATTGGGCGAGCCAGGCTTCCATGGCGGCATTGTGTCCGGCCCCGGCGGGGCGCCTCGCTACAATCTCGCCTCTTTTTTGAGCAGACCCCCCGTGCACATCGGCCCCCACCTTCTCCCCAACCGGCTCTTCGTGGCGCCGATGGCGGGGGTGACGGACCGGCCCTTCCGCCAGCTCTGCCGCCGCCTGGGTGCGGGCTATGCAGTCAGCGAGATGGTCACGTCGCGCAAGGAGCTGTGGAACAGCCTGAAGACCTCGCGCCGCGCCGACCATGCCGGCGAGCCGGGCCCCATCGCCGTGCAGATCGCCGGCACCGATGCCGCCATGATGGCCGAGGCCGCCGCCTACAACATTGATCGTGGCGCGCAGATCATCGACATCAACATGGGCTGCCCGGCCAAGAAGGTCTGCAACAAGTGGGCCGGCTCGGCGCTGATGCGCAACGAGGCGCTGGCGCTGGAGATCGTCGAGGCGGTGGTGGCCGTGTGTGCACCGCGCGGCGTGCCGGTCACGCTGAAGATGCGCACCGGCTGGAGCCAGGATGAGCGCAACGCGCTGCATCTGGCGCGGCTGTTCCAATCCGCCGGCATCGCGATGCTGACCATCCACGGCCGCACGCGCGAGCAGGGCTACAAGGGCCTGGCCGAGTACGACACCATCGCCGCTGTGAAGGCCGCGCTGGCCATCCCCGTCGTCGCCAACGGCGACATCGCCTCGCCCGAGAAGGCCCGCGACGTGCTGGCCTACACGTGCGCCGACGCGCTGATGATCGGCCGCGCCGCACAGGGCCGGCCGTGGATCTTCCGCGAGGTGGCCCACTTCCTGGCGACGGGCGAGCACCTGCCCGCACCGACCGTCACCGAAGCGCGCGACGTGCTGACCGAGCACCTGCACGACCACTACGGCCTGTACGGCGAGCTCAGCGGCGTGCGCAGCGCGCGCAAGCACATCGGCTGGGCCGTGCGCGGCCTGCCTGGCGGCGAGAAATTCCGCCAGCACATGAACACCCTGGAGCGCTGCGAAGAGCAGTTGCAGGCGCTCCGCGACTGGTTCGACGACCTCGGCCAGACCCACGACCGGCTGCCCCCCACCGAGGCGGCCAACGACGAAGAAGCGCAAGGCCACGAAGCCTGCGCTGCCTGAACATGAGCGCCCAGAAGAACACCCCGCCCAACCCCATCGACGCCTGCGTGCGCGACAACCTCGAAGCCTTCTTCAGCGACCTCGACGGCCAGGAGCCGCACTCGATGCACGAGATGCTGATCAAGCTGGTGGAGAAGCCGCTGTTCGAGATCGTCATGCGCGAGGCCGGCGGCAACCAGAGCAAGGCCGCGCAATGGCTGGGCATCAACCGCAACACGCTGCGCCGCAAACTCACCGATCACAACCTTGGCTGACCCGAACATGGCACTGACTGCACTTCTCTCCGTCTCCGACAAGACCGGCATCCTCGAATTCGCCAAGGAGCTGCACGCTCTGGGCACGAAGCTGCTTTCCACCGGCGGCACCGCCAAGCTGCTGGCTGACGCCGGCCTGCCCGTCACCGAGGTGGCCGAGCACACCGGCTTCCCGGAAATGATGGACGGCCGCGTGAAGACGCTGCACCCCAAGATCCACGGCGGCCTGCTGGCGCGCTCCGACCTGCCCGAGCATGTGGCGGCGATGAACCAGCACGGCATCACGCGCATCGACATCCTGGCCGTCAACCTCTACCCGTTCGAGGCGACGGTCGCCAAGCCCGGTTGCACGCTGGAAGACGCCATCGAGAACATCGACATCGGTGGCCCGGCCATGGTGCGCAGCGCGGCCAAGAACTGGAAGGACGTGACGGTGCTGACCGACGCGGCCCAGTACGCCGGTGTGCTGGCCGAGCTGAAGGCCGACGGCAAGACCAGCGACAAGACGCGCTTTGCCTGCTCCGTCGCCGCGTTCAACCGCATCGCCCAGTACGACGCGGCCATCAGCAACTACCTGTCGGCGCTGCAGGAAGACGGCAGCAAGGCCGAGTACCCGGCGCAGATGAACTCGACGTTCGTGAAGGTGCAGGACCTGCGCTACGGCGAGAACTCGCACCAGACCGCGGCGCTGTACCGCGACCTGTTCCCGGCGCCCGGCTCGCTGGTCACCGGCAAGCAGCTACAGGGCAAGGAGCTCAGCTACAACAACATCGCCGATGCCGACGCGGCGTGGGAATGCGTGAAGGCCTTCGACACGCCGGCCTGCGTCATCATCAAGCACGCCAACCCCTGCGGCGTGGCGGTGGGCGTGAACCCGGCCGAGGCCTACAGCAAGGCCTTCAAGACCGACCCGACCAGCGCCTTCGGCGGCATCATCGCCTTCAACCGCGAACTGGACGGCGCGGCCGCGCAGCTGGTCGTCAAGCAGTTCGTCGAAGTGCTGATGGCCCCGAGCTTCAGCGCCGAGGCGCTGGAAGTCTTCAAGGGTAAGGCCAATGTGCGCCTGCTGCAGATCGCGCTGCCCGCGGGTGGCCCGCGCCCCTGGGACCAGGGCCGCAACGCGCAGGACGTCAAGCGCGTCGGCTCGGGCCTGCTGGTGCAGACCGCCGACAACCATTTCCTGAAGCGCGAGGATCTGAAGGTCGTCACGACGCTGAAGCCCACCGAGCAGCAGCTGGACGACCTGATGTTCGCCTGGACCGTCGCGCAATACGTGAAGAGCAACGCCATCGTCTTCTGCGGCGGCGGCATGACGCTGGGCGTTGGCGCCGGCCAGATGAGCCGCCTGGACTCGGCCCGCATCGCATCCATCAAGGCCCAGCATGCCAGCCTGAGCCTTGCCGGCTCGGCCGTTGCCAGCGACGCCTTCTTCCCGTTCCGCGACGGCCTGGACGTGCTGGCTGATGCCGGCGCCACCTGCGTCATCCAGCCGGGTGGCTCGATGCGCGACGATGAGGTCATTGCGGCCGCGAACGAGCGTGGCATCGCTATGGTCCTCACGGGCGTGCGTCACTTCCGCCACTGATCCGGACGATGCACTGGCTGGTCCCGCTGGTGCTGTTGCTGTCGTCGCTGCCTGCCAGCGCCGACACGCCGCAGGCGCTGCGGGATCTGCTGGTGAAGATGGACCAGGTGGCGCGAATCGGGCAACCGTTTGAGGTCAGGGACCTGCCGGCGCTGCTGGGCTTGAAGGTCGAGACCGGGTGCCTGGAGCACCTGCGCTCGACCCGTGCCGAATGCTGGCGCGAACTGTCCGCGCCGGGCCTGGGCTGGTCGGGCACTTATGGGCATCACGATGCGCTGGGAACGGTCGTCAGCGTGACGCGCCTGCGCAATCAACCGCCCTGTGTCCGCATGGCGGACCTCGTGAAGGCCTTGCCCGCGACGCCCCGCATGCAGCCGCAGTTGTCGGGCATCGCGCACCTGGGCGTGGGCGACGGTCTGGAAGCGCCGGCGCCGTTGTTCGCCTCCATGCCTACGTGGACCTATCCCGCACAGCGCGCTGGGCGGGAGACGACGCTGGTGCTCAAGGAGGATCAGGGCTGCGTGAGAGAGCTGGCTTTGTCGGTGGACGCTCCATTGCCCGCCCAAGACGCCCCGCACCGCTCCCGCTAGAGGCAGGCCTCTAGTCCAGGGCCCTCCCGCTTGGGATGGGCGCCACTTGCGGTTAGCCTCCCCGGATCACACCGAGATTCCGGAGACAGCCCATGGACACCGCATTGCAGGAACGGCTGCACCTGGCGCTGACGTTGCAGCGCCGCGCCTTCGAGGCGGAGCGCATGCCCACCTACGAGGTGCGCCGCGATCGCCTGGAGCGGCTGCTGAAGATGACGCGCCAGCACGGTGACGCGCTGGCCGCGGCGATGGCGCAGGACTTCGGCCACCGGGCCCGCCAGGAGTCGCTGCTGGCCGACGTGTTCACCGTCGAGTCCGGCGCGCGTCATGCCCTCAAGAATTTGCGCCGCTGGATGAAGCCCCGGCGCGTCGCCACGCCGCTGCACTTCCTGCCCGGTCGCAACGTGCTGATGCGTCAGCCGCTGGGCGTCGTGGGCGTCGTGTCGCCGTGGAACTACCCGTACTACCTGGCGATGGAGCCCGCCGTCGCCGCGCTGGCGGCCGGCAACCGCGTGCTGATCAAGCCGTCGGAGCTGACACCAGCCACCAGTGAACTGATGGCGCGCATCGTCACCGAACACTTCCGGCCCGACGAGATGCATGTCATCACCGGCGATGCCGAGGTCGGCAAGGCGTTCACGACGCTGCCGTTCGACCACCTGTTCTTCACCGGCTCCACGGCCGTGGGCCGCCATGTGGCGCAGGCTGCGGCCAAGAACCTCACGCCGGTCACGCTGGAGTTGGGCGGCAAGTCGCCAGCCCTCATCGACCGCAGCGCCGACCTCAAGCTCACCGCGTCGCGCCTGGCCTTCGGCAAGCTCTTCAACGCTGGCCAGACCTGCGTGGCGCCGGACTACCTGCTGGTGCCGCGCGAGCTGGTGGAGCCGCTGAGCCAGCTGATCCTGGCCGACATGCGCCGCATGTACCCGCGCATCGCCGGCAATGCCGACTACACCAGCATCGCCACGCCGCGCCACTTCGCGCGGCTGCAAGGGCTGATGGACGATGCGAAGGACCGTGGCGCGCGCGTGCTGCGCAGCCACGACGAGCGCCCCGACGACCGCCGCCTGGTGCCCGCGCTGCTGCTGGATGTGCCGGCGGAGGCCACCGTCATGCAGGAGGAAATCTTCGGTCCGCTGCTGCCGGTCGTGGCCTACGATCAGGTGGACGACGCGCTGGCCCACGTCAACCGCGGCGACCGGCCGCTGGCGCTGTACTGGTTCGGCGCAGACGGCGCCGCGCGCGACCGCGTGATGCGCGAGACCCACGCCGGCGGCGTCACCATCAACGACTGCCTGTGGCATCTGGGCCAGGAGGACCAGCCCTTCGGCGGCGTGGGCGCCAGCGGCATGGGCGCGTACCACGGCGAGTGGGGCTTCCGGACCTTCAGCAAGGAGAAGCCGCTGTTCATCCAGTCGCGCTTCGCCGGCACGAAGCTGTTCCAGCCGCCCTATGGCGCCACGTTCGAGCGCCTGCTCGGTCTGTTGAAGAAGCTGCCATGACCGACAACCCACGCTTCGACGAGACGCACGACGTCATCGTCATCGGCGGCGGCTCCTCCGGCTCGGCGCTGGCCGGCCGCTTGAGCGAAGACCCGGGTACGCAGGTGCTGGTGCTGGAAGCCGGCGCCGATGTGCACAACTGGCTGGGCACGGTGCCCACCGCCGCCGTGCTGATGGTGCCCAGCAAGCTGCACAACTACGCGTTCGAGACCGTGCCGCAGCCGGGCCTGAACGGTCGCCGCGGCTATGTGCCGCGCGGCAAGATGCTGGGCGGCTCGTCGGGCATCAACGCCATGGTCTACACGCGCGGCCAGCCCGAGGACTATGACCATTGGGCCGCACTCGGCAACGCTGGCTGGGGCTGGCAGGATGTGCTGCCCTTCTTCGTCAGGAGCGAGGGCAACGACACGTTCGGCGCGCCACTGCATGGGCGCGACGGCCCGCTGAAGGTCAGCCAGCTGCGCACCGACAACCCGTTGCACGATGCCTGGCTGGCCGCCGGGCGCGAGGCCGGCCACCGCATCACCGACGACTTCAACGGCGAGTCGCAGGAGGGCATCGGCATCTACCAGGTCACGCAGGACCGCGGCGAGCGCTGCAGCGCCGCGCGTGCCTACCTGCGCCCGCATCTGGGCCGGCCCAACCTGCGCGTGACGGTGCAGGCCCAGGTGCAGCGCGTGCTGTTCGATGGTCGCCGTGCGGTGGGCGTGGAGGTGAGGGTGGACGGCCAGCTGCGCCGGTTGCAAGCCCGGCGCGAGGTGGTGCTGGCCGCCGGTGCCATCCAGTCGCCGCAGCTGCTGATGCTGTCCGGCGTGGGTGATGCGGCGCAGCTGCAATCGCACGGCATCGACGTGCTTCACCACCTGCCCGGCGTGGGCGCCAACCTGCAGGACCACCCCGACTTCGTGTTCGGCATGCGCACGAGCAGCCCGCACGCCTTTGGCCTGTCGCTGCGCGGAGGCCTGTCCTTCTGGCAGGCGCTGCGCCGCTACCGCAGCGAGCGCCGCGGCATGCTGACCAGCAACTTCGCCGAGGGCGGCGGCTTCCTGCGCAGCAGCGCCGCACAGCAGCGGCCGGATGTGCAGCTGCATTTCGTCGTCGCCGGCGTGGAAGACCACGCGCGCAAGCTGGGCTGGGGCCACGGCCTGTCCTGCCACGTGTGCCTGCTGCGCCCGCAAAGCCGCGGCACGCTGAAGCTGGCCAGCCGTGATGCGGGCGTGGCGCCGCTGATCGACCCCGCGTTCTTCCAGCACCCCGATGACCTGGCGCAGATGGTGGACGGCTTCAAGCTGACCCGCACGCTGCTGCGCCAGCCCTCGCTGCGCGCGCACTGGCAGCGCGAGATGTGGAACACCGACCTCGCGTCGGATGCCGACATCGAAGCGCTGCTGCGCCAGCGCACCGACACCATCTACCACCCGGTGGGCACCTGCAAGATGGGCACGGATGCAATGGCCGTCGTCGATGCCGAACTGCGCGTGCACGGGCTGCAGGGGTTGCGCGTGGTGGACGCGTCCATCATGCCCACGCTGGTCAGCGGCAACACCAATGCGCCGGCCATGATGATCGGCGAGAAGGCCGCGCAGATGATGCAGGCCGAGGCGCGCCGGCCACTGCCAGCCTCCCCGGCGGCACAGGCGGCCTGAGCATGATCCTGGAGATCGCCCAGCTGCAGGTGCGGCCCGGCCAGTCGGCGGCCTTCGAGGCCGCGTTTGCCGAGGCGCAGGCCATCATCGCGTCCATGCCAGGCTATCTGGGGCATGAGCTGCAGCGCTGCATCGAGCGCGCCGAGCACTACATGCTGCTGGTGCGCTGGGAAAGCGTTGCGCACCACGAGCAGGGCTTCCGCCAGTCCGAGGGCTATCAGCGCTGGCGGCAGCTGCTGCACCACTTCTACGATCCCTTCCCCACCGTGCTGCACTACGAGCAGGTGGCCGGGCCGGGCTTGCGCAACGGTTGAGCGGTGCGAACATCGGTGCCCCGTCACCGCCGTTCCGTTCATGTCCGTCGTCGTCATCCGTCCCGCCGATCCCGAAGATGCACAGGCGCTGGCGCGCTTTGCCGCCCAGGCCTTCACCGACACCTACCGCGGCCTGGACGACGAGCAGGAGATCGCGGACTACGTGGCCGAGCATTTCCCGGTCGACGTGATGGCCGGCGTCATTGCCGACCCCGCCTGCGCGACGCTGCTGGCCTGGGTGGGCGACGAGCTGGCCGGCTATGCGGTGCTGAGTGCCCAGCCCGCGCCGGGCTGCGTGGCCGGCCCGGCCCCGCTGAAGCTGTGGCGGCTGTACCTGGGCCAGAGCTTCATCGGTCAGGGCCTGGGCGCGCGGCTGATGGGCGCGGTGCATGCGTGGGCGCACGGGCGGGGCGCTCGCACGCTGTGGTTGAGCGTCTACGACCGCAATGTGCGCGCGGTGCGTTTCTACGAGCGTTTCGGCTTCGCTCAGGTCGGCAACAGCGAGTTCCTGTTTGGCGGCCGCGTCTACATCGATCCCATCTACGCAGCTCCCGTGGAGACCACCCCATGATCGAAGGTTCCTGCCTCTGCGGCGCTGTCCACTGGCGCTTCGACGGCCAGCCCGACGGCGCCACCGCCTGCAACTGCACCGCCTGCCGCCGCTACGGCACGCTGTGGGCCTACGACTTCGTGGACGAGGGCATCCACGTCACCGGCCCCACGAGGGCCTATGTGCGCGGCAAGGCGCTGGAGTTCCACTTCTGCCCGACCTGCGGTTGCGTGACCCATTGGCGCGGCTTGCGGCTGGAGGAGGGCAAGCGCCGCATTGCGGTGAACCTGCGACTGGCGGAGCCTGAGGCCGTGGCCGCCATCCCCATCGACCACTTCGACGGGTTCGACACCTTTGACGACCTGCCGCGCGACGGCCGGTGCGTGAAGGACTACTGGTTCTGACGGACGAGCCCGCCACAGCGGCGTCGCGATAATCCGCGCATGACGCTCGCCGCCTTCACCGGCCAGTTGCTTGCCTTCATCGCCCGACTCATCACGGGCGCGCAAGGCCACTGGAAGGGCTGCCCGCCACAAGCCGAGCAGCGCATCTACATCGCCAACCACCAGAGCCACTTCGATCTCGTGCTGATCTGGGCGGCATTCCCGCACGAGCTGCGTGCGCAGACGCGCGCCATCGCGGCCAAGGACTACTGGACCAAGAGCGCCTTCCGGCGCTGGCTGACGACCGAGGTCTTCAACGCCATCTACGTCAGCCGCACGCGCGCCACGCCGGACGAAGACCCGCTGGAGCCGCTGGTCGAGGCGCTGGCCGCCGGGGATTCGCTGGTCATCTTTCCCGAGGGCACGCGCTCCAACAAGGGAAACCCGCAGCCCTTCAAGAGCGGCATCTACCACCTGGCCGAGCAGTTCCCGCACGTGCAGCTGATCCCGACCTGGATCGACAACGTGCAGCGCGTCATGCCCAAGGGCGAGGTCGTGCCGGTGCCCATCCTGTGCACGGTGACCTTCGGGGCGCCCATCCAGCTGCAGCCCGGCGAGAGCAAGGCCGACTTCCTGTGCCGCGCGCGCGAGGCGGTCATGGAACAGCGGCCCGACCCTGACTGGGTCGGCCGCGAAGAAGACGGGGACGACTGATGCGCTGGCTGAAATCCCTGTCCGCCAGCGAGCAGGTGGCGCTGCTGTTCGTCGTGCTGTTCGGCTTCCTGATGCTGCTGACGCTGGGGCTGTTCCTGAACTCGCTGCGCGAGCGCGACGACGAGGACGCCCGTCGCCAGTCGGAGCTGACCTGGGCCCGCGTGCGCCGCGACCTGCGCGCGGCGTGGATCGGCGGCTCCATGTTCTGGGTCGCGTGGATCTCGGGGCCGCTGGGCGCGACGCTGCTGTTCGCGCTGTTCTCCTTCCTGGCGCTGCGCGAGTTCATCACGCTGGTGCACACCCAGCGCAGCGACCACCGCACGCTGATCGTCGCCTTCTTCGTGCTGCTGCCGGTGCAGTACATGATCTGCGGCACGCGCTTCTTCGACCTGTTCACGGTGTTCCTGCCGGTCTACGGCTTCCTGGTGCTGCCCATCGTCAGCGCGCTGGCCGACGACCCGCGCCGCTACCTGGAGCGCAACGCCAAGATCCAGTGGGGCGTGATGGTCTGCGTCTACGGCCTGTCGCACGCGCCGGCGCTGCTGCTGCTGGACTTCCCCGGCTACACCGGCCGCGGCGCCTTCCTGCTGTTCTTTCTCGTCATGGTGGTGGCCGCCTCGCAGATCACGCAGGAGATCGCCACCCGCACGCTGCGCCGCCGGCCCGTGGCGCGGCGCATCAGCCGCAGCTTCTCGATGCGCGCCTGGTGGATAGGCACGCTGATCGGCACGCTGGCCGGCGGCCTGCTGTACTGGATCACGCCCTTCAAGGCCGGCCAGGCGCTGGCCATGGCCTTCGTCACCGCGGCGGCGGCGGGCTTCGGCGGCCTGGTCATGAAGGCGCTGAAGAAGGACGCCGGCGTGCTGTACTGGGGCAACCGCAGCTCCATCACCGGCGCCGTGGGCCTGCTGGACCGCATCGCCGTGCTGTGCTTCGCGGCGCCGGTGCTGTTCCATTCGGTGCGCTGGTACTTCCAGCTGCCTTTGGGTTCGCGATGAGGATTCTCGGCATCGATCCCGGTTTACAGACGACCGGTTTTGGCGTCATCGACGCGGAAGGCCCCAGGCTGGCCTACGTCGCCAGCGGCACGATCAAGACCAACGGCGTCGCGGTGGGCAACCTGCCGGCGCGGCTGAAGATCCTGTTCGATGGCATCCGCGAGGTGGTGTCGCGCTACCAGCCGCAGTGCGCGGCGGTGGAGATCGTGTTCGTCAACGTGAACCCCCAGTCCACGCTGCTGCTGGGGCAGGCGCGTGGCGCGGCGCTGACGGCGCTGGTGTCCGCGGACCTGGCTGTCAGCGAGTACACGGCACTGCAGATGAAGAAGGCCGTCGCCGGCCATGGCCAGGCCAAGAAGGAGCAGGTGCAGGCCATGGTGCAGCGCCTGCTGAACCTACCCGGCGTGCCCGGCAAGGACGCGGCCGACGCGCTGGGCCTGGCAATCATGCACGCGCATGCGCGCGTCAGCTTCGAGGCCATGAGCCGGCACACCACGCTGACGCGGCGGCAGCACGCGGCCTTCAAGGGCGGGCGGACGTACTGAAATGAAAACAGCCCGCCGAAGCGGGCTGTTGCAGCGGTGCGCGCGAGCGCTCAGATTGTCTTGCGGCGGCGTGCCAGCCAGCCGACCAGGCCCAGGCCGCCCAGCATCAGGGCGTAGGACTCGGGTTCGGGCACGGCGGAGATCGTGAAGCTGCCGGTGCTGAACTGACCCAGCGCGTCGGTGTGGCTCATGTTGCCCTGCAGTGCATCGGGAAAGCCTGCCGCCCAGTCCAGCGAGGTGTCGTTGAGCGAGGAACCGTACTGCAACCATGAGAACTGGCCGGCATCGAAGAACGCCGATGGCGGCGAAATAGCCGTGCCGAGCGTATAGGTCTGGCCGCCGAACGTGAAGTTGAAGGCGGTCAGCAGCACCTCGCCGCTGAAGTCACTGGCAGGCAGATCCAGCGAGAACGTGCCAGTGAAGCTCTGGCCCGCGATGCCGTTGACGTCCGAGAAAGTGATGTTGCCGTTGAAGCGGAAGTCTTCTGCGCAGGCCGCAGCGGCGGACAGGCCCAGGATGGCGGCGGCCAGGGCCGTGCGCATGGAGGAGATGTGGTTCATGAGTTTGTGAATCCGAAAAATGGGAGAGGGCTCAGAACTGGAAGCTGCTCGCGTTCAACGAGCCGCAGCTGACGTTTTTCAGCAGCACGAGCGGTCGACGAGCGGCGGGGCCTGCGGCGTCCGGGTCCATGTAAATCAGCGCGTCGCTGACGCCGTTGCGCACGCAGCTGACATGCCCGCTGTCCAGCGGCGCCGCCGCAGTGACGCCGGCCGCACGCAGCACGGCGCTCAGGTTGATGACGTCCGTGCCCGGCGTGAAGTCGGCGATGGTGGCGCCTCCCGTGAAGCCGCTGGTGAACGCGAACTGGTCACGCCCCGCACCGCCCGTCACCGTGGGCTTGAGTGCGCCCACGGTGATCAGGTCGTCACCCGCCGTGCCCGACACCGTGGTGCCGGCCGCCGTGATGTAGCTGTTGTACAGGTTCAGCCCCATCACCACCGGGTCGTGGTCGGACGAGCGGTACATGTGGTTCTGGTAGGGGTCGGCGGCGCAGGTCGCGCAGGCCGGCTTCTTGAACTCCAGGTTGTAGTCGTGCGCCAGCGACTCGTCGGCGTTGATGTGCCAGTGCACGGCGGCGCTGACCTTGGCCGAGGCCGACGAGGTGGTGATGGCGTGGTCCAGGCGGCCCGCGGCGCCGTCGAACACGTAGGAGTAGCCGAAGCCGTTGAAGCGGCCGATCTGGTCCACGTAGCCGTTGTCGGTCAGCGCCGTGATCGGGTTCTCCATGCCGTAGGCATTGAAGTCGCCGACCAGCACCACGTCGTTGCTGCCGCTGGAGGTCTGCAGCTGCGCGACGAACGTGCGCAGCTGGTGGGCCTGGGCGACGCGCGTGGCGTTGTAGCAGCCCTGGCCGTCGCCCTGGTCGGCGTCCGGATCGGACGACGACGAGGGACAGCTGCCCTTGCTCTTGAGGTGGTTGACCGCTAGCGTGAACTTCTGGCCGTTGGCCAGCGCGAAGGTCTGGGCCACGGTCGGGCGGTTGTTGATGGCGGCGTTGTCGATCACCGAGTTGCCCGCGGGGCTGAGCTTGGCGGGCTTGTAGATGATGGTGGTCTTGATCGCGTCGCTGCCCACCACGCCGGCCGCCGAGCCCGGTGCGACGGCGTAGGTGCCGGCGCCGACCTTGGCGTTCAGCGCGGCCACCAGGTTCTGCGCGGCCACGGTGTTGTTCTGGATCTCCATCAGGCCCAGCGCGTCGGCATCCAGCGCGCTGATGGCGGCGACGATCTTGGCCTGCTGGCGGGCGAACTCGTCCGCGTTGTTGGCGCCGCGGCAGCTGCTGGAGGCGGTCTCGCCGCTGAGGCAGGTCTGGCCGCTGGCGCCGGCCACGTTGCGGCCGTCCTTGAAGGTGGTGAAGTAGTTCAGCACGTTGAAGCTGGCCAGCTTCACGTTGCCACCCACGGCCGGCGGCGTGGCGGTGCGCGGGTTGCTGTTCGTGTACTGCAGCGCGGCGTTGTCCAGCGGCAGGATGCGGTAGGCGCCGGGGCCGGAGGTCTCCGCCGTGGTGGGGCCGAAGTCGATGACGCCGGTGATGGCGGCCACGGTGTCGCCACCGCGCAGCGCGCCGTTGGGGCCGGTGAAGGGCGTCGGGTCGACGTTCTGCAGCGAGCTGCCGTCCTCCAGCACCACCATGCGGTCGGCGTTGTCGGCGGCCAGGGCCAGGGCCTGGGCGCTGCCGGGGCGGTACTTGTTGGTGGGCGTCTCCAGCCGGCCGCCGGCCGACAGCGTCACCTGGCCGTAGCGGGCCTGGAAGTAGTTCTGGCCCACGGTCAGCGGACCGGCCAGCGTGACCAGCATGCCCTCGTAACGCTCCAGGCCACCGGTGACCGGCAGGCTGATGGGCGTCGGGGTGATGCTGTAGCCCGGGTTGGCGGTGATGCCGGTCGGGCTGGTGATCTCGGTGACGGTGCCGCCGCCGGTGGAGAACTCGATCACCGTGCCGCTCAGGCGCACCAGCTGGTTGACGGCCACGGTGGGTGCCGTGCCGGTGTAGACGAAGATGCCGTCCGAGGTCGCCGGGTTGCCGTCGCCGACCAGCGCCTGCATGAAGAAGCCGGTGTTGGCGAGGCGGGTCACCACGCCTTCGGTCGTGACGCTCTTGTTCACCAGCGGGCTGGTGGCGCCGCTGCCCTGGATCTCGTAGATGTGCTTGAAGGCGGGTGGCTCCGAACTCGTGGAGCAGGGCGCCAGCGCGGTGGCCATGTTGCGCGGGTTGGGCGTGCCGTTGGTGAAGCCGGTGCCGCAGCCGTTGGCGTCACGCAGGGCCGCCGTGGCGTTGTTGCCCACCGAGTAGCTGTAGAGATCTTGCGCCGCCGGCGTGCCGCCGGACAGCACGCTGGTCGAGTTCGACAGCGCGACCTTGCCGGCGGAGCCGCCCATGCCGATGGTGCCGGTCGCGTCCGGCGTCGGCAGCGACACGGTGCCGCCCGTGCCGGCCGCCTGCTGCACCAGCAGGTATTGGCCCGGCAGCAGGTTCACGGCCGGCAGTGGGGTGGCCGCCCAGGTCGTGCCGGAAGACGAGGCGTACTGGACCGACCAGCCGCCGAGGTTGACCGTCGTGGAGCCGTTGTTGAACAACTCGATGAAGTCGTTCTTCAGCGTGGCGCCGGCGTTGCCACCCCCGCCATAGACCTGGCTGATGACGACGGCTGCGGACGCGTTCAGCGCCAGGGGCGCCGCGAAGGCCGCGGCAAGGAGAGCTACCAGGGGTCGGATTTGCATGACGGGTTAGTAAAAATTGCCCAGAACGGGGCGCATGCTATTGATGCTTCGTGACGAATTGATCCACCCCGTTCGTGGGGGTGATCTGAGTCATCATCCCGGCCCATGTCACCTGCACTGCTTTTGATCGGGGTTCTCACTTATTTCGCCGGGCTGTTGGTACTGGCGAGGTGCGTCTCGCACGGTTCTGGCGCCGAGGGTTTCTACGTGGGGGGCAGGGAAAGTCCCTGGCCGGTCGTCGCGTTCGGAATGATCGGGACGTCGCTTTCAGGCGTCACCTTCATCAGCGTGCCCGGCTCGGTGGCCGTCAACGGCTTCACCTACTTGCAGATCGTCATCGGCCAGGTGTTCGGCTATGCCGTCATCGCCTTCGTGCTGCTCCCGGCCTACCACCGGCTGAAGCTGGCCTCCATCTACGGCCTGCTGGGCGAGCGCCTGGGGCCGGCGGCGCAGCGGCTGGGCTCGGCCTACTTCATCCTCAGCCGCACGCTGGGTGCCACGGGGCGCCTCTTCCTCGTCGTGGCCGTGCTGCACACGCTGATCCTGCAGCCGCTGGGCTTGCCGTTCTGGCTGGGCGCGGCGGTGGTGCTGGTGATGATCCTGCTCTACACGGTGGAGGGCGGCGTGAAGGCGCTGGTGTGGACCGATACGCTGCAGACCGCCGGCATGCTGACCGGCCTCGTCGTCTGCACCGCGCTGCTGTGGCGGCCCGACGCCTTCGCGCAGCTGGACGCCGCGGGCTTGTCCCGCGTGTGGGTGGGCGACCCGCTGAGCCGCGACTTCTCGGTCAAGGCGCTGCTGGCCGGCATGTTCATCGCCATCGCGATGACGGGGCTGGACCAGGAAATGATGCAGAAGAGCCTGTCGGTCGCGAAGCTGCGCGACGCGCAGAAGAACCTGCTGGTGCTGGCCGTGCTGATGCTGGTGGTGGTGGCCGTCTTCCTGCTGCTGGGCGGGCTGCTGGCGCTGTATGCGCAGGAACACGGCCTGGCCGCCAAGGGCGACGCGCTGTTCCCGACGGTCGTCATGCAGCACCTGCCGGCCTGGGTGCAGATCGTCTTCGTGCTGGCGCTGGTGTCGGCGCTGCTGCCCAGCGCCGACGGCGCGCTGACCGCGCTGACGGCCAGCACCTGCCTGGACCTGCTGCGCGTGGGCAAGGAAGACACCCGCACGCGTCGGCGCGTGCATTTGGGCTTTGCGGCGCTGTTTCTCGCGCTGGTGCTGGGCTTCAAGGCGCTGGACAGCACCAGCATGATCTACCTGATCCTGAAGCTGGCCGGCTACACCTACGGGCCGCTGCTGGGCCTCTTCGCGTTTGCGATGTTCACGCCGCGGGCCGTGTCGGGCCGTGCGCTGGTGGCCGTCTGCGTGGCGGCGCCGCTGCTGTGCGCGGCGCTGGACTTCGGGCAGCCGTGGGGTGGGTATCAGATCGGGCTGGAGCTGCTGTTGCTGAATGGGTTGCTGACGTGGGCGGGGTTGTTGTGGGCGGGCGCGAGGCGGCGCTGACGCCGGCCTGTCGATTTCTGACCTCCTCATCCGTCGTGTCCATCTGGCGCCCCGTTTGGGGCCGCCCTCACCGGAGCCTTGCATGTCCAGCACAGAGAAAGTCCAGGGCCCTGCGTCCTACTTCCCGTCCATCGAGAAGACCTACGGCCAGCCCGTCGAGCATTGGTTTGGCATCCTGCGCGGCGCTGCAGGCCTGAAGCACATGGAGCTGGTGGCGCTGCTCAAGACCGAGCACGGGCTGGGCCATGGGCATGCCAATGCGCTGGTGGCCCACCATTTGAAGCATCCCGGCTAGCCCTCGCGACCGCATCGCGTCCGGCGACACTGCGCGTCCCATGTCGTCGTCCGCCGCTGTTTCATCCGCGTCCCTCCCCCGCATGCTCGCCGCCTTCGTGCGCGAGCACTGGCGCGCCTATGCGTCGGCTGCGGCCATGCTCAGCTGCATTGCGGCGCTGACCGTCTGGATCCCGCGCCAGGTCGGCCATGTCGTCGATGACCTCGTGGCCGGCGGCCTGAAGGGCGACGCGCTGCTGCAGCAACTGGGCTTGCTGGTCGCTGCCGGCCTCGTCATCTACCTGCTGCGCGTGGGCTGGCGGCTGACGCTGTTCAAGGCCGCCTACCGCCTCGGCGCGCGGCTGCGCACGCGGCTGTTCGCGCGGCTGGCGCTGCAGGGGCCGGCCTACTTCCAGGGCCAGCGCACCGGCGACCTGATGGCGCTGGCGACCAACGACATCGACACCGTCGAGATGGCCGCGGGCGAGGCCATGCTGGCCGGCTTCGACGGCACGCAGACGCTGCTGCTGGTGCTGGCCATGATGACGCTGGCCATCGACTGGCGGCTGGGTCTGGCCGCGCTGCTGCCCTTTCCGTTGATGGGGCTGGCGTTCTGGTGGATCTCGCAGCACCTGCACACCGCTGCGCAGGATTCGCTGACGCGCTTCGGTGACCTCAACACCCAGGTGCAGGAAAGCCTGGCCGGCGTGCGCACGCTGCGCGCGCTGGGGCTGGTCGGTCGCAGCGAGCAGCGCTTCGGCGAGCTGGCCGACCGTGCCGCCGAGGCGGCGTTCCGCTCGCAGCGCTGGGAGGCCGCCTACGAGCCCGCCGTCGGCATGACGCTGGGCGCCGCGACCGCCATCGCGCTGGCCGTGGGCGGCTGGCTGGTGGCGCAGCGCGAGATCAGCATCGGCCAGCTGACGGCGTTCACGATGTATCTCGGCCAGCTGATCTGGCCTATGTTCGCCGCCGGCTGGGTGCTGGCGCTGCTGGAGCGCGGCCGGGCCGCATGGGCGCGGCTGGCGCCGGTGCTGGATGCGCCGCTGACGCTGGCCGACGAGGGCAGGGCGGTGCTGCCGGCGCGGGCCGAACTGCACGCCGAGGGGCTGAGCTTCAGCTTCCCCGGTGCGAAGCGGCCGGCGCTGGAGGGCGTCGATGTCGTGCTGCCGCCGGGCCGCACGCTGGGCATCGTCGGCGCGACCGGCGCGGGCAAGTCCACCTTCGTGCGCCTGCTGCTGCGCCAGGCGGAACCCGACGCAGGCCGGCTGACCCTGGGCGGCGTGCCTGTCCCGCAGCTGCCGCTGGCCACGCTGCGCGCCCACATCGCCTGGGTGCCACAGGAGCCCTTCCTGTTCTCGGCCTCGGTGGCCGACAACATCGCGCTGGCAAGACCCGGCGCCACGCCCGCCGACATCGAGGCCGCAGCGCGGCTGGCGGCCGTGCATGACGACATCCAGCGGCTGCCCAAGGGCTACGCGACCGAGGTGGGCGAGCGCGGTGTGACGCTGTCTGGCGGGCAACGCCAGCGCGTGGCCATCGCGCGGGCCTTGCTATCCGAAGCGCCGCTGCTGGTGCTGGACGATGCGCTGTCGGCGGTGGACACCGGCACCGAGACCGACATCCTGGACCACCTGCGCGAGCTGCGTTCAGCCAGGCCCGACCGCAGCGTCATCGTCATCGCGCACCGGCTGTCGGCGGTGATGGACGCCGACGAGGTCATCGTGCTGAAGCAGGGGCACGTCATCGAGCGCGGCACGCATCAGCAGCTGCTGGAACTGGGCGGCTGGTATGCCGCGCAATGGCGCTACCAACAGATCGAGGCCAGTCTTGACGCGGAATGAGAAGCCCTGGCAGAGCGTCGGCCTGCTGATGGACTCGGCACGACCCGAGCGCGCGCAGCTGTGGCGTGGCGGCCTGTGGCTGGTGCTGGCCGCGGGCCTGGAGGCGCTGGCGCCCATCCTCGGCAAGCGCTACATCGACGAGCACCTGCTGCCCGGCCACTACGACATCGTCGCGATGGGCATGCTGCTCGCGCTGGTGCTGCTGACCGGCTGGGCCGCCAGCTGGATCCGCTACGCGCAGCTGTCGCGCATGGCCGGCGTCGCGCGGCGCTCCGTGCTGCGGCTGCGCGAGCGCGTCTACGCCCACGTGCTGGCGCTGCCGATGGCCTTCTTCGACAAGGCCATCACCGGCCAGCTCGTCAGCCGCGTCACCAACGACACCGAGGCGGTCAACCAGCTGTACCGGCAGGTGCTGTACGTGATGCTGGACTCGTCCATCGTCGTCGCCGGCTCGCTGGTGGCGATGGCCTTCCTGGACTGGCGGCTGATGCTCATCGTCGCGACGCTGGTGCCGGCCATGGTGTTCATCATCCTGGGCTACCAGCGCCTGTCGGCCCCGGCGGTGGCGCGCACGCGGCAGCTGCGCAGCGACATCAACGCGCAGATGGCCGAGAGCATGGCCGGCATGGCCGTGCTGCAGGCGGCCGGCGCGGCGGAGCGCTTCGGCCAGCGTTTCGAGGCGGTGAACGCCGAGCACCGGCTGTCGCGCATCGCCGAGCTGCGCGCCAACGCGTGGCTGCTGCGCCCGGCGCTGGACCTGCTGAACGTACTGCTGCTGGTGACCGTCATCTACGGCTTTGGCCGGCGCGAGCTGTCGGGGCTGGAGGTGGGCCTGCTGTACGCCTTCCTGGCCTACATCGCGCGCGTCGTCGAGCCGCTGATCCAGATCACGATGCAGTTCGGCCAGCTGCAGCAGTCCATGGTCGCCGCGTCGCGCGTGCGCGCGCTGCTGGAGGAGGACTGCTCACCCGGCCCGCCACAGGACGGGTCGCCGGTCACGCAGGGCGCGATCCACATCGAGGACCTGAGCTTCGGCTACGACCCGGCGCGGCCCGTGCTGCAGCATGTCGACGTGGACATCCCGGCCGGCAGCTTCACCGGCATCGTGGGCCATACCGGCAGCGGCAAGAGCACGCTGCTGTCGCTGCTGCTGCGCTTCTACTCGGCGCAGTCCGGTCGCATCACGGTGGACGGCCAGGCGCTGGCAGCGGTGCCCGACGCCGCCTTCCGCGACGCGGTGGGCCTGGTGCCGCAGGAGCCCTTCCTGCTGTCGGCCAGCGTGCGCGACAACATCGCGATGGGCCGGCCCGGTATCACCGACGACGCCGTTCAGGCCGCCGCCCGCGACGCCCGCGCGCACGACTTCATCACCGCGCTGCCGCAGGGCTACGACACCAAGCTGGGCGAGGGCGGCGCGCGCGTGTCGTCGGGCCAGAAGCAGTTGCTGGCGATGGCCCGTGCGCTGGCCGGCGCGCCGCGCATCCTGTTCCTGGACGAGGCCACCAGCAATGTCGACAGCGAGACCGAGGCGCGCATCGGCGCGGCACTCGCGGCGCTGCATGGTCGCGTGACGGTGATCGCCATCGCGCACCGGCTGTCCACCATCCGCGCGGCCGATCAGATCCTGGTGCTCAACCACGGCCGGCTCCAGGAGCGCGGCCGGCATGACGAGCTGATGGCCGTTGAGGGCGGGCTGTACCGCCGCCTCGTCGAGCTGCAGACGCTGGAAGAGGCCGGTCCGGACGCCGATTCCGACGCCCCGTGACCTGGGTCAAGGCATGGTGGCGCTGCCCTGCCTAGGCTGCGCGCATGACTGCCGCCGACCTGCCCACGCTGACTTCCACTCCCGACATCCTCATCGGCGGCGCCGGCCCAGCCGGCCTGACGCTGGCTTGCGCGCTGCATGACCGCGGCTGGGTCGTGGCCGTGCTGGAGCAGGCTGAGGCCGACGTGCTGGCCGCGCCGGCCGACGACGGCCGCGAGATCGCGCTGACGCACCGCTCGCGCCGCCTGCTCGAAGGCCTGGGCCTGTGGCAGCGCTTCACCGAGGTGTCGCCGCTGCAGCGCGCCAGCGTGCGCAGCAGCGGCACGCGCGTGCCGCTGCCGTTCGAGAGCCGGGGCCAGGACCTGGGCTGGCTGGTGCCGAACCACGAGATCCGCGCGGCGGCCTGGGCGGGGGCGATGGCGCGCGGCATCCCGGTGCTCACGGGCCGCAGCGTGGTGGCGCTGGAGCAGCGCGGCGCCACGGCCTGCGTGCGCACCCGTGACGGCGGCCGCTTCGAGGCGCGCCTGGTGGTGGCCGCCGACAGCCGCTTCTCCACGCTGCGCCGGCTGGCCGGTATCGCCGCGCGCCACCAGGACTTCGGCCGCAGCGCGCTGCTGGTGCCGCTGGCACATGAGCGCGACCACGAGGGGTTGGCGCAGGAGTGCTTCCTGGAGGGGCACACGCTGGCCCTGCTGCCCAAGCGCGGCGCCTGCAGCTCGGCCGTGTGGACCGTGCGCAATGCCGAGCTGCCGCGCATCCAGGCCATGGACGATGCCGAGCTGGCCGCCACCATCGCCGCCGCCGCCGAGCACCGGCTCGGCGCCATGCAGGTGGCCGGCGCGCGCCATGTCTACCCGCTGGTGGCGGTGTGGGCCGAGCGCTTCGTGGCGCCGCGCTTTGCGCTGATCGGCGACGCGGCCGTGGGCATGCACCCGGTCACAGCGCATGGCTACAACCTCGGGCTGTACGGCATCGAGGCGCTGGCCGACCCGCTGCGGCCCGGCGCCGACCCGGGCGAGCTCGCGCCGCTGCGTGCCTTCGAGGCCCGTCATCGCCGCGAGGCCGGGCCGCTGTATGCCGGCACCAACGCGCTGGTGCGCTTTTTCACCGACGACCGCGCGCCGGTGCTGGCGTTGCGCCGCGCGGTCATCGACCTCGCGCGCCATGTGCCGCCGCTGCGGGCGGCAATCACGCGGCGCTTGGTGGACGCCTGAGTCAGCGCCGGCGGGCTTCCAGCACGCTCAAGGACCCGCGCAGCGAGCGCAGGGCCTGCTCGGTGCGCGTCTCGCCGGGCGCGGGCAGCAGGCGCGCCTCGGGGTTGGCCAGCACGTCCTCGCGCAGCGTGAGGCCGGCGCGGGCGAACTGGGGCTTCAGCACCGCCGTGCGCTGGCGCAGCAGCTCGCGCGTGGCCTGGTAGGCGTGCTCGGCCAGGTGGCGGCGCTGGCGGTAGCTGAAGGTGTTGGCCAGGAAGAACTCGGCATCGCGCGGGTGCGGCTCGAACAGCAGGATGTCGGTCTGCGGATGGCTCAGTTCGTAGCCGCGCATGCCCAGCTCCAGCCGCGAGTGGATCAGCGAGCGGAAGGTCTGCGACAGCACCAGCGGCAGGCCGCCGTCCACCAGGCGGTGGATGCGCTGCTGGTCGTCGCGTGCCGCCGAGCGGCGGTCGCTGGCATAGGGCACCAGCGGGTTCAGGCAGATCAGCAGGTCCAGCCCGCGGTCCAGCAGCACGGAGGCGTGCAGGGTCTTCTTCAGCGCGCCGTCGACGAAGAAGCGTCCGTCGATCTCGACCGGCGGGAACAGGCCCGGCAGGGCCGCACTGGCCTGCACGGCGCGGGAGATGGGCACGTGGTCCCAGCCGGGCGCGCCGAAGGACACGGATTCGCCGCTGTCCAGGTCGGTGGCCACCAGCACCAGCGGGCGGCGCAGGCGGCGGAAGTCGTTGCTGCGGCCCGGCTGGGTCAGCACGCGGTTCAGCGCCTCGCCGAAGCGCTCGCTGCTGAGCATGCCGGTGGGAAGGGCCCGGCCCAGGCGCTCCAGCGTGGCCAGCTTGGAGCGCCCCTCCAGCAACACCTCGCGGGCACCGTCGGCCAGCAGGCCCGGCAGCAGCCGCAGGCGCTGGCCCAGTTCGGCCCAGGCCGGCTGCAGCAGCTCGGCGGGGTCGAAGCGATCCGGCGCTTCAGCGCTGTTCTCGATGAAGGCGGCGCACAGCTGGCGCGGCGTCATGCCGTTGGCCAGGCCGGCGGCGATGAAGCCGCCGGCGCTGACGCCGATGTAGCCATCGCAGGCGGTGAAGTCCAGGCCGTCGACGACCTCTTCCAAGGCGCAGAGGGCGCCAACTTCGTAGATGGCGCCCAGTGGGCCTCCGCCGGCCAGGGCCAGGCCTATCCTGGCTTGGCGCATGGTCGTCAGGTGCTAGGAGCGATCAGGCCGCGGGCGCGGCGGGCTTCTTGGCAGCCGGGGCCTTCTTGGCCGGAGCGGCCTTCTTCGCTGCAGGTTTGGCAGCAGGCTTGGCCGCCGCCTTCTTGGCGGGGGCGGCAGCGGGCTTGGCAGCCGGGTCCTTCTTGGCCGGAGCGGCCTTCTTCGCGGCGGCCTTCTTGGCCGGCTCGGCGCCGGTGGCCTTGGCCAGGGCGTCGATGCGCTTGATCAGCGCGTCGATGTCGCCCTTGGTGGGCACGCCCAGACCTTGCAGCGCCTTGGCCACGCGGGCTTCGAAGATGGATTCCAGCTTGTCCCAGTGCTGGCCGGCCTTGGCGCCGACGTCACCGGCCACGCCGCTGACCTTGCTGGCCACGGCGCTGAGCTTGTCCTCGGCGGCGGACTGGGTCTTCTTCTGCAGCTTCACGCCTTCGGCGACCAGCGCTTCGAAGACCTTGCCGCCCTCGCCCTGGGCCTTGGAGAAGGAGGCCAGACCGGCGGCCCAGATCTGCTGGGCGCTGTCCTTGATGTTCTGCGCCATCGCGCTGTCGAGCAGACCCGCCGGGAAGCCGGTGGCGGCGGCAGCCTTCTTCTTGTCAGCCATCTTCTGGAGCTTCTTGACCATGGTTGTCCTTTCGAGTGTGCGAGTTCGCGGGAGTCACTTTAGCCGCCGCATGCCCCGTCGGCACGGGCGTTCCTAGTGGCAGCGCTCTATGCCCGGCCCCGGGAAAGTGCGCAGCGAAGGGGCTGCAGCCCTGGTGAAGAATCAGGCGAAACCCCCAAAGCAGGAGACTCCGCATGCAGTATTTCGTCACTGGCGCCACCGGCTTCATCGGCAAGCGACTCGTCAAGAAGCTGCTGGCCCGGCGCGGCAGCACGGTCCACTTCCTGATGCGCGAGGAGAGCGCCGACAAGCTGCCCGGCCTGCTGGCCTACTGGGGCGTCAGCAAGACCCGCGCGATTCCCGTCTACGGCGACCTGACGAGCAAGAAGCTGGGCGTGGCCAGCGACGTCATCAAGAGCCTGAAGGGCCAGATCGACCACCTCTACCACCTGGCCGCCGTCTACGACCTGGGCGCCGACGAAGAGGCGCAGGTGGCCGTCAACATCGAGGGCACCCGCTCGATGGTGGAGTTCGCGCAGGCCATCGACGCGGGCCATGTGCACCATGTGTCCTCCATCGCCGCGGCCGGCCTGTACGAAGGCGTGTTCCGCGAGGACATGTTCGACGAGGCCGAGAACCTCGACCACCCGTACTTCATGACCAAGCACGAGAGCGAGAAGATCGTGCGCAAGGAATGCAGGAGGCCGTGGACGGTCTATCGCCCCGCGCTGGTGGTGGGCGACTCCACCACCGGCGAGATGGACAAGATCGACGGCCCGTACTACTTCTTCAAGCTGATCCAGCGCATGCGCCAGATCCTGCCGCCGTGGATGCCCAGCGTGGGCCTGGAGGGCGGGCGCATCAACATCGTGCCGGTGGACTTCGTCGTCGACGCGCTGGACCACATCTCGCACAAGATCCACAAGAGCCAGGGCTGCTACCACCTCGTGGACCCCAAGGGCTACCGCGTCGGCGACGTGCTGGACATCTTCAGCAAGGCCGCGCATGCGCCCAAGATGAATCTGTTCATCAACGCGGCGCTGATGGGCTTCATCCCCAAGAGCGTCAAGAAGGGGCTGATGGCGCTGGCGCCGGTGCGCCGCATCCGCAACGCGGTGATGAAGGACCTCGGCCTGCCCGAGGACATGTTCACCTTCATCAATTACCCGACGCGCTTCGACTGCCGCGACACCGAGGCCGTGCTGAAGGGCTCTGGCATCTCCTGCCCCGACCTGAACGACTACGCGTGGCGGCTGTGGGACTACTGGGAGCGCCACCTGGACCCGGCGCTGTTCATCGACCGTTCGCTGAAGGGTGCGACCGGCGGCAAGGTGGTGCTGGTGACCGGCGGCTCGTCGGGCATCGGCCTGGCCGCGGCCATCAAGTTCGCCGAGGCCGGCGCCGTCACGCTGATCTGCGCGCGCGACCAGGCCAAGCTGGACGAGGCCGTCAAGGAGATCAAGGACAAGGCCGGCAAGCAGGCTCAGATCTACGCCTTCGCCTGCGACATCGCCGATGCGGAGGGCTGCGCCAATCTCATCGAGTGGTGCAACACCTTCGGCGGCGTCGACTTCCTCATCAACAACGCCGGCCGTTCCATCCGCCGTGCCGTGGAGAGCAGCTACGACCGCTTCCACGACTTCCAGCGCACGATGGACCTGAACTACTTCGGGTGCCTGCGCGTGACCATGGGCCTGCTGCCCGGCATGGCAGCCAAGAAGAAGGGCCACATCGTCAACATCAGCTCCATCGGCGTGCTGACGAATGCGCCGCGCTTCTCGGCCTACGTTGCATCGAAGGCCGCGCTGGACGCGTGGACGCGCTGCGCGGCCAGCGAGTTCGCCGACACCGGCGTCACGTTCACGACCATCAACATGCCGCTGGTGCGCACGCCCATGATCGCGCCCACCAAGATCTACAACAACGTGCCCACGCTGTCGCCGGAAGAGGCGGCGGACATGATCGCCGAGGCCTGCATCAACAAGCCGGTGCGCATCGCGACGCGCCTGGGCGTGTCGGGCGAGTTGCTGCACGCCGCAGCGCCGCGCATCGCGCAGATCGTCATGAACACCTCGTTCCGCATGTTCCCGGACAGCGACGCGGCCAAGGGCGAGAAGGGTAAGGGTGGTTTGTCGCCCGAAGCGATCGCGCTGCAGCAGATGATGCGCGGCATCCACTTCTAAAGTCGGACACTCTGCCCGGGCCCGGCCTTGGCCGGGCTTTTTCGTTCAGGGGACTGAAGACATGCTGAGAGGACAACGCGTCGGCCTGCGCTACGTGACCGAGGACGACCTGCCGGGGCTCAAGCACGCGGTGGGTGACCCGCAGGTGTCGGGGCCCTTCGTGGGCTCGCGCATGACGCCGCCCTACGTGATGGATCAGCGCTGGAAGGACAGCGGTTTCGCCAGCGAGGATGCCGAACGCCTGATGGTCTGCCACCTGATCGACGGCAGCGTCATCGGCAATGTGGTGCACTTCGCCGCGGCGCGCTACACGACGGCGCGCGAGATCGGCTGGACCATGACCGACATCGCCATGCGCGGCCAGGGCCTGGCCACCGAGGCCGCAGGGCTGCTGGTGGACTATCTGTTCGAGAACTGGCCGGTGAACCGGCTGTCCTGCGGCATGTCGGTGCACAACCACGCGTCGCGGCGCGTGGCGGAGAAGTGCGGCTTCAGGCACGAGGGTGTGCAGCGAGGCATCGTCTTCGTGGGCGGCGAGTATGTGGACTGCCATTCGCTGGCCTTGCTGCGCAGCGACTGGCTAGCGATGAAGGGCGGGACCCATGGCTGAGCGGGAGTTCGACCTCATCGTCTTCGGCGCCACCGGCTTCACGGGCCGGCTGGTGGCCGAGTACCTGCATCTCAGCGGCGCCGCCAGCGTGCGCTGGGCCATTGCAGGCCGCAGCCTGGACAAGCTCGCCAAGGTGCGCGACGAGTTGCACCTGTCGCCGTCCGTCGCGCTGCTGCAGGCCGACGCGACCGACGCGGCGGTGCTGAAGGCACTGGTGGCGCGCACGCGCTGCGTCATCACGACGGTAGGCCCCTACCAGTTGCACGGCGAGCCGCTGGCGACCGCCTGCGCGGCGGGCGGTACCGACTATGTGGACCTCTGCGGTGAACCGCTGTGGATGGTGCGCATGACGCCTAAGCTGACGCCGCTGGCGCACAAGAGCGGCGCGCGCATCGTGTTCTCCTGCGGCTTCGACTCCATCCCCTTCGACCTCGGCGTGGTCTACCTGCAGGCCGAGGCGCAGGCACGCTTCGGCGCGCCGCTGCCGGAGGTGCGGGGTCGCGTGGCCCGGCTCAAGGGCAGGTTCTCCGGCGGCACCTTCGCCAGCCTGATGGAAACCGTCGAGGCTGTGCGCCGCGATCCGGCGCTGGTCAAGCTGATGGTCAACCCCTTCGCGTTGGCCGATGGTTTCAAGGGCCCCAAGCAGCCGGCCGGGCAGGGGGCGGATTTCGACGACTGGGTCGACGCCTGGTGCGGCCCCTTCGTCATGGCCACCATCAACACGAAGAACATCCACCGCAGCAATGCGCTGCGTGGCCATCCCTGGGGGCGGGACTTCATCTACAGCGAGATGCTGCTGACCGGCAAGCCGGGGCAGGGCGACAAGGGCCGCAAGAAGGCGTTCGCACTGGCCCGCTTCACGAAGCTGCAGAACCTGGCGCTGGGTTTCGGGCCGACGCGCTTCCTGCTGCGGCGCTTCGTGCTGACCCAGCCGGGCGACGGGCCGGACAAGGCGGCTCGCGAGGCCGGGCGCTACGAGGTCTGGTTCACCGGTCGGACCGACGACGGGCAGCAACTGCGCGCCGTCGTCAAGGGCGACCGCGATCCCGGCTACGGCTCGACCTGCAAGCTCATCAGCGAGGCAGCCCTGTGCCTGCTGCAGGACGTGGGGCATGACGCGACGCCCGGCGGTGTCTGGACGCCGGGCAGCGCCATGGGCCTGGCGCTGGTGCGGCGGCTGCAGGCGCGCGCGGGGCTGAGCTTCGAGATCGCATGAGTGCCGGGGTGAAGACGCCCGCGCTGCAATGGGACGACCTGCGCATCGTGCTGGCCATCGCGGAATGCGGCACGCTGTCGGCGGCGGCGGTGCAGCTGAACGTCAGCCATCCCACCCTGTCGCGGCGGCTGCAGCGCATCGAGCGGCGCCTGGGCACGCGGCTGTTCGAGCGGCTGCCGGCGCTGCTGCGCCCTACCGAGGCGGGCGAGGAGGTCCGGCAACTGGCCCTGAGGCTGCGTGACGAGATCGGCGCACTCGAGCATCGCATCGGCGGACGCGACGCCGGCGCTGACGGCACGGTCAGGCTGACCGCTCCCGATGCGGTGGCCGAGTACCTGCTGCCCGGCATGCTGGCCGCCATCTGCCGCAACCAACCGGGGCTGCAACTGGACCTGCTGGTGTCCAACCAGCTGGTGTCGCTGGCGCAGCGTCAGGCGGACATTGCGCTGCGTGTCACCGGCAAGCCGGACGAGGCCCTGAGCGGTCGCCAGGTCGGAGCCGTGGCGATGGCGGTATATGCCGCGCGCGGCCTGGCTGCTGCCGAGCGCGCCGGCATGCCCTGGGTTGGCTTCGACGCGGCACTGGCCTGCAGCGGCCCCGGCGCGTGGATGGCCGCCCATGTGCCCGAGGACAGCATCCGCTTGCGTGCGAACACGCTGCTCGGCGCCGCTCAGGCGGTGCGGGCGGGCATAGGTTGCGGCGTGCTGCCCTGCTTCGTCGGCGGCGCGCTGCCCGACCTGGTGCGCCTGGGCGAGCCGCTGCCCGGCCTGACCCAGCCTTTGTGGATGCTGATGCACCCCGACATGGCCCGGCTGCCGCGCGTGAGGCGGGCCAGCGAGGCGCTGGCCGAGCAGTTGCGTGATGCGGCGCCGCGGCTGGGCGGCCAGGGCTAGATCAGGCTGGACAGCCGCGAGCCGCGCGTGGCCAGGTAGTGGCGAAAGCGCTGGCCGTAGTCGCTCGCGACGGCCTGCCGCACGCTGGGGCGTGCCGCCAGCGAGCGGCGGTAGGCCGGCACCCGTGCCAGCCCGTCGAACACGCCGAAGTCGCCGATTTGGTCAAAGCTGTCGAACAGGCGGAACAGCGGCGCGAATGCGGCGTCGACGAGTCCGAACTCCGCGCCGTCGAAGTAGGGCCCGCCGCCGAGCTGGCCTTCCAGTGTCTTGAAGCGTGCCGCCAGGTCGGCGCACTTGCGCTCGAACGACGCGGCGTCGGGGGCCGAATAGAAGGCGAACACGTCGCCGACGACGGCCGACGCGAACTCGACCCAGGCGCGCTGCCGGGCGCGCGCGGCAGGCTCGGTGGGCAGCAGGGGAATGGCGGGCGCGACCTCCTCGATGTACTCGCAGATCACGGCCGACTCGAAGACGACGGCATCGCCGTGGCGCAGTACCGGCACCTTGCCCAGCGGCGAGAGTTGGTGGAACCAAGCCGGCTTGTCGGCCAGCTCGATGTAGGTGCGCTCGAAGGCGAGGCTCTTCTCGCCGAGCTGGATGGCGGCGCGTTGGGTGTAGGGGCAGAGGTGGTTGCTGATCAGCTCGAAGGCGGGCATGGCGGGGTCGGTGGTGAAGTGAGGCTCCACGGTAGGCCGGCATGCCGCGTCACGCCATTGCGCAGATATTCAGGCCGCTGTGCAGAAATGTTCAGCCGTCCGCTCAGCCGCGCCGTATCAGCGCCGCATAGCAGCCGCGTCGCGCGTAGTGCGCATGCACATAGGCCACGTCCGGCCGGGCCAGCAGCCGCTCGATGAGCGCCTTGACCGCGTCACCTTCGGCGATGTCCGCATCGACCATCATGTGCCGCTCGTCGAAGGCGCGCAGCGACATCAGGCTGCGCAGCATGACGGGCAGCTGGTCGACCGCATCGAAGCTCGTGTCGGCATGCTCGCGCACGAAGACGGCATGGCGCGAGCGGTAGGGGGTGTCGGCGGACTGGTGTTCGTGGTTGACGAGCAGCACGGTCTCGCCGGGGCGGGCCAGCCGCAGTTCGATGCGGTCAGGGAATCGGTCCTGTTCGCCCGCGATCAGGCGCTGCGCGCCGTGGCGTGCAAGGTCGGCGTCGCTGAGACCGAACAGGTGGGCAAAGGCTTGGGCGGGCAGCCCGGTGATGCGGTAGGACATGGGAGCTCCGTTGAAGGGATGCCCCGGATTCTTCGCAGCCGGCCGGCCCGTGTCTGGCCGCTATCGGACCTGGAGTTCAGTCCCGCCCGGCCGGCCGCTCGAAGCCGTTGTCCACCCAGGCCTCGACCGCCGACTGGCTGAAGCGGAAGTTGGCCGCCACCTTGACCTGGGCCAGTTGCTCGCCCGCTGCGTCGTGCGCGCGCAGCCAGGCGAACGGGTCCTCCTCAGCGGGCACGATCTCCAGCGTGACCTTGATCCAGTTGCCGTCGCGGGCGACGTGCAAGGCCTTGTTCAGCTGCGCATGCAACTGCTGCTCGTGGCGGCGGATGACCTCGGAGGCCGTCTTGACCAGCGTGTTGAAGGCACTGGTGTCCAGCGGCTTGGGGTTCTTCTTGTCGCGGCCCATGGTCCAGGGGCCGACGAGGGCCGGCTCGCTTTCGCCGGCCTTGAACATCGCGACGGCCCAGCCCTCGTCGTCCTCGTTCTTGATGACCTGGGCCGTCCAGCCGTTGTCGCGCCACAGGCGGGGTTCGTGCAGGGGCTCGTCGAGGTCGGCGGTGTCGGACATGGAAACAAAAATGGCGGGACAGGGCCCGCCATTGTCGGTGCGCGAGAAGCGCGTGTCGGCGCGTCAGCTGGCGGTCGCCGAAGCGGCCGGCTGGACGGCCGGTGCGCGGGTGATGCGGGTCTTGCCGCCGGTCGTCACGAGGACGACGGGGTCGCCGGCGTTGAAGCTCTCGGTGCCCTTGGCCTGCACGATGGAACGGCGCTCGCCGTTGCGCAGCTGCACGATGATTTCAAGCGCCTCCTCGCGCGTGGCCGAGCGCTCGATGGCATTGCCGATGACCGCACCGGCCACGGCCCCCAGCACGCCGACGATCTGTCCTTCGCGTCGGCCGCCCACCGTGCTGCCGGCAATGGCACCGGTCACACCGCCGGCAACGCCGCCGATGCCGCTCTGCGAGCCGTCCACGACGACGGGGCGAGACGACAGCACGGTCGCGTCCTGCACTTGCGACAGGCGCTGCGCGTCGCCGCGCTGGACCACGTCGGGGCTGGTCGTGGAGCAGGCAGAGAGCGCCAGCGCCGCCGCCAGGGTGAGGGAAGTCATGAGCTTGGACATTCGAGTAACTCCTTGGGCAAGACAGCCGCCCAACGTGTCGAATTGTCCCGCCGTTGACGGCCTGAGGCCGCGAGCTACAACTCTTTACGCCGCAACTGTCAACCGTGCAGCCGCGAGCTGCGCGGCACGCTGGCGAGCAGGAACTCCATCTGGTCGGCCAGGATGCGGCGGCCGCGCAGGATCATGTCCTCGTGCAGGCTGGGCACGTAGGGCAGGTAGAGCAGGCTCATATGCGCCTCCTCGGGCATACGCGCGCCCTTGCGCCCGTTGCAGGGCCGGCAGGCGGTGATGCAGTTCATCCAGGTGTCCAGGCCGCCGCGCGACGTGGGGTGGATGTGTTCGCGCGTCAGGTCCTCGGGCAGGCAGCGGTGGCCACAGTAGGCGCAGACGAAGCGGTCGCGCGCGAACAGCTTGGTGTTGGACAGGGCCGGGGCCTGCCGCCAGGCCCGGCTGGGCACGGCGCCGCGCACGGCGACGATGGGGTGGACCTCGATGCGCGACTGTCGGCCCGTGATGCGCTGCAGGCCGCCGCGCAGCACCTGGCAGGGGTCGCCCAGCGTCCAGGCGACGCCGTCGCAGGCGTAGATCACGGCCGCTTCACGGGTCGTGATCCAGGCCTGGGGCCGGCCGGAAACATCGAGTTGGAGCACATCCAAGACAAGTCACCTCCGACCGCGAGCCTAGCGAGAAGTGGGCCAGCGCTCAAGCGCGGCTCCATGACAGTGGCGTTTGTGTCCCCCAGGGGGACCGACCAGGAACGCCCGCGTTCAGCGGCGCGGGACTGGGCGAGGGGCAGGGATTCCACTAGGTTGGCGGCAGTATTAGGCGCAACACCCTAGGAATTCGCTGGGGCAAGCTGGCGTTGTCGCGGGCGTGACCTGCAAAATAGAACGATCGTTCGTTTTATTCTTGCCGTCGTGTCCACGCTGCCCGTCCCTGCCAAGAAAGCCGCCCCGCTGCGCGTTGCCAAGCCGGCACGGGTGGCGCGTTCGCTGCAGAAGGGCCAGCAGACCCGCGCCGCCATCCTCGACGCCGCGCTGGGCCTGGCCTCGCACATGGGCCTGGAAGGCCTGTCCATCGGCGCGCTGGCCGACGTCACCGGCATGAGCAAGTCCGGCGTCTTCGCGCACTTCGGTTCGCGCGAGGAGCTGCAGATCGCCGTCATCACCGAGTACCACGCCAAGTTCGAAGAGGAAGTCTTCTTCACGGCCATCCGCGAGTCCCGCGGGCTGCCGCGGCTGCGCGCGATGTTCGAGCGCTGGGTGCGCCGCGTGTCCGTCGAGGTGGACTCGGGCTGCATCTACATCTCCGGCGCCGTCGAGTTCGACGACCGGCCGGGACCGGTGCGCGACGCACTGGTCGGCATGGTGAAAGCCTGGCATGCGGCGCTGCAGAAAGCCATCCAGCTCGCCATCGCCGAGGGCCACCTGAAGGCCGACGCCGACGTGGAGCAGATCTGCTTCGAGCTGCACGGCCTAATTCTGTCCCTGCACCACGACGCGCGCTTCATGCGCATCCCGGGCGCCATCACCCGCGCCGGCATCGGCTTCGAGCGCGCCGTGCAGTACTACGCCACACCGGACGGCCTCGCCATCGACGCCGCCCGCAAGAACCCCAAGACCGGCGCCACGCGGCGCTGAACCCGTTCCCCATCCATCGACCGCCCAGGAGTATCCCGATGCCCCAGTACACCCCGCCCATGCGTGACATGCAGTTCGTCATGCACGAGCTGCTGAACGTCGTCGACGAACTGAAGATGCTGCCCGGCCACGAGGACATCGACGCCGACACGATCAACGCGGTGCTCGAGGAAGGCGGCAAGTTCGCGGCCGAAGTCATCGCCCCCATCAACCTCAGCGGCGACGCCGAGGGCTGCACGCTGGACAAGACCACGCACGAGGTCACGCCGCCCAAGGGCTTCAAGGAAGCCTACAAGCAGTACGTCGAAGGCGGCTGGCCGGCGCTCTCCTGCGACCCGCAGTTTGGCGGCCAGGGCCTGCCGCACCTGGTGAACCAGTTCTTCTACGAGATGCTGAACTCGGCCAACCAGGCGTGGACGATGTACCCGGGCCTGAGCCACGGCGCGTATGAAGCGCTGCATGCGCACGGTACGCCCGAGCAGCAGGCCACCTACCTGCCCAAGCTGACCAGCGGTGAATGGACCGGCACCATGTGCCTGACCGAGCCGCACTGCGGCACCGACCTCGGCATGCTGCGCACCAAGGCAGAGCCCCAGCCTGACGGCACGTACAAGATCACCGGCGCCAAGATCTTCATCTCGGCCGGCGAGCACGACATGGCCGCCAACATCATCCACCTGGTGCTGGCACGCCTGCCGGATGCGCCGGCCGGCTCCAAGGGCATCTCGCTGTTCGTCGTGCCGAAGTTCAACGTGAACGCCGACGGCTCGCTGGGTTCGCGCAATGGCATCTTCTGCGCCGGCCTGGAGCACAAGATGGGCATCCACGGCAACGCCACCGCGCAGATCGTGCTGGAGAACGCCGTGGGCACCATGGTGGGCCAGCCCAACAAGGGCCTGGCCGCGATGTTCGTCATGATGAACGCCGCCCGCCTGGGTGTGGGCAACCAGTCGCTGGGCCTGACCGAAGTGGCCTACCAGAACGCCGTGGCCTACGCGAAGGACCGGCTGCAGATGCGCGCGCTGTCCGGCCCCAAGGCGCCGGACAAGCCGGCCGATCCCATCATCGTGCACCCCGACGTGCGCAAGATGCTGCTGACGGCCCGCGCGTTCGCCGAAGGCGGCCGCATGCTGCAGGCCTACACGGTGCTGCAGCTGGACAAGGCGCTGAAGAGCGACGACGAAGACGAGCGCAAGGAATGCGACGCCGAAGTCGCGCTGCTGACGCCCATCATCAAGGCCTTCATCACCGACAACGGCTGGCTGGCCACGTCGCACTGCCTGCAGGTGTTCGGCGGCCACGGCTTCATCCACGAATGGGGCATGGAGCAGTTCGTGCGCGACGCGCGCATCAACATGATCTACGAGGGCACCAACACCATCCAGTCGCTGGACCTGCTGGGCCGCAAGGTGCTGGGCAACAACGGCGCCACGTTGAAGAAGTTCGGCAAGAAGATCGCCGCCTTCATCGAGGAAGAGGGCACCGTTGAGGCCATGCAGGAGTTCGTCAACCCGCTGGCCGACCTGGGCGACAAGGTCAACAAGCTGACGCAGGAAATCGGCATGAAGGCCTTCGGCAACCCCGACGAAGTCGGCGCCGCGGCCGTGGACTACCTGCGCGTGGTGGGCCACATGACCTTCGCCTACTTCTTCGCCCAGGCCGCCAAGATCGCGCTGGCCAAGAAGGACAGCGGCGACCCGTTCTACACGGCCAAGCTGGCCACGGCGCGCTTCTACTTTGCCAAGCTGCTGCCCGAGACGGCATCGCTGATTCGTACCTGCCGCGCCGGCCTGTCTCCGCTGATGGAGATGGAAGAAGCCCTGTTCTGAACCTGATCGATTCACTGGACGACAAGGACAACGCCCGATGAAATCCCTGTTCGCTGCTGCACTGCTTTCGCCCGTGCTTGCGTTCGCGCAAGCAACACCCGTGGGCTTGTGGAAGACCATCGACGACGACGGCAAAACCGAGAAGTCGCTGGTCCGCATCAGCGAACAGGGGGGCACCCTGACCGGCAGCATCGAGAAGCTGCTGGACCCCAACGCACCGGCCGAGGCGAAGTGCGACCAGTGCAAGGACGACCGCAAGGACAAGCCCATCGTCGGCATGCAGATCATCCGCGGAGTGAAAGCCGAGGGCGACGGCACGTGGAGCGGCGGCGAGATCCTCGACCCCAACAAGGGCAAGACCTACAAGACGCGCCTCAAGCCCATCGATGGCGGCAGGCGCCTTGAGATGCGAGGCTACATCGGCCCCTTCTACCGGACGCAGACGTGGATCCGCGTCGAGTGACCGATCTTTCAAGAAACACCCAGGAGTACATACCCATGAGTCGATTCCAAGTCCGCAAGGTCGCCGTGCTCGGCGCCGGCGTGATGGGCGCGCAGATCGCGGCCCACCTCGTCAACTGCAAGGTGCCGGTCGTGCTGTTCGACCTGCCCGCCAAGGAAGGTGCCAAGAACGGCATCGTCACCAAGGCCGTGGATGGCCTGAAGAAGCTCAAGCCCGCACCGCTGGGCGACAGCGCTGAAGCCGCGCTGATCCAGCAAGCCAACTACGAAGAGCATCTCGACGTGCTCAAGGGCTGCGACCTCATCATCGAGGCCATCGCCGAGCGCATGGACTGGAAGCTCGACCTCTACACCAAGATCGCGCCGTTCGTGGCCCCGCACGCCATCGTGGCCAGTAACACGTCGGGCCTGTCGATCACCAAGCTATCGGAAGTTCTGCCTGAAGAAATCAAGCCGCGCTTCTGCGGCATCCACTTCTTCAACCCGCCGCGCTACATGGCGCTGGTCGAGCTGATCAACACGCCGACCACGCAGCCGGAAATCCTCGACCAGCTCGAAGCCTTCGTGACCACGTCGCTGGGCAAGAGCGTCGTGCGTGCCCACGACACGCCCAACTTCGTCGCCAACCGCGTCGGCATCGCCGGCATGATGGCCACGATGATCGAGGCCGAGAAGTTCGGCCTGAGCGTGGACGTCGTCGACGACCTGACCGGCAAGAAGCTGGGCCGCGCGTCGTCGGGCACCTTCCGCACGGCGGACGTCGTCGGCCTGGACACCATGGCCCACGTCGTCAAGACGATGCAGGACAACCTGCAGGGCGACCCTTTCTACAGCACGTATGCGACCCCCAAGGTGCTGGCCGGCCTGATCGAGAAGGGCGCGCTGGGCCAGAAGACTGGCGCCGGCTTCTACAAGAAGGTGGGCAAGGACATCCAGCGCCTGGACTTCGCCACGGGTGAGTACGTTGCCGGCGGCAAGAAGGCCGACGAGATCGTGGCCCGCATGCTGAAGAAGCAGCCGGCCGACCGCCTCAAGCTGCTGCGCGAGAGCACCAACCCGCAGGCCCAGTTCCTGTGGGCCATCCTGCGCGACAGCTTCCACTACGCTGCCGTGCACCTCGACACCGTGGCCGACACCGCGCGCGAGATCGACTTCGCGATGCGCTGGGGCTTCGGCAGCAGTCAAGGTCCGTTCGAGCTGTGGCAGGCCGCCGGCTGGAAACAAGTGGCTGAGTGGATCGCTGACGACATTGCGGCAGGCAAGGCCCTGAGCAGCGCGCCGCTGCCCGCCTGGGTGACCGAAGGCCCCGTGGCCGAAGCCGGTGGCGTGCACACGCCTGCGGGCTCGTGGAGCGCGGCCGAGGGCAAGTTCAAGCCGCGCAGCGAACTGCCGGTCTACGAACGCCAGGCCTTCCGTGAATCGCTGCTGGGCACCGGCGCCGCCGATGCCCTGAAGAGCGGCACCGAGCTGTTCAAGAACGACGAAGTGCGCGTGTGGACGCTGGACGGCAAGGTCGTCATCGCTTCCATCACCGCCAAGCTGCACCTGATCAGCCCGGCCGTCACCGAAGGTCTTTTGCGCGCCGTCGAGATCGCCGAAGCCGACTACCAGGGCCTGGTGATCTGGAGCCCGGACGACGTGTTCTCGGCCGGCGCCAACCTGGAGTCCCTGATGCCCGTCTTCATGAAGATGGGCAGCAAGGGCATCGCGCCGGAAGAGAAGAAGCTGCAGGACATGATGCTGCGCCTGCGCTACGCGTCCGTGCCGGTCGTCGCCGCGATGCGTGGCCTGGCGCTGGGCGGTGGCGCCGAGCTGGCCGTGCACTGCGCGCGCCGTGTCGCGCACGTCGAGAGCTATGTGGGCCTGGTCGAAGTCGGCGTGGGCCTGATCCCCGGCGGCGGCGGCCTGACCTACATCGCCCGCCGTGCCGCCGAGATGGCCGCGGCCGGCAACGCCGGCGCCGACATCCTGACGTTCCTGAAGGACGGCTTCCTGACCGCGGCGACGGCCAAGGTCGCGACGTCTGCCCACGAAGCCAAGAAGAACGGCTTCCTGCTGGAGTCCGACATCATCGTGCCGCACAAGGACGAGCTGCTGCACGTGGCCACGGCCACCGCCATCGGCATGGCCGAAGCCGGCTACCGCCCGCCGCACAAGGCCGTGTTCCCGGTCGCCGGCCGCAGCGGCATCGCGACGATCAAGGGCCAGGTCGCCAACATGCGCGACGGCGGCTTCGTCAGCGCGCACGACTACCACCTGGCCGCGGCGATTGCCGACGTGGTCTGCGGTGGCGAGGTCGAGGCCGGGTCGCTCGTGACGGAGGAGTACCTGATGGCGCTGGAGCGCAAGCACTTCTGCTCGCTGCTGGACAACCCCAAGACGCAGGAACGCATCATGGGCATGCTGCAGACCGGCAAGCCGGTGCGCAACTAAGGTCCAACGTGAACCGGCTTCAACGCACGCTCGCCAAGCTGGACGGCCTGCCGTCCCCGCTGCGTGGGCCTGCGCGCAACTTCGCGCTGCGGCGTGCGGTGCCTTTCACGGGTACCGCATCGCTCGATTTCGTCGCGCTCACGCCCGAGCGCAGCGAGATCAGCGTCGCCAACCGCCGACCCGTGCAGAACCACATCAAGGGCGTGCACGCGGCCGCGATGTCGCTGCTGGCCGAAACGGCCACCGGCATGGTGGTGGGCATGAATGTGCGCGACGACTGCCTGCCGCTGTGCAAGTCGCTGCAGGTCAACTTCCGCAAGCGCGCCACCGGCGGCCTGGTCGCCAAGGCGCACCTGACCGCCGCACAGCGCTACGCCATGGCCAACGAGGTCAAGGGCGAAGTGACGGTGGCCGTGACCGTGACGGATGAAGCCGGCGTCGAGCCGATCCAGTGTGAATTTGTCTGGGCCTGGGTGCCCAAAGAGAAGCCCCAGGCTTAAAGGAAACATCATGAGCAAGCAAGTTCAAGACGCCTACATCGTCAGCGCCACCCGTCTGCCCATCGGCAAGAGCGGTCGCGGCTACTTCAAGAACACCCGTCCCGACGAGATGCTCGTCAAGGTCATGCAGGCCGTGATGGCGCAAGCCCCCGGCATCGACCCTGCTGCCATTGAAGACGCCATCATTGGCTGCTCCTTCCCCGAAGGCGAGCAGGGCATGAACATCGCCCGCGTGGCCTCCGTGCTGGCCGGCTTCGGCCCGACGGTGGGCGGCGTGACGATCAACCGCTACTGCGCATCCGGTATCACCGCCGTGCAGATGGCCGCGGACCGCATCCGCGTCGGCGAGGCCGACGTGATGTTCGCCGGGGGCGTCGAGTCCATGTCCATGATCCCGATGGGTGGCAACAAGCCCAGCCTGTCGCCGCTGATCTTCGAACGTGACGAGAACATCGGCATCGCCTACGGCATGGGCCTGACGGCCGAGAAGGTCGCCGCGCAGTGGAAGATCAGCCGCGAAGCGCAGGACGCGTTCTCGGTGGAATCGCACCGCCGCGCCGTGGCCGCGATGGCTGCCGGCCACTTCGACGCCGAGATGACGCCGTTCGACGTCATCGAGCGCACGCCCAACCTGGCCGACGGCACCGTCAACACCAAGACCCGCACCGTCAAGCTCGACGAAGGCGCACGCCCCGACACGTCGCTGGAAGGCCTGGCCAAGTTGAAGCCCGTGTTCGCCGCCAAGGGCAGCGTCACCGCCGGCAACAGCTCGCAGACCTCCGACGGCTCGGGCGGCCTGCTGATCGTCAGCGAAGCCGCGCTGAAGCGCTACAACCTGACGCCGCTGGCCCGCTTCGTGTCCTTCGCCGTCAAGGGCGTGCCGCCCGAGATCATGGGCATCGGCCCCATCGAAGCCATCCCGGCCGCGCTGAAGGCCGCCGGCATCACGGCCGCGCAGCTGGATTGGATCGAGCTGAACGAAGCCTTCGCCGCGCAGTCGCTGGCCGTGCTGAACGACCTCGACAGCAAGGGCATCGAGCTGGACCGCGCCAAGGTCAATCCGAACGGCGGCGCCATCGCGCTGGGCCACCCGCTGGGCGCCACCGGCGCCATCCGCGCGGCCTCGGTCATCCACGGCCTGCGCCGCACCGGCGGCAAGTACGGCATGGTGACGATGTGCGTGGGCGCCGGCCAGGGCGCTGCGGGCATCTTCGAACGCCTGTAAGCCATGGACCGCCGCCGCGCGCTCAAGACCACGACGGTGTTGCTCGCGGCGGCACCGCTGGCCGGCTGCTCCGGCCAGCTGAAGACCTTCACGACCTGGACACAGGCACAGCAGGCCGTGCTGGAGTTGCTGTTCACGCCCCAGGTCGTGCAGGGCAACCCCTGGAACCTGAGCCAGGTGCTGCAGCACCTCGCCCAGAGCATCGAGTTCTCGATGCAGGGCTTTCCGGCGCTGAAGGGAGCCTGGTTCCGGTCCTCCATCGGTTCGGCCGCGTTCGCCGTGTTCAACGCGCGTGGCCAGATGAGCCACGACCTTGCCGAGCCCATTCCCGGCGCGGCGGCGCTGGATGCGTCGCAGACCTTGAAGACCTCCGTGCAGCGCCTGTTGGACGCGATGGACGCGTTTGCGCGGTTCAACGGTACGCTGAGGCTTCACTTCGCCTACGGCGAGCTGACCAAGCCGCAGTATGAGCGCGCCCATTTGATGCACCTGGCCAACCACTGGACGCAGTTCCACGCGAAAACGGCCACGGCTTGAAGCAACGGGAGAATGCGGCATTCCGTGGTGCCGGCGCGAGCGTCGCCGGCGTCTTGCCCAAGCTCCTTCTGCGCCTGAAGCCATGAAACTGCCCCTGTTCGTCGCCGCCCTGCTGCTGCCCCTGGCCGCCACGGCCTACGAGCCGAAAGCCCCGGCACCCACCGATGTGGTCGCCGGCGAGTGGTGGAACGTGCCGCACGCGCAGCCGTTCGATGCGACACAGCTCAAGCGCAAGCAGCGCGAGATCAAGGTCAAGGGCAACCAGTTGGTGGACGACAGCGGACGCGCCGTCATCCTGCGTGGCGTCAACATCAGCGACCCCGACAAGCTGGTCAAGCAGGGCAAGTGGAGCAGGGCGCATTTCGAGGCCGCCAAGTCCTTCGGTGCCAACCACATCCGCCTGCCCATCCATCCCATTGCCTGGCGCTCGCGGGGCAGCGACGCCTACCTGCAGCTGATCGACCAGGCCGTGGTCTGGGCCAACGAACTGGACCTCTACCTCATCGTCGACTGGCACTCGATGGGCAACATCACCAAGGAGCTGTACTTCCACCCGATGTACGTCACGAACAAGCAAGAGACGCGCGAGTTCTGGCGCACGATTGCCGCGCGCTACGCGGGATTGGCCACCATTGCCGTCTATGAGCTGTTCAACGAGCCGACCGTTGCCGGCGGCAAGCTGGGCGAGGTGGACTGGCAGGAATGGAAAGCCTTCAACGAAGAGCTGATCTCCATCATCTACGCGCACGACAAGAACATCGTCCCGCTCGTCGCTGGCTTCAACTGGGCCTACGACCTGTCGCAGGTTGCCAAGGCGCCCATCGAGCGTGAAGGCGTGGCCTATGCCATCCATCCCTACCCGCAGAAGAGCCCGGGCCCCTACCCGCAGACCTGGGAGGCGGCCTGGGGCCATCTGGCCGACAAGTACCCGCTCATCGCCACCGAGATCGGCTGGATGCGTGCGGACGAGAAGGGCGCGCACCGGCCCGTCATCGACGACGGTCGCTACGGACCGCTGATCACCGAGTACTTCGCCCGCAAGGGCATTTCCTTCACCGTCTGGTGCTTCGACCCCGACTGGCCGCCGCAGATGATCTCGGACTGGAACTACACGCCCACCGGCCAGGGCAGGTTCTTTCGCGAGTTCATGCTGAAACAGGCGCAGGCGCAAGCGCAATCACTGAAAGGCAAGCCATGACCATCAAGACCTACACCGTCAACGGCGTCGCGACGATCGAGATCGCGCGCCCCGAGAAGAAGAATGCGATCACGCAGGACATGTACCAGCAGATGGCCGACGCGCTGCGCGCGGCCGATGCCGCCGGCGACGTGCGCGCCGTGCTGATCACCGGCCAGCCGGGGATCTTCACGTCGGGCAACGACCTGGAGGATTTCATGGGCCGCCCGCCGCGGGGCGAGGATGCGCCGGTGTTCCAGTTCATGCACGCACTGCTGGACTGCAGCAAGCCCGTCGTCGCGGCCGTGACCGGTGCGGCCATCGGCATCGGCACGACCCTGCTGCTGCACTGCGACCTGGTCTATGTGGCCGACGACGCCCGCCTGGCCATGCCCTTCGTGGGCCTGGGCCTTGTGCCGGAGTTTGCGTCCAGCCTGGTCGTGCCGCAGCTGATGGGCAACCGCCGCGCGGCCGAGAAGCTGCTGCTGGGTGACCCGTTCACGGGTGAGCAGGCCGTGGAGTGCGGCATTGCCAATGGCGTGCTGGCCGGCGGCGAGGTACTGAACCACGCACGCCGCGTCGCCGAGCGCTTCAACAACCTCGCGCCCGGCGCCGTGCGCCAGAGCAAGCAGCTGATCCGCGAACCCCAGCGCGAGGCCGTCAAGGCGGCCATTGCGCGTGAGGCGGAGATCTTCAGCGCCCGGCTGCGCAGCCCGGAAGCGATGGAGGCCTTCCAGGCCTTCTTCCAGAAGCGCAAGCCGGATTTCTCCAAGTTCGCCTAACGCTTGATCAGGCCGACCAGCAGGCCGATGACGGCCAGGATCAGGAAGCCGTAGAACAGCAACTGGGCAAAGCCCGCCGCGGAGGCGGCGATGCCCGTGAAGCCGAACACGGCGGCGATCAGCGCAATGACGAAGAAGATGATGGCGTAACGCAGCATGGCGGGCTCCTCATGGTTGGCGCTGGATGGCGCGTGGACGAAGCCTAGGGCGGGCGCCTGGCGCTGCATGCCGGACAGGGCGGCGGTTTGAGGTCGGACTGGGCTGACGCCGTGACGACCCGGAGGGCGCGTCCATGCAGATGATGCTGGCCAAATGCCTGCTGGGGCCGCTGCTGCTGTGGCAGGGGCGCCGGGTGCGCGCCACCGCACTGCGCCTGCCCGAGGCCGCCGGCGAACGCGCGCAGCCGGGTGGCGTGCTGCGGCTGCTCATCGTGGGGGATTCGTCGGCCGCCGGTGTGGGCGCCGAGCGTCAGCAGGAGGCGTTGGCCGGCTGTCTCGCGGGCGTGCTGGGCGCCCGCCTGGGCCAGCCGGTGGGCTGGCAACTGGTGGCCACCAGCGGGCACCGCAGCACCCAGGCACTGGCCGCGCTGCAAGCCGCCGAGCTGGCCGCGGCCGACGTGCTGGTCACGGCGCTGGGTGTCAACGACGTGGTGGACCAGGTCGCACCGCACGAGGCGCTGGCGGCGCTGGACGCCATCGACGCGCTGGCCCGGGAGCGGGCCGGCGTGCGCCTGAGCCTGCACTGCGCGGCGCCGCCCATGCAGAGCTTCCCGCTGCTGCCGCAGCCGCTGCGCTGGTTCTTCGGCCGCCAGGCGGCGCGCTTCAATGCGGCGCTGGCCGCTCGGCTGCGCGGCCAGGTCGCGCGCCGCCTGGTGCATCTGCCGGCGGCGATGCAGCGCGACGCCGCCGCGCTGATGGCCATCGATGGCTTCCACCCCGGCCCACGCGGCTACGCGCTGTGGGCACAGGCGCTGGCCGATCAGATCGAGATGGGCCTGGACTTGCCTTCGCGGTCGATGGCCACATAGGTGAGGTTGGCCTCGGTCACCTTGACGACGTGCAGGTTCTCCGGGTCGCGCTCGGCGAACACCTCCACGTGCACGGTGACGGACGTGCGGCCCACGCGCGTGACGGTGGCATAAAAGCTCAGCAGGTCGCCGACCGAGACCGGCTGCTTGAAGATGAACTCGTTGACGGCCACCGTCGCGATGCGGCCGCGCGAGAGACGTGCCGGCAGGATGGAGCCGGCAATGTCCACCTGCGCCATGATCCAGCCGCCGAAGACGTCGCCGTTGGCGTTGGAGTCGGCCGGCATGGGCATCACGCGCAGTACGAGCTCGCGTTCACCGGCCTTGTGGGGGGTGGGGCTGGAATCCTGTGGCATGGCTTTCACTTGGGACAATCGGGTTGACGCCATTTTCGGCCCGACCGCCCTCATGAGATCCACGCCGCGTGCCATCGACCTGCCTTCTTCGCCCACCGCCCCCGCCGTGCGTGGCGACTGGGGCACCATAGGCCGCCTGCTGCCCTACCTGTGGCGCTACCGCTGGCGCGTCGGCCTGGCGCTGGCCTTCATGATCGGCGCCAAGATCAGCAACGTGGGTGTGCCGGTGCTGCTGAAGCACCTCATCGACAGCCTGGATCTGAAGCCCGGCTCACCGCAGACGCTGCTGGTCGTGCCGCTGGGCCTGCTGCTGGCCTACGGCGCGTTGCGCCTGTCCACGTCGATGTTCACCGAGTTGCGCGAGCTCATCTTTGCCAAGGCCACCGAGGGCACGGCGCGCAGCATCTCGCTGCAGGTGTTCCGCCACCTGCACGATCTCAGCCTGCGCTTCCACCTGGAGCGTCAGACCGGCGGCATGACGCGCGACATCGAACGCGGCACGCGCGCCGTGCACTCGCTGATCAGCTATTCGCTCTACAGCATCGTGCCCACGCTGATCGAGGTGGTGCTGGTGCTGACGCTGCTGGGCGTCAAGTTCGATGTCTGGTTCGCCGGCATCACCGTCGCGGCGCTGGTGATCTACATCGCGTTCACCGTCGTCGTCACCGAGTGGCGTACCAAGTTCCGCAAGACGCTGAACGAGCTGGACTCGGTGGCCCACAGCCGCGCCATCGACTCGCTGCTGAACTACGAGACGGTCAAGTACTTCAACAACGAGGGCTTCGAGGCCGCGCGCTACGACGAGAGCCTGGAGAAGCTGCGCCGCGCGCAGCTCAAGAGCCAGACCACGCTGTCGCTGCTGAACACCGGTCAGCAGTTCATCATCGCGACGGCGCTGGTGCTGATGCTGTGGCGGGCCACGCAGGGCGTGGTGGACGGCCGCATGAGCCTGGGCGACCTGGTCATGGTCAACGCCTTCATGATCCAGCTCTACATCCCGCTGAACTTCCTGGGCGTCATCTACCGCGAGATCAAGCAGGCGCTGACCGACATCGAGAAGCTCTTCCTGCTGCTGGACCGCGAGCGCGAGGTGGCCGACCCGGCCGGCGCCGCCGACCTGCAGGTCAAGGGGGGCAGCGTCGTGTTCGACAACGTGCGCTTCGGCTACGACCCCGCGCGCCCCATCCTGCACGGCGTCAGCTTCGAGATCCCGGCGGGCAAGAAGGTCGCGGTCGTCGGTCCCAGCGGCTCGGGCAAGAGCACGCTGGCGCGGCTGCTGTACCGCTTCTACGACATCGAGGCGGGCAGCATCCGCATCGACGGACAGGACATCCGCCAGGTCACGCAGGCCAGCGTGCGCCGCGCCATCGGCATCGTGCCGCAGGACACCGTGCTGTTCAACGACACGGTGGCCTACAACATCGCCTACGGCCGCCCCGGCGCGGGCCAGGACGAGGTGGAGGCGGCGGCGCGCGCTGCCCACATCCACGGCTTCATCGCGGCGACGCCGCTGGGCTACGACACCATGGTGGGCGAGCGCGGCCTGAAGCTGTCGGGCGGCGAGAAGCAGCGCGTGGCCATCGCGCGCACGCTGCTGAAGAACCCGCCCATCCTCATCTTCGACGAGGCGACCTCGGCGCTGGACTCGACCAACGAGCGTGCCATCCAGGCCGAGCTGGAGTCGGTGGGCCAGAACAAGACCGTGCTGGTCATCGCGCACCGGCTGTCCACGGTGGTGGATGCGCACGAGATCCTGGTGCTGGAGCAGGGCCGCATCATCGAGCGCGGCCGGCACGACGCGCTGCTGGCACGCAATGGCCGCTACGCCGAGATGTGGCGGCTGCAGCAGTCGGGAGACTGAAGGCCCCTCGCCCAGTTCCGCCTCGCTGAACGCGGGCGGGCCTAGTCGGTCTTGCAGACCGCGCTGCGGCAGTGCCGCAGCCCTTCGGCAAGCACAAGATGCCCATTGGGCATCTTGAGTCCGGCCTCAGCCCCCGAGGGGACGGCGATGCTCGCGGCATTGAGCCGCAAGCACATCGCCCGAGGCGGGCCGGCTTGGGAGCGGCCCGGCGCTCGGCCCGCAGGGCAAGGTCTGGTCAGTGAGGCTTTTTCGGCTTCTCGAAGCTCTTGGGCCGGTAGACGTTGCCGTCCCATTCGCCGTCAAGCCGGCTGTTCTGGGCCGACTCCTGCGCGCGGCGGATGACCCGCTCGGCCTCCAGCGCCGCGGCGCGGGTCTGGCGCTGGCGGCGGCGCCAGCCCATGGCGCGGTCGAACTGCCCCTGCAGCCAGCCCAGCAGGCCCGACCCTGCGGCGTCCACCCGCGCACGCAACCGGTAGGGCAGCGCCATGTGCACCGCCAACGCGATGCAGATGACGAGGCCGATGACGGCGAGCACGGTGTGGAACATGGCTTGAGTGTGAACCAAACGCGCGGCGGCATCCACCTGCGTTGAGGGGATGCGTCAGGCTTTCCTGTGAATCTCCCACAACGCCAGCATGGCGTCAGGAATCTTCCTGCTGGCGGCGTCCCTATCCTCCAGCGTGCCCTCGGCCAGCGCGCCGTCCGGGCTGCCCAGCGCCGCGATGGGCGCCAGCAGCTCGGCCGTGGGCGGCTGCTCGAACAGCGGCGCCCAGGCCTCGGGCGCCAGGTCCACGGCCGTCAGGAAGCCCGCGGCCCAGTCCTCGGCGTCCGCGTACTCGACGTCTTCGTCCTCGCCGTCGGCAAAGCTGAAGATGGGCTCCCAGGCCTGCGGCCGCTGTGCCCAGGCGGTGGCGATGGAGTGCAGCTGGCGCAGCACCAGCATGACGGCCTTCTTGCGCTGCTTGCCGCTGGCGAAGGGGGCGTTGTCGGCGTCGCCGTCGCCGCCCCAGACCACCGGCAGCCAGTCGGCGCCGGGCAGGTCGGCGAGCGGGCGGCCCGGCGTCAGCAGCAGGCCGGCGAGGTAGCCGTCCAGCGCCTCGATGTTCATCGCGCCGTCGGCAGGCAGGGCGGCCAGCAGCTCGTCGAGGTCGTTCAGCTCGTCGTCGGACAACGGGCGGTCGTCGGAGGCGGGGTTGTATTGGGGGTATTGCATAGGGGCGCTCCCGCGTTCAGCCGTGACGGCCGTGGCGGCTCTTGGGTTTCTTGTTGTCGAACTCGGCGATCTGCGCCTTCAGCAAGGCCATCAGCACGCGCGCATTCTGCTCGGTCATCACCAGCAGGCTGCTGGGCTCGATGCCCTCGATGGGCTCGCGATTGGACACGAGCGCATCGACCTTGAACAGGATCTGGCCATGCGGGTTGTTGGCGGCGGCCTTGAACTTCTGGATTTCGATGTGGTGTGTCTTCATCGGTCTATCTTGCCATTCACGGCGCTCGGACTTAAGGTGCCGCATGGCCCGGCCCCCTCGACTTGAGATTGCCGGCGCGGTCTATCTGATCAGCGCCCATTGTCCGTTCGAGAGCGGCAGGCCGGCCTTTGTCGACGACGCCGACCGCGCTGAGATGCGCGGGCTGCTGGCCCAGGGGCTGCATCGCTTCGACGCCCAGGCGCTGGCCTATGCGCTGATGCCCGAGCACTACGAGCTGCTGCTGTTCACGCGCCGGGCCAACCTGTCGGCGCTGATGCGGCACGTGAACGGCGTCTACACACAACACCAGCAGGAGCGCCGGGCTTTCAGCGGGCCGCTGTTCCAGGGGCGCTTCCGTGCGGTGCTGGTGGACCGCGAGAAGCACCTGCTGGATGCCTGCCGCTGGGTGGACCTGAACCCGGTGCGGCTGGGGCTGGCGCGCGGCGCGGCGGACTGGTCGGGCTCCAGCTTCCGCGCGCTGGCCGGGCTGGAGGCCGCGCCCGAGTGGCTGGACGTGGACGGCCTGCACAGCCACTTGCTGGGCAAGCCCGCCACCACGGCGGCCCAGCACCGCGCGGCGGGCGACCGCTATGCGCGGCTGGTGGCGTCCGACCCCGGCCTGCAGCTGTGGCCGGGCCGCCTGCGCGAGCAGATCTTCCTGGGCGACGCCGACTTTGCCCAGCGCATGCGCGCCGCGGCCGTGGCGCCCAAGCGCGTGGCGCGCACGAGCTGGGCAGAGTGGCTGAAGCGTGCCGGCGGCATCCGCGAGCAGGCGCTGTGGCTGGCGCACGCCGAGGGCGGTGTGGCAATGACGGACCTGGCCGCGCAGCAAGGCCTGTCGGTGTCGCGCATCAGCCGGCTCATCGCCGCCGCCGAGCGAGCCGTCTGATGCGCCGTCGCGCCCTGCTGCTTGCCGGCCTGCCGCTGGCAGCGCATGCGCAGAAGGTCTACGAAGGCTCGTTGTTCGACGCCCACCTGCACTACAACGACGACGCCCAGGCGCCGCATCCACCGGCCGACGTGCTGGCGCGCATGGCCCGTGCGGGCGTGCGCGGTGCGCTGGTCAACAGCCGGCCCAACGACGGCACGCTGCGCCTGGTGGCCACGCCCGGCGCGCAGTGGGTGCCCTTCATCCGGCTGTACCGCAACCGCGCCGACTACGCCGGCTGGTTCACCGACGACAGCATCCGCCGCATGGTGCTGGACCTGCTGAAGCAAGGCAGCCCAGCCGGGCCCTTCCGCGGCCTGGGCGAGTTCCACCTGTACGACAGCGCCAACGCCGACGGGCCGACGGCCATCGCGCTGATGAAGCTGGCCCGCGAGCGCGACCTGGTCGTGCTGGCCCATGTGGACGACGCCGCCGTCGACAAGCTGCTGGGGCACGCGCCGGGCGCTCGACTGATCTGGGCGCACACCGGCATCTCGGGCGAGCCGGTGGAACGCGTGCGCGAGCTGTTCGCCAAGCACCCGGGCCTGCGCGGCGAGCTGTCGTATCGGCCGGGGCTGACCTTCGACGGGCGCATCACGCCGGAATGGCGCGCGCTGTTCGAGGCCCATGCCCAGCGCTTCCTGATCGGCTCGGACACCTGGGTCACGCCGCGCTGGCAGCACTACGAGGGCTTGTTCGCCGACTACCGCGGCTGGCTGGGGCAGTTGCCGGCCGAGGTGGCGCAGCGCATCGCGTGGGGCAACGCGGCCGAGCTGTTCGGCCTCAAAGCTGCTTGAACCGGTGCGCGTAGGAGGGGCTGACCTCCAGCGTCTCCGGCCGGTCCTTCAGCGTGATGCCCAGCTTGCCGCTGAGCGTGCGCGTCACGGACTTGATCGCGCGGGCGTTGACGATGGTTGAGCGGTGCACCTGCCAGAAGTGCTCGCCGTCCAGCCGCTGCACCAGTTCCTTCAGCGGCAGCGAGATCAGCGCCTCGCTGTCGGCGGTGACGACGGCGACATACTTGTTGTCGGCGCGGAAATAGGCCACGTCCTCCACCGTGATCAGCTGCAGCTCGCGGCCGCGCTGCACGGTGATCCAGCGCAGCGTCTCCACCGCGGCGGCCGGCACGGTCAGGCCGCCCAGGTCGGCCGGCTGGTGGGACAGACGCTCCTTCAGCCGCAACAGCGTCTTGGCCATGCGCACCGGGTCCAGCGGCTTCAGCAGATAGCCGACGGCGCCCTCGTCGAAGGCCTGCACCGCGTAGCGCTCGTGCGCGGTAATGAAGACCACATGCGCTCGGCGGCCGATCAGCTGCGCGACCTCCAGCCCCGACAGGCCCGGCATCTGCACGTCCAGGAAGCAAACCTGCGGCGCCAACTGCTCCACCAGCCGCAGCGCCTCGTGGCCGTCGCGCGCCATGCCCACGATCTCGCTTTCCGGCCACTGGCGCAGCAACTCCTCGCGGATCTCGGCGGCCAGCAGGGCTTCGTCTTCGGCGATGAGGATGCGGGTCATGGGAGCGTCGGCCAGGTCAGGCGGAACAGCGGCAATTCTTCAGCAGCCAGCACCAGTTGGGTGTCGTCGCCGTGCACGGCGCGCAGGCGCTGCGCCAGCTCGGCCAGCGGCACGCGCGCCGCCGCCTGCCGCGTGCGCGCGGCATCCGGCCCCAGCGCCTGCAGACGCAGCTCGGTCCGGCCGGCGCCGGCGTGCAGTGACAGGCTCCACAGCGTGCTGCCCTCGTCCAGCAGCGGGCGCACCAGCGGCAGCAGCACCATGGGCGCCAGCGGCAGTTCCGGCGGGTCTTCCAGGCCAGACAGGTGCAGCCGCTCGGTGTGCCGCGCATCGGCGCTGACCAGCGTGGCATAGGCGCGCAGCGCGGTGATTTCGCGGGCCAGCGTGGACACCTCGGCCTCCACATGCGGCTGCAGCGCGCGCAGCAGCTCGATCAGCGCGGCCAGCCGGTCCTGCGCACGGGCCGGCGCGGCCAGCAGCTCGGCGTCGATGGCGGCCAGGCGTTCCGACAGCAGGGCCGGGTCGACGCGCGCCTGCAGCGCCAGCAACTGCGTGGCGGCGAGCTGGCGATCGCGCCGCGCGGCGGCATCTCGCAGCGCCGCCAGCCGGGCCTGGGTGCGGCGCGAGAAGCGCAGCTGCACGTAGACGGCGACGCCCAGGCCGTGCCAGATCAGCGTGGTGCTGGCCAGGCCGAAATCGTCCTCCCAGGTCCACCAGTCCGCCTTGCCCAGCCACGGGTACAGCAGCGGCGCAATCAGCCAGATGCCGCCCACGACGCTCAGCCCGACCACGCCCACATAGGCCGGCGTGGCGGGCAGCAGGCGCGCATCGACCAGTGCGTCGGCCAGGCGCAGCAGCAGCACCGCGGGCACGCCGAACTGGATGATGTTGTAGGCCAGCGCCTGCAGCGTGTCGACGGCCGACATCGCCGTGCTGACCGGCGTGCCGTTGGCCACCAGCGTGGCGGCACCGACCAGGGCCATCCAGCCCAGGTCGCTGCCGCGCGGCGGCTGCAGCTTCAACGCCATGGCAGCTGCACGCGGGCGATGAGCCCGCGTGGCTGGTTCAGATGCAGGCTGAGCCGTGCCGTGCCGCCGTGGGCGGCCGCCAGGCGGGCGCGCAGCGTGGCCAGGCCCGTGCCGCCGCCGCTGCCGCTGCCCATGCCGGCGCCGGTGTCGGCCACCTCCAGCCGCAGCAGGCCGGGGTCGTCGGGATCGGGCTGGGCCCGCACGGCGATCTCGCCGCCATCCACCCGCGGTGCGATGCCGTGCTTGATCGCGTTCTCGGCCAACGTCAGCAAGCAGGTGGACGGCACCACGACGTCATCCAGCCCGGGTGCGATGTCGTAGCTCAGCGTCAGCCTTTCGGCGCCGATGCGGCGCTGGTGCAGCGCGAGGAAGGCACGCACCAGCTCCAGCTCGCGCGCCAGCGGCACCTGGGCCTGGCGCAGCTCGGGCAGCGCGGCGTCCAGGTAGCGGCGCAGATCGGTCAGCATGGCGTGGGCGGCGCCTGCATCGGTACGGGCCAGACGACGCAGGTGGGCCAGCGTGTTGAACAGGAAGTGCGGCTCGACCTGGGCCTGCAGCAGCGCTGCGCGCGCGGCGTCGAGCTGGCGGGCCTGCTCCTGCTCGTTGCGCTGCAGGCTGTCCGCATCGGCCGCGCGGCGCCGGCCGCGCTCGTGGTAGTCCAGGCCCAGGCAGACGCAGGTGGAGAAGGTCAGCAGGATCTGCAGCGTGTAGGGCGTGATGCTGCCGTCCAGCGGGCCGATCACGTGCAGCACGCGGTTGACCGCCATGGCCAGCAGCGTCAGCGCCGCGATCTGCACGGCCAGCCCCCAGGGGCGGGCGGGCCGCTCGCGCGGCAGCCAGCCCTGCGTGAGCGCGGCGCCCAGCCACAGGCCCCACAGCAGCACCGCCAGGCCCAGCCCGCCGCTGAGCCCCGGGTTGACGCGGCACAGGTGCTCGTCAGCGTCCGCGGGCAGCAGGGCACAGCGCACCAGGCCCGGCAGCAGCAGCGCCAGCGCCAGCGCGACGCTCAGCGTAGCC
>DASWWC010000215.1:0-2573 GCA_036401055.1 Roseateles sp.
CGCCGCTCCACTCCAGCACGCGGCCGTCCACGTCCAGCAGCGCCAGCAGGGTGTCGGGTGCGGCCTCGGCCAGCGCGCGCAGCCGCTCGGCCAGCGCCTGGGCGTGCGAGCCCGCGCGGCGCTCGGCACGGATGTCGTTGACGATGAGCAGCGCGCCCATCAGGCGGCCCTGCCCGTCCAGCATGGGTACGACATGGCTTTGCACGGCCACGCGGCTGCCGGTGGGCGTCAGCGCGTCCAGCCGCGACACGAATTCGCCGGGCGCGTCCAGCAGCTGCGGCAGCAACCGTGCCCAGGCCTCGCGGCCGGGCGCGTCCAGCAGCGGCTCGCCGACCAGGCGGCCCTGTGTGGTCTCGGTGCTCCAGCCCAGCAGCCGCGTGAAGGCCGGGTTCACGGATTCGCAGCGCAAGTGCCGGTCAGCCAGCGCGATGGCGACCGGCAGGTGGTCCAGCGCGCGCCGCAGGTTGCCGGCATCGCGGGCCAGCCAGCCCATCAGCATCTCGGTGGGCGTGGGCTGGCTGCGCGTGGCCACCAGCGCCTGCACGCGCGCAGCGACGTCGGCGGGGTCGCGCTCGGGGTCGGCCAGCACCGCGTCGAACAGCGGGTCCCAGGGAGTCAGCAGCCGGCGCGTGACCCACCAGCCCGCCGCACCCAGCAGCAGCGCCGCCGCGACGCCTATGCCCAGCATGGTGGCGCGCAGCGCACGCAGCGGCGCCAGCGCCTGCTCCTCGTCCTGCAGCACGACGGCACGCCAGGGCAGCAGCCGCGGGTCGCGCAGCTGCGACTGGGCCAGCAGCCGGCGGCGGCCGTCGTCGGCCTGCCAGACGACGGCCTCCTGCACCGTGTCCGGCAGGCCGGCGGGCAGGGTGCTGCCCGGCACCACGCTGCGCTCCACCGGCGCGGTGGTCAGCACCAGGCCCTGCACGCCGTTGCGCGCGGCGGCGTCGGACGCGCCCAGGCTCAGCGCCAGCTGGTCGCCGACCCAGTGCAGGCCCAGGTGGGCGCAGACCACGGCCACGAGCCGGCCATCCTCGTCGAACACCGGCTCGCCGATGTCGATCAGCTCGGTAGTGCCGCCCTGCAGCTGGTTCAGCAGCGGCGCCAGCGCGACGGCCGCATGCACGTCGCCCACCATGCCCTGGCGGCCGCGCGCGAACACGGGCCGGTGCGCGATGCCCTGCCCCTCCAGCCAGCCACGGCTGGCGGCCAGCACCTGGCCATCGGGGGCCACCACGCCGACCCAGACGAAGCGCGGCGAGCTGGCCACCAGATGGTCCAGCTCGGCGCGCATGCGCTCGACCGGGTGGCCCGGCCGCAGCAGCGGCGAGCGCGCCAGCAGCTGCACCTGGCTGACCGCGTCGCTGAGCGACAGCTGCAGCTGCAGGCTCAGCAGGTCGGCGCGCTGCTGCTGGGCGGCCAACGCGCGCTGCAGCAGCTCCTGACCCAGCAGGCGGTCGCCGCAGGCCAGCATGACGACGGTCAGCACCACCACCGCCAGGGCGGGCAGCAGCGCGAAGCGCCGGTTCAGCCGGGCGGCAGCGTGGGTCATGCGGCCATTCTGGCGGCGCTGCCGGTGTTCAGCCGGAACACGCGCACCGACTGCGTGACCAGCTCGGCGCGCTGCGCCAGCGACATGGCCGACGCCGACAGCTGCTCCACCAGCGCCGAGTTCTGCTGCGTGATGCCGTCAATGCTGGACACGCTGCCGTTGACGTCGCTGATGCCGCCGCTTTGCTGCTGCACGGCCACGCTGATGCGGCCGATCAGCTCGTTCATCTGGTCGACGGCGTTCTCGGCCTCCTTGGCCGAGCGGCCTGTGTCGGCCACGATGCGCACGCCCTCCTCGACACGGCTGCGCGAGTCCTCGGCCAACCGCTTGATCTCCTGCGCCGCCTCGCGAGTGCGGCCCGCCAGCATGCGAACCTCGGACGCAACCACCGCGAAGCCGCGGCCCGCGTCGCCCGCGCGCGCCGCCTCGACGGCCGCGTTCAGCGCCAGGATGTTGGTCTGGAACGAGATGCCGTCGATGACGGTGACGATCTCGTTGATGCGCGTGGTGGCCTCGCGCACCGCGTCCATGCGGCTGCTTGCCTCCTGGCTGGTGCTTCCGGTGTTGCGCGCGGCGTTGGCGGTGTCCTTGGCCAGGTCGCGCGCCTTGAACGCGCCCTCGGCCGTGTGCTTGACGGTGGCCGACACCTCCTCCAGCGCGGCCGCCGCCTGCTGCAGGCTGCCGGCCTGCAGCTCGGTACGTTCGCCCAGGTCGCGGCCACCGGCGGCGATCTCGGAGCAGGCCAGGTTCACGCCGTCCACCTCGCGGCGCACGTCGCCCACCACGGCCTGCAGATTCACGTTCAGCTGCGACAGCGCGCGCATCAACCGGCCCTGGGCGTCGCTGCGGCGCGACTGCAGCTGCTGCGTCAGGTCGCCCGAGGCCAGGCGCTCGGCGGCCAGCGCCGCCTCGATGAGGCCGCGGTTGGCGCGGCCGCGCAGCCAGGCCAGCAGCGGCAGCGTGCTCAACAGCGCCGCGGCGGGGACGGCCAGCGCCGGGCTCAGCGCCAGCGTCGCGGTGCCGG
>DASWWC010000216.1:0-9746 GCA_036401055.1 Roseateles sp.
TCGATGATGTCCTCGGGAGGCTGGGACTCCGCCAGCGTCGTGAAGCCGCGGATGTCGCAGAACATCACCGTCGCCTGCACCTTGCGCCCCCCCAAGGCGAAGCCCTCCGCCTCCAGCTCCTCGGCCACCTCGCGCGTCGCGAAACGCCGCACCAGCTCGCGCTGCCGGTCGCGCAGGTGCTTGCGCTCGAGGCTCGCGTTGATGCGTGCCTTCAACAGCACGAGGTTGACGGGCTTGTGCAGATAGTCCTCCGCGCCCAGCTCGATGCAGCGCACGATGCTGTCGAGGCCCTCCACGGCCGAGGTCACGATGACCGGCAGCTCGCTGAGTTCAGGGCTGGCGCGCAGCCTCTCCAGCAGCTCGATGCCGTCCATGCCCGGCATGTGGATGTCCACCAGCAGCAGGTCGAAGGTCTCCTGCTGCACCCGCTGTAGCGCGGCCAGCCCGTCCTCCGCCATCTCGACCTTGTGTCCTAGCAGCTCGACGTGGCGAGCCAGCAGCAAGCGGTTGACGCGGTTGTCCTCGACCAGGAGGATGCGCGCGCGCTTGGCTCGGCGATCACGCATGGCGGCGCTCCTTCAGCTCGGCCGCGACGGCTTCGAACAGCACGCCCAACGCATCGACCCGAGCCGCGGCTGCGGCACCCAACTCGGCCAGCGGCGTGTGCTCCAGCTCGCGCGCCGCATCGGCAAAGGCTTGAGCGCCGAAGGTCACGCCGTTGCTCTTCAGCGAGTGCGCCTCGCGGCGGAAAGCCACGGCATCGCCCGCTGCGGTGGCCGCTCGCAGCGCCGCCAGGCCTTGCGGCGCGTCCTCCAGGAAGGAATCGATCAGCTCCGGCATGAAGTCCGCGCCGGCGCTGTCCACCAGGGCCGCAAACACCTGTTCATCGATCACCGTCATGGGGTCCTCCTTGGCGCCACGTCGTCGCGGCACCTCCATGCACATCCGTCAGCGCCTGGCGCTGGGTACGCCATCATGACCGCGGCACCGTGTCTTGCAAGGCCTTCACCAGCGCCTCCACGCGGATGGGCTTGGTCAGGTAGTCGTCCATGCCCGCCGCGATGCACGCCTCGCGGTCGCCCTGCATGGCATTGGCCGTCATCGCGACAATGCGAGGCCGGCCCGCTCCCATGCGCTCGACGATCAGCCGCGTGGCCGCCAAGCCGTCCATCTCCGGCATCTGCACGTCCATCAGCACCAGGTCGTAGGGCTGGCGCTGCACGCACTCGACGGCCTCCACGCCGTCGGCCGCCACGTCGGCGCGGTAACCCATCTGCGCCAGCAGGCGCAGGGCCAGCTTCTGGTTCACGGCGTTGTCCTCGGCCAGCAGGATGCGCAGCGGATGCCGGGCCGCCAGGTGCGCGTCCAGACGCGGTGCCGCGGGCGGCTCGGGCGCATGCACGGTGTCGTGATGCAGCACGGTCACGAGGGTGTCGAAGAGCTGGCTCTGGCGCAGCGGCTTCATCATGACGGCGGCGAACAGCCCCTCCTCCACGTCGCGCCGGCCGAGAGACGTGAATAGCACCCGCGGCAGCTCGGGCTTGAGGTCGCGCAGCCGGCGGGCCAGCGTCACGCCGTCCATGTGCGGCATGTGCATGTCGACGACGATCAGGTCGAAGGGCTCGGCCAGGACTTGCTGCAAGGCCTCCAGCCCGCTGTCGGTGTCGCGCACGTTCATGCCCCACTTGGCGGCCTGCAGCGCCAGGATGCGACGGTTGGTGGCGTTGTCATCGACCACCAGCATGCGCCGGCCCTTCAGTGCCGGCTGCGCACCGATGAACTCGCGCCGCGGCGCCTGGGGCGCGGCGCCCGCCACGACCGGCAGCGTGAAGCGGAAGCAGCAACCGCGACCCGGACCATCGCTTTCGGCCCACATGCGCCCGCCCATCAGCTCCACCAGCCGCTTGCTGATCGCCAGGCCCAGGCCGGTGCCGCCATACTTGCGGGTGGTGCTGCTGTCCGCCTGGCTGAAGCTTGCGAACAGACGCGATCGACCTTCCTCCGTCAATCCAATCCCGGTGTCGCGCACCGCGAAATGCAGCTCGCCGGCCTGCAACCGCGCGCTGACGACGACCTCGCCGCTCTCGGTGAACTTGACCGCGTTGGACAGCAGGTTGAGCAGGACCTGGCGCAACCGAGTCACGTCGCCCAGCAGCGTCTGCGGCAGGTCAGTCTCCGGCTCGAAGGCCAGCTCAAGGCCCTTCTCGGCCGCCCGCACGGCCATCAGGTCCAGGGCCGACTCGATGCAGTCTCGCAGCTCGAAGGGGTGCTGCTCAATGCCCATGCGGCCGGCCTCGATCTTGGAGAAGTCCAGGATGTCGTTGATGATGGTCAGCAAGGTCTCGCCACTGTCGCGGATGGTGGCGGCGTAGTCGCGCTGCTCGGCGCTCAGCGGTGTGTCCAGCAGCAGGCCGCTCATGCCGATGATGGCGTTCATCGGCGTGCGGATCTCGTGGCTCACCGTGGCCAGGAAGGCCGACTTGTGCGCGCTGGCCGCTTCCAGCACGGCGGTGCGCTCGCGCACGCGCTGCTCCGTCAGCGCCTCATTCAGGCGCTGGTTCTCGAAGCGCATACGGATGGAGCTGGTCAGCGCCTTGGCAAACACATGCGTATATGCCAGCGCACACAGCAGGACCAGCAGCGCCGTCATGCCGAACAGGTCGGCCAGTTCGACACGGGCCACGAGACAGCTCAGCAGGAAGGGCAGCGCGCAGGGCAGGATGAAGGCGTAGGCCAGCGGCAGCAGCACGGCCGTCGCGGTCGCGCAGCTGACGAGCATGCCCAGCTCGAGGACCAGGAGAGCAGTCAGGCGAATGACGGTGGGCTCGAAGAAGAGCGCCCCCGCGAGACCCCAGGTCAGGCCCAGCAGCACGTGAAAGCCCAACTGCAGTCGCAGCCAGTCGCGGGCGCGGCCCGCAGCCACCCAGGGCCGGTGCCGTGGCAGCAGCAGCCCGTAGAAGACGGCCACCAGCAGCACCACCGCGCAAGCCCAGCCGAGAAAGCGCGACCGGTCCAGCCCGCCGGCATGGGCCAGCGCCGCGGCCAGCAGCGGCAACACCAGAAGGGCCGCGGCCATACCGGCGCGCATGTTGTCGGCCAGGATCTGCAGCCGCACCGCGAGCAGCTGTTCCTCGTGGATCTCCGCCCCCTCGTTCTGCTCTGTCATTCAGGACTCCCTCGCCGTCGTTCTCAGCAAGGCCGCTGCCAGTTCGTCGACACGGATCGGCTTGGTGAGGTAGTCGTCCATGCCGGCAGCCAGGCAGATCTCGCGGTCGCCCTGCATCGCGTTGGCCGTCATCGCCACGATGCGCGGCCGCTCGCCCGCCGCCACGATGCGCCGCGACGCCTCCAGCCCGTCCATCTCCGGCATCTGCACGTCCATCAGCACCAGGTCGTAGGCCTGCCGACCCACCGCCTCGATCGCCTCCAGGCCATTGGCCGCCAGGTCCGCCCGGTAGCCCATCTGCTGCAACAGCCGCAGCGCCAGCTTCTGGTTCACCACGTTGTCCTCCGCCAGCAGGATGCGCAGCGGGTGGCGCTCGGCGAGGTTGTGCACGACCACCGGCTGGCTGCGCTGCCGTCGCGGCCCCGGCTGCACGTCGGCCGCCACGGCGGCACGCAGCGTGAAGCCGAAGCGCGCCCCATGGCCGGGGCCGTCGCTTTCGGCCCACATGCGCCCTCCCATCAGCTCGGCCATGCGCCGGCTGATGGCCAGGCCCAGGCCGGTGCCGCCGTACTTGCGCGAGGTGCTGGCATCTGCCTGGCTGAAGCTCTGAAACAGCCGCGACAAGCCTTCCGCCGTCAGGCCGATGCCGGTGTCGCGCACCAGGAAGCGCAGCTCCACGCCGGTCTCAGCCGGCGCTGCGTCCACCTCGACGGTGATGCCGCCGGTCTCGGTGAACTTGACCGCGTTGGACAGCAAGTTGAGCAGGATCTGGCGCAGCTTGGCCAGGTCGCCGATGATGCCGGCCGGCACGGAGGGCGCGAGATCCACGGCCAGGGCCAGGCCTTTCTCGCGAGCGCGCGGCGCGATCAGATCGATGGCCCCGTCCACGCAGTCGCGCAACGCGAAGGGTGCGCTCTCGATCTCCATGCGGCCGGCCTCGATCTTGGAGAAGTCCAGGATGTCGTTGATGATGGCCAGCAGCGCCTCGCCGGCCTCCCGTATGGTGGCGGCGTGGTCGCGCTGCTCGTCATCCAGCGCCGAGTCCAGCAACAGGCCGCTCATGCCGATCACGGCGTTCATCGGCGTGCGGATCTCGTGGCTCATGGTCGCCAGGAACGCACTCTTGGCCGCATTGGCCTGCTCGGCAGCGGCCTTCGCGGCCTGGGCCTCACCAAACAGGCGCGAGTTCTCCATCGCCACCGAGGCCGCCAGGCTCAAACCCACGAGGAAGTCCAGCTCGCCGCGCCGGAACGGCTGGCCGCCCAGGCGCCAGACCGTCAGCGCGCCCAGCACGCGCTGGCCGGCCCGAAGCGGCGCCACCATCATGCGTTCGTCGGGGTCTTCACCGGTGCCTTCCATGCGCACCCCGCGCGGGTCATCACGCGCGGCATTGATGACGCCCGGCTCGCCCTTGGCGATCAGCGAGCCGATGATGCCCTCGCCCACCGTGACGACAGCGTCCCGAACCTCGCTTTCGTAGCTGCCGACGGCAACGATGGCGCGGTAGCGCCGGGCCGCCGCGCCGGCCTCGCCTTCGTCCACGGGCACGAATACGGCGCTGTTGTCCACGCCCAGCAGCTCCTTGGCCTTCACGGCGATGCGGTTCATGACGGTGGCCACGTCCAGTGTCGACGAGATCTCGCGCCCCACCTCGGCCAGGGCCGCGCTCTCTCTGGTGCGGCGCTGGATCTCCTCGAACAACCGCGCGTTCTCAAGCGCCACGCCGACGCTGGCACCCACCGTGCACAGGAAGCGCACGTCGGCATCGCTGAAGGCGTTCTCGCGCTCGTAGCTCTCGACGAGGATGACCCCCATCACCAGGTCGCTGCCAATGATGGGCACGCTCGCGAAGGACAGGCATTGGTCGGTGCCAGGCACGGCCAGCAGGCCGGCGGCCTCGATCTCCGCCAGGTTTCGACAGACCAGCGGCTGGCGGGTGCGGCGCATCTGCGCAAACGGTCCGTCGGGCGACGGCCGCTCCGGCGGCAGCTGGATGGGCCGGCCGTGTTCGCGCTCGTAGAGGTAGTGGTTGAGGCCAGTGGTCGGGTCGAACCAGCGGATGCCAATATCCTGGGTGCCGAGCAGCTCGCAGAGGCGGTCGCCGACGCGCTGGATGATGGCCTCGAAGCTCAGCTCGGGCGACAGGCTCTGCTGCAGGCTGTTCAACATTGCCAGCTCGCCGACGCGGCGCTCCACCTGGGCCTTGCTGGCCAGCAATTCAGCCGTGCGCTCGGCCACGCGCTGCTCCAGGCCCTCGCGCAGGCGCAGGTTGGCCAGGGCCACGGCGGACTGGGCGGCCAGCATGACGAGCAGGTCGCGGTCGGCCGGGCGGAATGCGCCGAAGGCGCCGTCCAGGTCGGCATAGAGATAGCCGAGCAGCTCGCGTTCTGCGATCAGCGGTGCGACCAGGCAGGAGCGCTGCTGCACCGGCAGCGCGCCCTCGGGGCCGATGCGCAGGGCGGCCGCGCGGCTGCTGCGCGCCTCGTCCAGCCAGGGCGAGATGGCGCTCAGCAGCGCGCCCTCCCCGCCGGCCTCGCCCTGCGGCGTCAGGTGGCTGGCGATGTGGCGGCGCCCCGCGCCGTCCTCCAGCACCAGCAGCACGCGCTCGGCGCCGCTGACCTCGGCCGATTCGTCGACGAGGAACTCGTGCAGCTCGGCGCCCGAGGCCAGCTCGGCCAGGCGCAGGCCCACGTCGACCTGACGGGCGAAGCGCTCGTCCAGCCGTGCCTGGCCGCCAAGATGGCGCGCACGGCCGCCGCCGGCCAGCCAGGCCAGCACGACGGCGCGTGCCACCGGACGCTTGGCCAGGGAGTTGCGCTTCAGGCCCTCGTCGGACAGCCCGGCCAGGCGCAGGCATAGGAAACGGTAGGCGCGTGCCAGCGCCACGCCGGCCTCGCGCCTGCGACCAGCGGCACGCAAGGCCTCGCGGCGCTGCCACCACAGCGCTGACAGGTCCAGGTTCTCCAGCGGTGCCAGGCCTTGCTCCGCATGCAGCCGGGCCGCCTCGCCGCTGGCGTCCAGTGCCGCGCGTTGCCGCCCCGCCGCCAGCTCCGCCCAGGCGACCAGGCCCAGGTCCGCCATGCGCTGCGCGGCCGACGGCGAATGTTCCAGGGCCAGACGGAAGCTCGCCGCGGCAGCACTGGCGTTGCCCTCGGCCATGGCGATCTCGCCGCGCAGCCGCGCGATCTCGGAGCGGAAGCCGGGGTTCTGCCGCGCCAGGCCCAGGGCCTCGGCCTCGTCGGCATACGCGCGCGCGCCGGCCAGCGCGCCGGACTCCAGATCCAGCCGAGCCAGCGCCGTCAAGGTGTAGGGCAACAGTGCCGTGGCGCCGGTACGGCGCCAGATCGCCAGCGCGGCCAGATAGCGGCGCCGCGCACGCCGGCTCAGGCCCAGCGTGACGTAGTGGTTGCCGATGTTGTGGATGGCCGTGCCCTGGCGCTCGGCGTAGCCGGCGGCGGCAAAGGCTGCCAGCGCCAGCTTGCACAGGCGCAGGCAGTCGGCCAGGTCGGGATTGTTGAAGGTCAGCGCGTTGTGGGCATTGCCCTGGCCCAGCAGGTCGCCGCTGGCCAACGCCAGGACCAGCGCACCCTCGGCCGCCGCCCGCGCCTCGGCCACTTGTCCCAGCATGCCCAGCAACAGAGACTGGATGTAGCCGCACCGCCCCTGGGGCACCGGCTTGCCCGCGGCGGCAAACAGCGCTGCGGCCTCGCGGACCCGGCTGAGCGCGAGCGCCGGCTCGCGCTGGCAGCGGCATTGCGCCTCGGCCAACAACGCCAGCGCGTAGGCCCGGTCCAGAGGCTCGGCGCCGGCCTCGGCCAGCGCGGCTTCGGTAGTGGCGATGGCCGGCAGCAGCTCGCCGCGACGCATCTGCACCAGACCCAGCGCCAGGCGAGCGCGCAGCCGCCACGCGGGGCGACGGGCGGCCAGACGGGCCAGGGCCTCGGCGGCCTCGGCCGCGGCAGCCAGGTCGCCGAGCGCGATGAAGCTCTCGACGCGCAGCTCCAGCACCCGCCCCTCGTCGCACCACGCCGTGCTGGCATCGATCAGACGCTGGTGCTGGCCCGACCAGGCCAGGTCGACCAATTCCTCCAGCACGGCGGCATCGGGGCGCAAGGGCATCGCGGGGACAAGCGAAGCTGAGGCGCCGCGAGTCTAGTCGGCCCTAGTCCGCCTGTGGGAGGGTGAGCCTCATGACCGTCCCCAAAGGGCCGGTACGCAACAGTTCCGCGCTGCCGCCGTGCATGTCCATCACGCGGCGCACGATATAAAGGCCCAGACCGTGCCCCGATTCGGTCACGCTGCCGCCGCGCGCGCCGCGCGTGAACAGCCGGGGCAGCAGCTCGCGCGGAATGCCGGGGCCGGCGTCGGCCACCTCCAGTTGCAGCGCCGGCGGCTCGTCGAAGTCCATCACGTGCAGCGTCACCGGGCTCAGGCCGGGGGCGTACTTCAGCGCGTTGGACAACAGGTTGCGCAGGGCCAACCGCATCAGGCTCATGTCCATCAGCGCCGTGCGGGTGGCCGTGTGGCGGCTCACGACGATCCGGTCACGCTGCTCGCGTGGCAGGTCGGCGATGGTCACGGCGATCAGGGTGTCGATGTCGGTGTCCTCACGAGCGATGCGGCCGCCGCCGGCCAGCAGGCTGGCTGCGGCCAGCGTGTTGTCCACGCCGGCCAGCACGGTGCCGAGCACGGCCTGAGCCCGCGTCAACCGTTCCTGGGCCTGGCGCTCTCCACGGCCGGCCAGACTGGCGGCAGCGCTCTGCAACGCCGCGCTGGCGTTGTTCAGCGGCTGGCGCACCTCATGGGCCAGCACGTCGAGCATCTCGGAGCGCTCGCGCAGCAACTGGTCCAGCTCCTGCACATGGCGCTCGGTGCGGCGGCGCATGCGCTGCTCATGGGCGAGCTCAGCGCGGCGCCGCAGGTCCTCGGTGATGTCGTTGACCAGTGCCAAAGCCCGCAGCGGCTGCCCGTCGGGGGTGTACTCCGCCACGGCCGAAACCAGCCCGTCGCGCAATTGCCCATCGGCGCAGATCAGCTGAACCGGACAGTCGCCGATCTGGCCGTCGCGCCACAGCGCCGGACGGTAGACCTCGCGCGCCTGCCGCGCGGACGCAGGCGTCATGAAATCGTCCACCAGCCGGCCGATGACTTGGCCGCGCTCGTAGCCCAGACGCTCCAACCAGCGGTCGGACACGCTGAGCACACGGCCGTAGGCATCGACCGAGTGCATCAGGGCCGGGGTCGACTCATACAGCGCGCGCAGGCGCTGGCGGTTCCGCTCCAGCTCGACGGCGGCGCGGTGATGCTCGGTGACGTCCTGGAAGGCGCCCACCAGCCGCACCGGCACGCCGTCCTGCCAGTCGACCTGGCCCTGGGCCTGCACCCAGATGTCGCGGCCGCGCGCCGTCACCAGAGGCAGCTCCAGGCTCCAGGACTCGCCATGCTTGATGGCGCGCTGCACGGCGGCTTCGATGATTGGACGGGCCTCCGGCTTGTAGAAGCTGAGGCCCTCCTGCAGTGTCGGCCGGTAGCCCGGCTCAAGGTCGTGGATGCGGCAGGTCTGGTCGCTCCAGGTGATTTCACCGGTCTGCAGGTCCAGGCTCCAGCCGCCGACACCGGCGACACGGCCGGTGCGGTCCAGCAACGCCTTGCTGTCACGCAGCTCGCGCTCGACACTGATGCGGTCGGTCACGTCCTCGACGATGCCGACGAAGCCACGCAGCACGCCGTCCGGCGCCAGCAGCGGCCGCGCGCGCGCCCAGACCTGGCGCAGCACACCGCCACGGCGCAGCCGGTAACGCATCTCGAAGGGCTGGCGCTGCTCGACGCTGCCCCGCCAATGGTCCAGCACCAAGGCGCGATCCTGCGACGCCAGGGTCGCGGTCCAGCCCTCGCCGAGGCCCTCCTGCGCCGACAGACCGCACAGACGCTGCCAGTTCGCATTGGTATAGATGTAGTGGCCGAAGGCGTCGGTGCGAAAGACGCCCAGAGGCGCCGTCTCGGCGAGCACGCCGAAGGACTGCTCGGCGGTCGCCGGGTCGACGCGCTGCAGGGTCCGTTCCCGCATCATCAGCGCCTCGGCGGCGGCATCGGCGAGGCGGGTCAGCGCCTCGCGCTGGGCCTCGCTCAGCTCGCGCGGCCGGAAATCGACGACACACAGCGTGCCGGGGTGACTGCCATCGTCAAGTCGGATCGGCACGCCGGCATAGAAGCGCAGCGGCGGGTTGGCCAGGACGTCGGGGTGGTCGACGAAGCGCATGTCCAGCCGTGCGTCTTGGACTTCGAACAGGCCATCGGCCAGCAGCGTGTGGGCGCAAAAGGTCTGCGCCCGTGGTGTTTCGCTGCGGCCGAAGCCGACGGCCGCCTTGAACCACTGTCGCTTTTCGTCCAGCAGCCCCAGCAGGGCAACGGGGGTGTCGCAGATCTGCGCCGCCAGGGCAGCCAGATGGTCAAACAGCGGCTCGGGCGCGCTGTCCATGACGGCCAGTGCCGCCAGGCGCGCGAGGCGGCGGTCTTCGTCGGGTGGCGGGGGTGGTATCACCATAACCGAGAGCTTAGAGCGTGTTGACGCCCCCGGGCC
>DASWWC010000217.1:0-11127 GCA_036401055.1 Roseateles sp.
GGACAGCTCGATCTTGGCCTTCTCGGCGGCTTCCTTCAGGCGCTGCAGGGCCAGCACGTCCTTGGTCAGGTCGACGCCCTGGTCCTTTTTGAACTCGGCAATGATGTAGTCGATGATGCGCTGGTCGAAGTCTTCGCCGCCCAGGAAGGTGTCGCCGTTGGTCGACAGCACTTCGAACTGCATCTCGCCGTCCACGTCGGCGATCTCGATGATGGACACGTCGAACGTGCCGCCACCCAGGTCATACACGGCGATCTTGCGGTCGCCCTTGCCGTGCTTGTCCAGGCCGAAGGCCAGGGCCGCAGCGGTGGGCTCGTTGATGATGCGTTTGACGTCCAGGCCGGCGATGCGACCGGCGTCCTTGGTGGCTTGGCGCTGGGCGTCGTTGAAGTAGGCCGGCACCGTGATGACGGCCTCGGTCACTTCCTCGCCGAGGTAGTCCTCGGCGGTCTTCTTCATCTTGCGCAGCACTTCGGCCGAGACCTGCGGGGGCGCGAACTTCTTGCCGCGCACTTCCACCCAGGCGTCGCCGTTGTCGGCAGCGGCGATGGTGTAGGGCATCAGGTCGATGTCCTTCTGCACTTCCTTCTCGGCGAACTTGCGGCCGATCAGGCGCTTGACGGCGTACAGCGTGTTCTTCGGATTGGTCACCGACTGGCGCTTGGCCGAGGCGCCGACGAGGATCTCGCCGTCTTCCTGGTAGGCAATGATGGACGGCGTGGTGCGGGCACCTTCCGCGTTCTCGATCACGCGGGTCGTGTTGCCCTCCATGACGGCGACGCAAGAGTTCGTCGTGCCAAGGTCAATGCCGATGATCTTTCCCATTTTTATGCTCCTGGTGAATGCTTGGATGCTTCGAATCTGTGGATAACTCGGCCGCCTTCAAGGGCGGTCGGGTGTGAATTACTTGGGTGCCGCGACGGTGACCAGCGCCGGCCGCAGCACGCGGTCGGCGATCAGGAAGCCCTTCTGCAGCACGGTGACCACCGTGTTGGCCTCCTGCTCGGCGGGCACCACGGAGATGGCCTGATGCTGGTGCGGGTCGAACTTGGTGCCGGCGGCCGGGTTGACCTCGGTCACCTTGTTGCGCTCCAGCGCACTGGCCAGCTGGCGACGCGTGGCGTGCACGCCTTCCAGCACCACCTCGACGGCGGCACCGGGCGTGGCGATGGCGCCGTCCAGGCTGTCCATCACCGGCAGCATGGCCTCGGCGAAGCTCTCGACGGCGAACTTGCGCGCCTTGGCGATGTCGTCGTCGGCGCGGCGGCGGGTGTTCTCGACCTCGGCCCTGGCGCGCAGATAGGCATCGCTCATCTCGGCCAGGCGGCGTTCGAGGTCACCGATCTTGATCTCGGGGTTCAGGTCGGCCGCGCTGGGCTCGGCGGCGGCGGCGTCATCGGGCAGTTGGTTGTCGGTCGTCATGGCAGTCAAGGTTCGGGAACGGCGCAGACATGGGGCGCGATGTCCCGCTTTCAAGAGGGGAGATTCAAAATGACTTACCGGGGTCAAGCCGGGTCGTCGTCCAGCGAGACGGACCAGCGGTCCCATTCGTTCAGCCGGCGGCGGTCCTGCTTGGTCGGTCGGCCCTGCGAGAGGGTGGCGGCAGGCTCAGGCGCCAGCCGGCGCGCCTCGGCGGCGGCCTCGCGGGCGGTGATGCTGGCCGGGGTCTCGGCGTAGAGCAGCTGCGCCTGCGGCGCCGGGCCGCGCTGGTTGGACAGGCCCTTGACCTCGACCTCCCGGGCAACGACGCCGATGCGCAGGCTCAGCACGTCGCCGACCCTCACGTCGCGTGCCGGCTTCACCGGCTGGCCGCCCACGCGCACGCGCCCCAGGTTGATTTCGTCCACCGCCAGCGCGCGCGTCTTGTAGAAGCGCGCGGCCCAGAGCCACTTGTCCAGCCGCATGCTGGCGGGCGCCTCGCTCACTGCTTCGCTCCGGCGGTCAGGGCGCGTTGGCGCTGCAGGGCCAGGGTGTCGGGGTGCGGCGCCTCGGTCGGCCAGCCCTGCAGATGGCGTTCCGTCAGCTTGGCCAGGGCGCGCATGCCGGCCGCGTGGTCGTTCAGGCAGGGGATGTAGCCGAAGCGCTGGCCGCCTGCATGCAGGAAGGCCTCGCGGGCCTCCTGGTTGATCTCTTCCAGCGTCTCCAGGCAGTCGGCCGCGAAGCCGGGGCAGATGACGTCGACCGATTTCAGGCCACCCTTGGCCAGCTTGACGAGGCTGGGTTCGGTGTAGGGCTCCAGCCACTTGGCTTTGCCAAAGCGGCTCTGGAAGGTCACCAGCCATTCGCCGTCCTGCAGGCCCAGGGCCTCGGCCAGCAGGCGGCCGGTCTTGAGGCATTCGCAGTGGTAGGGGTCGCCCAGATGCAGCGTGCGCTCGGGCATGCCGTGGAAGCTCATGACCAGCTTGTCGGCGCGGCCCTCGCGCTGCCAGTGCTCGCGCACGGTCTGCGCCAGCGCGCCGATGTAGCCGGCGTCGTCGTGATAGCGGTTCACGAAGCGCAGTTCGGGCAGGTGGCGCGTCTTCAACGCCCAGCGCGCCACATCGTCGATGACGCTGGCCGTCGTCGCGCCGGAATACTGCGGATAGGCCGGCAGCACCAGCACGCGTCGCACGCCTTCGCGCTTCAGTGCATCCAGCGTGGCGGCGATGGCCGGTTCGCCGTAGCGCATGGCATAGGCCACGCGCACGCGCAGGCCGCGCTCGCCCAGCAGCCCTTGCAGCAGCTTGGCCTGCTTGCCGGCCCAGACCTTCAGCGGCGAACCCTCGGGGGTCCAGACCGTGGCGTACTTGGCGGCCGACTTGGCCGGCCGCACGCGCAGGATGATGCCGTGCAGGATCAGCGCCCAGACCAGCCTGGGGATCTCGACGACGCGCGGGTCGGCCAGAAACTGGGCCAGATAGCGCCGCAGCGCCGGCGCGGTGGGCGCGTCCGGTGTGCCCAGGTTGCACAGCAGAACGGCGACGTCGGGGCCGGAGGCAGCGCCGTGGTGCTGCGGTGGTTCGGGCAGGAAGGGCATGTCAGTGGCGATGCGTGGGGTTTGCGGGCCGAGCGCCCGGCCCGTCATGGCGATGCGCTCGTGGCTCGGTGCCAGCAGCCTCATCGTTCCCTCGGGGGAGCGACCGGGCGCGCCCGCGTTCGGCGGGGCGGGACGGGGCGAGGGGCTTCACCTTCTTGAGCGGGGGGAGCCGAAGGCCTGCGGCTCGGTGTCGGCGAAGTGCAGCACCTCGAAGCGCACGACGGGCGACAGCTCGTCCGTCGGCAGTCCGCCCAGGCCGATGACGCCGCTGCCGTGCAGCGTGCAGCTGCCGCGCTTGAGGCTCAGCAGCTCACCCGATTCGCCGAAGCGCACGTAGGTGCCGTTGTAGGACAGGTCGGTCAGCTCGAAGCTGCTGCCCTGCCAGTCGATGCGGGCGTGCGAGCGCGACACGCGCGCATCGGTGATGCAGTAGGTGGCCTGCACGCTGCGGCCCAGCACGATGGGCATGGCGCCGATGTCGAAGACGCGGTCCAGGTCCTGCCAGATCAGGCGCATGCCGTCGGGCTCGACGGAACGCATGGGCTCGCCGAACTGCGTCGCGGCGTCGTCGCTGCTCAGCAGCGGCGCGGTGTCCAGCCGGTAGACGTGCACGGGCTCGACGCGGCCGCGCACCGAGATGCGGTCCAGGCTGCGGAAGCGCCCCTTGGACGCGTGGTGCAGGCCCGCCAGCACCTCGGCGGTGACCAGGATCTCGCCATCGCCGGCATGGTCGATGAGGCGGGCGGCCACGTTGACGGCGTCGCCGAAGCAGTCGCCGTTCAGCTCCACCACCTCACCGCGCGCCAGCGCCACCTGCAGGCGCATGGCCAGCATGGCCGGGTTGTTCAGGCGGCGCGCGCGCTGCACCGTCTTCTCCAGCAGCTCCTGCATGCGCTGGGCGGCCCGCACGCCGTCACGCGGCGTCTCGAACGCGGCCATCAGGCCGTCGCCCAGCGTCTTGATCAGGTGGCCGCCGCTTTCCAGCACGGCCTCGCTGATCTGGCTGACCGTCTGCGTGACCAGGCCGCTGGCCTCGGCATTGCCCAGGGATTCGTACAGCCCGGTGCTGCCGCGCAGGTCGGCGAAGAGGACGGTGCGCTCTCGGATCGCGGTCATGTCGGAAGTTTAGGGCGTGAAAAAAGGCCGGACGGGCCGGCCTTTGTTGCTATCCCGCTCAGAGGTTGTCGAGATAGGTGCGCAGTTTGTGCCATGCCTCGCTACGCGAGTCATGGCGCAAACCCCGTGCGGCCTGCCTTGCAGCCCGCACCACCTGGTGGCGGCCACGTCCTCGTCCAACCTTTACAGGTTGTCCAAGTACGTGCGGAGTTTGTCCGAGCGGCTCGGGTGCTTCAGCTTGCGGATCGCCTTGGCCTCGATCTGGCGGATGCGCTCGCGCGTGACGTCGAACTGCTTGCCGACTTCCTCCAGCGTGTGGTCGCTCTGCATCTCGATGCCGAAGCGCATGCGCAGCACCTTGGCTTCGCGCGGCGTCAGCGAGTCGAGGATGTCCTTCACCACGTCGCGCAGGCCGGCCTGCATGGCCGCCTCGATGGGCGCCGTGTTGTTGGTGTCCTCGATGAAGTCGCCCAGGTGGCTGTCGTCGTCGTCGCCGATCGGCGTCTCCATGGAGATCGGCTCCTTGGCGATCTTCATGATCTTGCGGATCTTGTCTTCCGGGATCTCCATCTTCTCGGCCAGCGTCGGGGCGTCCGGCTCGAAGCCGAATTCCTGCAAGTGCTGGCGCGAGATGCGGTTCATCTTGTTGATCGTCTCGATCATGTGAACCGGGATACGGATGGTGCGGGCCTGGTCGGCGATGGAGCGGGTGATGGCCTGGCGGATCCACCACGTCGCATACGTCGAGAACTTGTAGCCGCGGCGGTATTCGAACTTGTCCACCGCCTTCATCAGGCCGATGTTGCCTTCCTGGATCAGGTCCAGGAACTGCAGGCCGCGGTTGGTGTACTTCTTCGCGATGGAGATCACGAGGCGCAGATTGGCCTCGATCATTTCCTTCTTCGCGTCACGAGAGGCCTTCTCGCCCTCGTTCATCTTCTTGTTGATGTCCTTCAGGTCGTCCAGCGGCACCACGGCCTTGGCCTGGATGTCGATGAGCTTCTGCTGCAGCTCCTGCACCGGCGGCAGGTTGCGGCTCAGGATGGTGCTGTAGTTCTTGCCGGCGGCCACTTCCTTCTCGGCCCATTTCAGATTCAGCGCGTTGGGCGGGAAGGTCTTGATGAAGTGTTCCTGCGGCATGCCGCACTTGTCGACCACGATCTTGCGCAGTTCGCGCTCGTAGCGGCGCACATCGTCCACCTGGCTGCGCAGGATGTCGCACAGCTTCTCGATGGTCTTGACCGTGAAGCGGATGGTCATCAGCTCGGCGCTGATGGCCTGCTGGGCCTTGTTGTACGAGACGGACTTGTAGCCTTCCTTCTCGAAGGCCTTGCGCATCTTGTCGAAGGCGACGGACATGGAGTCCAGCTTCACCAGCGCGGCGTTCTTCAGCTCTTCGAGCTTCTTGGTCAGCGCCTTGGAGCCGCCGTTGCCGTCGTCGTCGTCTTCCTCGTCGAACTCGTCGAAGTCTTCCTCGGCGACATAGTCGTCGGCCTCGTCTTCGGCTACGAAGCCATCGACGACGTCGGAGATCTGCATCTCGCCGGCGCGGATCTTGGTGGCGTACTCCAGGATGTGGGCGATGGTCGTCGGCGAGGCCGAGATCGCCAGCATCATGGCCTGCAGGCCGCCTTCGATGCGCTTGGCGATCTCGATTTCGCCTTCACGCGTCAGCAGTTCCACCGTGCCCATCTCGCGCATGTACATGCGCACCGGGTCGGTCGTGCGGCCGAACTCCGAGTCCACCGTCGACAGCGCGGCTTCCGCAGCTTCCTCGGCTTCCTCTTCGGTCGACGTGGCGGTGGTGTTGCCCTGGATCAGCAGCGTGGCGGCGTCCGGCGCCTGCTCGTACACCGCGATGCCCATGTCGTTGAGCATCGAGATGATGGCCTCGAGGATTTCCTCGCTGACCAGCTTCTCGGGCAAGTGGTCGTTGATTTCCTGGTGCGTCAGGAAACCCCGCGTCTTGCCCATCTTGATGAGGGTCTTCAGCTCCGTGCGGCGCTTGAGGGCTTCCTCTTCGGTCAGCGCCGTTTCTTCCAGGCCGAACTCGCGCATCAGCGCGCGCTCCTTGGCGCGGCTGACCTTCATGCGCAGCGGCTTGGCCTTGACGGTCTCTTCTTCGACGACCGCAGCCGGTTCTTCCGTCTCGGCCTCTTCGCCTTCTAGCTCCGCGTCGATGTCGGAGAAGTCCTCGTCGTCCTCGGCATCTTTCTTGCCAGCCTTCTTCGAGGTGGTTTCCGCCTTGGGCTTGCGACCGCGCTTGGGCTTGTCCTCGTCCGCCGCAGCAGCCTTGGCTGCAGGCTTGGCCGCCGCCTTCGCAGTCTTGGCGGGCGCTTCAGCTGCTGCCTTGACGGCCGTCTTCTTCTTGGTCTCTTCGGCGGGGGCGGGGCTGGCCTTGGTCGCGGGCTTCTTGGCGGTCATGCAGGTCCTTCGAGGGGTTTGCGCGGTCAATTCAGAAATGCAGCAGCCACCGCGGCCGGCCCGGGCTGGTCGTCAAAACCGGCGGGGCAGGGGGCGGTGGCTTTCGTCGTCAAGGTTTCGGTGAGGGACCCTGGCGTGGCGCGAACAAGCTGGCGTGATCGTTTGGAGTGCAGAGGTGGCGGATGAGGTGGCCTTTAAAACTCGCAGGTGCCTTGTTTCGCAAGGTGGCCGGGCCCGGCATCTCTCTGCCGTCACTCTTGTTGACGCGCGCGGAAAACGTTGAATTATCGGCCAATTTCACTCACAGGTCAAAAATCCTGGACGAAGGCGGTCGTTCAGGCCGCCTTGGCGCCGCCGCGCCCCTTGAGCTCGTCGGCGCGCGCGCGCAGCTGCCGGTAGCGCAGCAGCTCGGCGTCGCCGAGCGGCGGCCGCGCCAGCAGGTCGGCGATCTCGGCCTCGATTTGCGCGATCCAGAGCTTGCACAGCAGGGCGGCGAGTTCCTGGGCGGGCTCGGCCTCCGTGCCCAGTTCGCGAGCCGAGCGCATGACCTGGGCTGCGGCGCCGGCCAGCCCCGCGTCGGCCAGGCCGGCCTCGACGGCCGCCCAGGGCGTTGCGCCATGGTGGGTCAGCTGGCGTTCCAGCCAGTGGATCAGCTCGCCGTGCACGCCGGGCAGGTCATGGAGCAGGCCACGGTCTTCGTCGGCCAGCGTCTCCCACAACTCGCTGTGCTGCAGCAGCAGGCGCACGGCGTTGTCGGTAGGTGTCGAGGGCGCGGCGCGTGGGCCGGCCGGGCGTTCCTCGTCTCGGCCCTTGCGCTTCCAGTCGCCCTTGGGCTTCCATTCGCCCTTGGGTTTCCAGCGCGGTTTCTCGGTGGGCCCGTCGGCAGGCTCTCCCGCCTGCGGGCCCGGCGCGGCGGCCTGACCCAGCCACAGCGATTGCAGCTCGGTCTCGGGTATCTGGCCCTGGCGGGCGATCTCGCCCAGCAACTGGCGGCGCAGCAGGCCGTCCGGCAGCAGGGCCCACAGCGGCCGGGCCTGGTTGAGCATGCGCGCCCGGCCTTCGGGGGTGCCGAGGTCGCAGCCGTCGCCGGCGACGGCGATCAGCTGGCGCGACAGCGGGACGGCGCCTTCCACGCAGCGCTCGAAGGCGTCGGCGCCCAGGTCGCGCACGTAGGAGTCGGGGTCGTGCTCGGTGGGCAGGAACAGGAACTTGACCGTGCGCGTCTCGGTCGCGTGCGGCAGCGCGGCCTCCAGCGCCCGCACGGCGGCACGGCGGCCGGCATTGTCGCCGTCGAAGCTGAACACGACCGACTCGGTGAAGCGGAACAGCTTGTGCACGTGTTCGGCGGTGCAGGCGGTGCCCAGCGTGGCGACGGCATTGCCGAAACCGTGCTGGGCCAGCGCCACGACGTCCATGTAGCCCTCGACGACCAGCGCATAGCCGCGCTGGCGCATGGCCTGGCGGGCCTCATACAGCCCGTACAGCTCGCGGCCCTTGTGGAAGACCGGCGTCTCGGGCGAGTTCAGGTACTTGGGCTCGCCCTTGTCCAGCACGCGGCCGCCGAAGCCGATGACCTCGCCCTGCACGTTGCGGATGGGGAACATGATGCGATCGCGAAAGCGGTCGTAGCGCTTCGCGTCCTCGCCCGGTTCGACGTCCGGGCTGATGACCAGGCCCGATTCGACCAGCTGCGGGTCGTCGTAGGACGGAAAGCCGCTGGCCAGCGAGCGCCAGCCCTCGGGCGCAAAGCCCAGCCCGAAGCGGGCGGCGATCTGGCCCGTCAGGCCGCGGCCCTTCAGGTACTCGATGGCGCGGGGTGCCTTGCGCAGCTGGGCCTTGTAGAAGTCCGCCGCCCGGGCCAGCACGTCGGTCAGGCTCTGCTGCTTTGCCTTCTCGGCCTTGGCCTTCTCTCGCTGCTCGGGGCTGCGCTCGTCCTGCGGCACCTGCATGCCGACCTGCTGGGCCAGGTCTTCGACGGCTTCGACGAAGCCGGCGCCGGTGTGTTCCATCAGGAAGCCGATGGCGTTGCCGTGCACGCCGCAGCCGAAGCAGTGGTAGGTCTGGCGGCTGGGGCTGACGATGAAGCTGGGCGACTTCTCGCCGTGGAAGGGACAAAGACCCTTGTGATTGATGCCGGCCTTCTTCAGGTCGACGTGGCGGCCCACCACCTCGACGATGTCGACGCGGGCCAGCAGGTCATGAATGAAGCCGGGAGGAATCACCCCCGCAGTTTACGGACGTGCATGGGTCGGCAGCCGCAGCTGGTGGCTCCAGCCGCTGCGGCCGAAGGCTTCGATCCAGCCCGGCACGGCCGCTGCCGGCATGGCCGCGGCGATGCCGTTGCCCTGGCCCAGCCGGCAGCCCAGGCGCAGCAGCTCGCGGGCGTGGGCGCGGCTCTCCACGCCCTTGGCCAGCACCGAGCAGCCGATGTTGCGGGCCAGGCCGATGACGCCTTCCACCAGCGACAGGTCTTGCGCGTCGCCCAGCATGCCTTGCACGTAGCTGCGGTCCATCTTGAGGGTGTCGACAGGCAGCTGTTTCAGCGAGGTGAGCCGCGAGTAGCCGGCGCCGAAGTCGTCCAGCGCGATGCCCACGCCCAGGCTCAGACAGCGCTGGATCAGGGCTTGCGTGGCGGCGGTCTCGGTCAGCGCGTCGGCCTCCAGCACGTCCAGGTGCAGCAGATGGGCCAGCTCCGGCGGCTGGCGCTGGATCAGTTCCTGCAGTCGTTGCGGGAAGTCGGGCTGGCCGAGCTGGCGGGCGCCCACGTTGACGCTGACCTGCAGCGCGCGGCCGTCGTTGACGCCCACGCGCTGCCAGAGGGCCGCCTGGGCCAGCGCACGCTCGATGACCCAGTCGCCGATCTGCACGGCCAGGCCGGTGTGGCCGACGGCCGGCAGGAACAGTGCCGGCGTCAGCAGCCCGCGCTCGGGGTGCTGCCAGCGCAGCAGGGCCTCGACGCCCATGACCTGGCCGGTGCGCAGGTCGACCTGCGGCTGGTAGTGCAGCAGCAGCTCCTCGCTGTCCAGCGCGCGCTGCAGCCGCGCCACGGCGATCAGGCCGACCTCGTCGCGCTGGTCCACGGTCGGGTCGTGGAAGTGCACCGATCCGCGCCCGGAGCGCTTGGCCCGGAACAGCGCGTGGCCGGCGTGGCGCAGCAGCGTCTCGGGCGCGGCGTCGTCCTGCGGGTAGAGCGTGGCGCCCACGCTGGCGCCGATCTCCAGCGCCACGCCGTCGCCGATGCGGCTTTCGCGGATGGCCACGGGGGTGGACAGCACGGCCAGCAGGCGGTCGATGGCGCGCTGGGCCTCCTCGGGGGTCTGCACGCGCAGCAGCACGGCGAACTCGTCGCCATGCAGGCGGGCCAGGTGGTCGGCCGTGTCGGGCCCGGCACCGCGCGCGCCGCGCAGCGTGGCCTGCAGGCGTTCGCTGAGCTGGCGGATGATGGCGTCGGCCACCAACTGGCCGTGCTCGGCATTGACGCGGGCAAAGTCGTCCAGATCGACGATGCCCACCACCAGCTTGAAGTCGTCCCGATTGGCGGCGGCCATGGCCTGGGGCAGCAGGCGCATGAACTCGTCGCGGTTGGGCAGGCCGGTGGCGACGTCGTAGCGCTGGCTGCGGCGCAGCAGCTCTTGCTGGCGCAGGCTCTCGCCGAGGTCGGTCAGGCTCAGCAGCCGCCAGCGCGGCGCCATGCCGTCGGGCTCGGGCACGGCACTCAGCCGGACCTGGAACACATGCTGGCCGCCATCGTCCAGCTCCACCTGCAGGCGGCCGTTCCAGGGCTCGCCGCCGCTGAGGTGGGCTTGCAGCTCGCCGATCTCCAGGCCGCTGCGCTTCAGGTTGGCGCCGGCCAGCGGCGCCGCGATGCGCCCCACCAGCGTCTCGCGCGACGCGTGCAGGATCTCGCAATAGGCCGGGTTCACTTCCACGATGCGCCATTGCGAGTCGATGACGGCCAGGCCTTCTCCCGACTGCTGGAACAGCGTGGCCGACATGCGCTCGCGCTCCTCGGCGGTGTGGCGCCAGCTGATGTCGGCCAGCGTCAGGATGAGGTTGCGCGCGCGGCCGCGCCGGTCGCGTTGCGGCACATGCGCCTGCAGCTCATGCCAGCGCCAGTCGCCCCCGTCGGCGGCCAGCCGCAGCGACAGGCTCAGCTGGTTGCGCCCGTTGTGGCCCAGCAGCTCGCGCAGCGCGGCACGGGTGGTCTCGCGATCGCGTGGGTGGGCGATGCGTATCCAGTCCAGCGGGCCGCTACCGGTCGCCGTCGCGGGCTCCAGTGGCGTGGTCAGCGACAGCCAGCGGGCGGAGGCCTGGCGCCGCCCCTCGGGCAGCCGCCACTCGGCCAGGGCCAGGCCCTGAGCATCCAGCGCGCCACGCCAGGCGTCGCGTTCGCGCAGCTGGTGCCGGCTGACGCCGATGATGGCCAGCGGCAGCAGGGCCAGCAGCGCGCCGCTGGCGAATTCCAGCGCGGTCCCCGTCGCCATGCCGGCCCACAACACCAGCAGGCCCACGCCCAGCCGGGCGTTGTCGCGCGGGGCGGCCTGCAGCGCGTGCAGGCACAGCAGCAGGTG
>DASWWC010000218.1:0-4043 GCA_036401055.1 Roseateles sp.
TGCGCGTCGTTGACGCAATGGGCCTGGCAGAGCTGGGGCTGCTCGGGGTCCATGGCCCCGGACATGCCATCGCAGCCCGGCATCGCCATGGCCATCACGGCCGGCTGCGATGCCTGCGCCATCTGCGGGCAGGCATAGGCCGCCACGGCCAGCTGCATGGACAGCAGGGCCAGCATCACGCCATAGGCGATCCAGCGGCGGAGGCGTTTGGTCAGCAGCACGTTGGCGAGGATAGGCGCGTGGCGGTCGGCGGTGTTGCGTCAGGTCAAGCCGACGTCGATGACGTGGCCCAGGGGTGGCGCGGTGCCACATCAAGCTGCCCCCCCTCGGCCCGCGCGGCATCGGCAAGTCGCGGCGCATGCCGGTTCAGGCACTGGGCACTCTCCGCATCGCCCGCGGACAGGCCCAGATGCTTGAACAGCTCGGGCTCGGAGACGCCATGAAACAGTTCTTCCATCGTCGGCACTCCATCAGTGCACGGGATGCACCGGGCGGTGATATTCCTCAGGGTCCTCATGCAGCGCGATGGCCGCTGACTGCAAGCCTAGGGCCATCAGTCGGTACGCCGCAGGCGCAGCGCGTTGGTGATGACCGAAGCCGAACTGAGACTCATCGCCAGTGCCGCGATCATTGGCGACAGCAGCCAGCCGGTGAACGGATACAGCAGCCCCGCCGCCACCGGGATGCCCAGCGCGTTGTAGACGAAGGCGAACATCAGGTTCTGCTTCATGTTGCCCACGGTAGCCTCGGACAGCGCGCGCGCCGTCGAGATGCCACGCAGATCGCCCTTCACCAGCGTGAGTTGGGCACTGTTCATCGCTACGTCGGTGCCGGTGCCCATCGCGATGCCGACGTCGGCCTTGGCCAGCGCCGGCGCGTCGTTGATGCCGTCGCCGGCCATCGCGACGACGCGGCCCTCGGCCTGCAGCCGCGCCACGAGCGCCAGCTTGTCGGCCGGTTTCACCTCGCCGAGCACCTCGTCGATGCCCAGCCGCGCACCCACCGCGCGGGCGGTGGTCAGGCCGTCGCCGGTGGCCATGACGATGCGCACGCCGGCGGCGCGCAGCGCGGCCAGCGCCTCGGGCGTGCTGGCCTTGACCGGGTCGGACACAGCCAGCAGGCCCAGCAGACGGCCGTCGGCGGCCAGGTGCATCACGCTGGCGCCTTCGGCCCGCAGCGCCTCGGCCTGCGGCAGCAATGCATCGACCGCGACGCCCAACTGCTCCATCAGCGCGGTGTTGCCCAGCGCCAGGCTGCGGCCGCCGACCCGGCCGCGCACACCGATACCGCTGCCGGACTCGAAGCCCTCCGGCTCGCTCAGCACCAGGCCGCGCTCGCGCGCCGCCCTGACGATGGCGTCCGCCAGTGGATGTTCGCTGCCCTGGTCCAGGCTGGCAGCCAAACGCAGCAGCTCGGTCTCGTCGACGCCGGGAACCGGGACCAGTCGGTCGAAACCCGGCCGGCCCTCGGTCAGCGTGCCGGTCTTGTCGATGATCAACGTGTCCACCTTGCGCAGGTTCTCGATGGCCGCCGCATCGCGGAACAGCACGCCGCGGGTTGCGCCGCGACCGGTGGCCACCATGATGGACATGGGTGTGGCCAGACCCAGTGCACAGGGGCAGGCAATGATGAGCACGGCGACGGCGTTGACCATGCCGTAGACCCAACTGGGTTCGGGGCCCAGCCAGCCCCAGGCGAGCAGCGTCAGCACCGCGGTGCCAACGACGGCGACGACGAAGTAGCCGGCCACGCGGTCGGCCATGCGCTGCATGGGCGCGCGCGAGCGCTGGGCCTGAGCCACCATCTGGACGATCTGGGCCAGCATGGTCGCCGCGCCCACACGCTCGGAGCGCATGACCAGCGCACCGTTGGTGTTCAGCGTCGCGCCGATCAGCGGGTCGCCGGGCACCTTGACGACGGGGACCGGCTCGCCGGTCAGCATGGCCTCGTCCACCGCGCTGCGGCCCTCGACCACGACGCCGTCCACCGGCACCTTCTCGCCCGGACGCACGCGCAGCAGGTCGCCCACGTGCACGTGGGACAGCGGAACGTCGCTCTCGACGCCCTGCGCGTCGATGCGCCGCGCCGTCTTGGGCGCCAGGCCCAGCAGCGACTTGATGGCCGCCGAGGTTTGCGAGCGCGCTTTCAGCTCCAGCAACTGGCCCAGCAGCGTCAACGAGACGATGACAGCCGCAGCTTCGAAGTACACCGCCACGCGGCCCATGGCTATGAAGGAGGCTGGAAAAACCTGCGGCGCCAGCGTCGCTACGACGCTGTAGGCGAAGGCGGCACCGGTGCCCATCGCGATCAGCGTCCACATGTTGGGGCTGCGGTTCAGCAGCGACTGCAGGCCGCGCTTGAAGAAGGGCCAGCCGGCCCACAGCACCACCGGCAGCGTCAGCACCAGCTCGATCCAGCTTTGGGTGGACATTTCGAACCACTGCAGCCGGTGCCCGAACATGGCCAGCACGGTGACGACCACCGTCAGCGGCAGCGTCCACCAGAAGCGACGCTGAAAGTCGACCAGCTCCGGGCTCTCTTGCTCGTCCAGCTCCGGCAGCAACGGCTCCAGCGTCATGCCGCACTTGGGGCAGTTTCCCGGATGGTCCTGGCGGATCTCCGGGTGCATGGGACAGGTGTACACCGCCGCCACCACCCCGGCCTTCGCCGCCTCGGGCGCCGCCTCCTGTGGGTGCTGCGCGTGATGCGCATGCCCGGCCTGCGCTGGCTGAGCCTCGTGTTCATGCTTCATGGGCCATCCTTGAATGCGCCTTGCACCCGTCGCTGGCAAGGCAGGCACAGTCTCGGCCTTGCCACCGTGGCAAGGTCAAGCCCCGTCGGCCCGGCGGCGCGTGCCAGCCGGGCCCGCGGGCGGCTTCAATGGCCGGCCGGCTGCAGCTCCGTGACGACGAAGCCACTGGCGCCCTTCTCGACCTTGAAGCGGATCTTGTCGCCGGCCTTGACCCGCTCGACCATGGCCGGGTCCTTGACCTGGAACACCATGGTCATGCCAGGCATGTCCAGGCTCTTGATGTCGCCATGCTTGATGGTCAGCTTCTTGTTGTCCTTGTCGACCTTGCGGATCTCGCCGTCAGTCATGTCGGCGGATGTGGCAGCAGGCGAGCCGGCGCCGTGCATCTTGCCGTGGTCCATGGCCTGGGCCAGCGCCGTGGCGGCCAGAGTGGTGGTGGCGGCCGTCACGGCGGCCAGGGTGAGGGTCTTGATGATCTTCATGAGGGGGCCTTCAACGGTAGGTTTGATAGACGCTGGCGCTGCCGTCCTTGCTCAGCAACAGCACGTCGTAGGGGTCCTTGCGGTCGCCATAGACGGGGCCGTCCATGCCAGGCGATCCGACCGGCATGCCCGGCACGGCCAGCCCGATCGCCTGCGGTCGCTCGCGCAACAGGCGCTGGATCTCGCGCGCCGGCACGTGGCCTTCGATGGCGTAGCCGCCCACCAGGGCTGTGTGGCACGACCCGTACTTGAGCTCGATGCCCAGGCGCTTGCGCGCGCCGTTGTTGCCGACGTCATGGACGGCCACCTGAAAGCCATTGGCCTGCAGGTGCTGGATCCAGTCCTTGCAGCAACCGCAGCTCGGGTCCTTCCAGACCTGAACCTTGGTCACGCCCGTGGCGGGCGGCGAGGTCCGGGCCACAGCCCCGGCAGACAAGGCCCAGGCGGCAGCGCCGGCCAGCAGGCCGCGTCGCGCCAGTGCCGGCCGGCGGTCAGTGCTGGTGGCCGGCATGGCGGTCCTTGGCTGCGACTTGGATGGCGCCCTTCATGCCGGCGTCGTAGTGGCCGGGCTGCAGGCAGGCGAAGTCAATCTTGCCGGCCTGGGTGAACTGCCACACGATCTCGCCGGTCTGGCCCGGAGCGACGGTGACCATGTTGTCGTCGGCATGCTCCATCTCGGGGTGCTTCTTCATCACTTCGTAGTGCTCCTTGAGCTCCTGCACGGTGCCGAGCACCATCTCGTGCTTGAGCTGGCCTGAGTTCTTCACGATGAATCGCACGGTCTCGCCCTGCTTGACGGCGATGCTGGC